>NC_010681.1:0-319109 GCF_000020125.1 Paraburkholderia phytofirmans PsJN
TTAAACCGGTTTTTCGTTGACCGTCAATAGTTTAGCCTGGTTCGGGCCGGCTCCATGAAGAGCAAGCCTCGTGATCCGTCCCTGTGGATAACTCCCTTGCGGGTCCGTTTTGGCGTTAGAATCTCGCCTTACTTCCCAAAAATCCTGCACGCCGCTCCGGCTCGCTTGCCCCGCAAACCCTTGTGGCACAAGCGCCTGGAGCCATTACGCCTGGTTAGCCTGGCTGCTCAGGGCCTTGTTGCGTGCGCGCGACAGGGGCAGCGGCAACCGCCGTGCACACCATAACGACAGCAACTCGATGAACGATTTCTGGCAACACTGTTCCGCATTGCTGGAGCGCGAGCTGACGCCCCAGCAGTACGTGACGTGGATCAAACCGTTGGCCCCGGTCGCCTTCGACGCCGCTGCGAACACGCTCAGCATCGCCGCGCCGAACCGCTTCAAGCTCGACTGGGTCAAGAGCCAGTTCTCCGGCCGCATCGCGGATATGGCCCGCGATTTCTGGCAGGCTCCCGTCGACGTCCAATTCGTGCTCGACCCGAAAGCCGGCATGCGTGCCCCTGCCGCAGCCGCGCCGGCCCCGGCTTCTGCGCGTCCGGCTTCCGCGCCTGGCTCGATGGGCGGCAGCGCCGGCAATGGTGCCGCGGTGGACGCAGCCGTCGGCGCCGTGCAAGCGGCGCAGGCCGCGCGCGCCGCTGGTACGAACGGCGCGAACAACGCGATGGCCAATCTCAACGCCAATGCCCGCGCCGCAGCTGAACAAAATGCGAACGCGCGCGCCGCGGCCGCTGACGATTCCGCCGACCTCGATCTGCCAAGCCTCGACGCGAACGAAGCGGCAGCCGCCCGCCGCACGTGGCGACCGGGCCAAAGCGCCAGCTCGAACGGCAACGGCGAGACCGACTCGATGTACGAGCGCTCCAAGCTGAACCCGGTTCTGACCTTCGACAACTTCGTGACCGGTAAGGCCAACCAGTTGGCACGCGCCGCGGCGATTCAGGTCGCGGACAACCCCGGTATCTCGTACAACCCGCTGTTTCTGTATGGCGGCGTGGGCCTCGGCAAGACCCACCTGATCCACGCGATCGGCAACCAGCTTCTAATGGATAAGGCCGGCGCGCGGATTCGCTACATCCACGCGGAGCAGTACGTGTCCGACGTGGTGAAGGCCTACCAGCGCAAGGCGTTCGACGATTTCAAGCGCTACTATCACTCGCTCGACCTGCTGCTGATCGACGATATTCAATTCTTTTCAGGCAAGTCGCGCACACAAGAAGAATTCTTCTACGCGTTCGAAGCGCTGGTCGCGAACAAGGCGCAGGTGATCATTACCAGCGACACGTATCCGAAGGAAATTTCGGGTATCGACGACCGGTTGATCTCGCGCTTCGACTCCGGCCTGACCGTGGCGATCGAGCCGCCCGAGCTGGAAATGCGCGTCGCGATTCTGATGCGCAAGGCGCAATCCGAGTTCGTGAGCCTGAATGAAGACGTCGCGTTCTTCGTCGCGAAACACTTGCGTTCGAACGTGCGTGAACTCGAAGGCGCACTGCGCAAGATCCTCGCGTACTCGAAGTTCCACGGCCGCGAAATCACGATCGAAGTCACCAAAGAAGCGCTGAAAGACCTGCTGACGGTGCAGAACCGGCAGATTTCGGTGGAAAACATCCAGAAGACCACGGCTGACTTTTACAGCATCAAGGTCGCGGACATGTATTCGAAGAAGCGCCCCGCGAACATCGCGCGGCCGCGGCAGATCGCCATGTATCTGGCGAAAGAGCTGACCCAGAAGAGCTTGCCGGAAATCGGCGAACTGTTCGGCGGACGCGACCACACCACCGTGCTGCACGCGGTGCGCAAAATTGCCGACGAGCGCAGCAAGGACGCGCAACTGAACCACGAACTGCACGTGCTGGAGCAGACGCTGAAGGGCTGAGCGGTCTGTCTGGAAAAAACGACCTGTTTATTTCCAAACTCGCCCCCATTTTAGTGAGGCGGTTCCGTTTTCAGGCACAATACAGGTTTAACCGCCCGGCGGCCGCGGGCGGATTTCACGCCGTGACAGGCGCAGCGTGGCGCCGGCGGGGAGTCGTGGCTGCGCGCGAGAAAGCTTGCCTGGCAAGGCGCGCAGGCCGTTATATCAACGAAGGAACTCTATGCAACTGGTCAAGACCGAACGCGATAACCTCCTCAGGCCGCTGCAAACTGTGAGCGGCATCGTCGAACGCCGCCATACGTTGCCGATCCTCGCCAATTTGCTGATTACCAAGAACGGCCCCGATGTGTCGTTCCTGTCCACCGACCTCGAGTTGCAGATCACCACGCGTGCCGATTTCGGCGTGGGCGGCGATTCGGTGGCGACCACGGTGGCAGCGAGAAAGCTCCTCGACATTCTGCGCGCCATGCCCGACGGGCAGGTCACGCTCACGCTGAACGACAAGCGTTTGACCGTGCAATCCGGCAAGAGCCGCTTTGCGCTGCAAACGCTCGCCGCGGACGAATTCCCGACGGTCGCGCAAGCTAAAGACTACGGCGCGAACCTCGTGGTTCCCCAAAAGACGTTCCGCCAGTTGCTCGGTATGGTCCATTTTTCGATGGCCCAGCAGGACATCCGCTATTACCTGAACGGCATGCTGCTGGTGGTGGACGGCGACCAGCTGATGGCGGTCGCAACGGACGGCCACCGTCTGGCGTTCTCGTCCATGAAGATCGAAGGCTCGTTCCAGCGTCAGGAAGTGATCATTCCGCGCAAGACGATTCTGGAACTCCAGCGCCTGCTGGAAGATATCGACGACACGCTGAAGATCGACATCGCGCAGACGCAGGTCAAGTTTACGTTTGGCCAGGTTGAACTGGTGTCGAAGCTGGTGGAAGGCAAATTCCCCGACTTCCAGCGCGTGATTCCGAAGTCGCACAAGAATCAGTTCGTGATCGGCCGTGAAGAACTGCAGCGCTCGCTGCAACGCGCCGCGATTCTGACCTCGGACAAATTCAAGGGCGTGCGCTGCATTATCGAGCCGGGCCAGTTGAAGATCATGTCGACCAACGCCGATCAGGAAGAGGCGCAGGAAGAACTGGAAATCGCATACGACGGCGACAGCGTCGATATCGGGTTCAACGTCACGTATCTGCTCGACGTGCTCGCGAACCTGAAGGTCGACACGTTGCAAGTGAGCCTGGGCGACGCCAGCTCCAGCGCGTTGATCACGATTCCCGAGAACGACGAATTCAAATACGTCGTGATGCCGATGCGCATCTAACGCGTCCAACACCAAAGAACACACCAAGGGGCGCAGCGCCCCTTTGGCGTTTTTATGGTGATTTGAAAAGTCCCGAGCAGCAACCTTGCAGCAACGCAGAACCGGAAAAAATCCATGACTGAAACGAACAATTCGCAACCCGACAACAGCTACGGCGCATCCTCGATTCAGATCCTCGAAGGTCTGGAGGCGGTGCGCAAGCGGCCCGGGATGTACATCGGGGATACATCGGACGGGACCGGTCTGCATCACCTCGTATTCGAAGTGCTGGACAACTCCATCGACGAAGCGTTGGCGGGGCATTGCAACGACATCCAGGTGATCATTCACGCGGACAACTCCATTTCCATCACCGACAACGGCCGCGGCGTGCCGACCGGTCTGAAGATGGACGACAAGCACGATCCGAAGCGCAGCGCCGCTGAAATCGTGATGACCGAGCTGCACGCCGGCGGCAAGTTCGACCAGAACAGCTACAAGGTGTCCGGCGGCCTGCACGGCGTGGGCGTGTCGTGCGTGAACGCGCTGTCGGCGTGGCTGCGTTTGACCATTCGCCGCGACGGCAAGAAGCACTTCATGGAATTCCACCGTGGCGTGCCGCAGAACCGCATTATCGAAGAGATCGACGGCGTGGCTGTTTCGCCGATCCAAGTCACCGGCGAGACCGAGAACCGCGGTACCGAAGTGCACTTCCTCGCCGACGAGACGATTTTCGGCAACATCGAATATCACTACGACATTCTGGCCAAGCGGATTCGCGAACTGTCGTTCCTGAATAACGGCGTGCGAATCAAGCTGACCGACCAGCGCACCGGCAAGGAAGAAGATTTCGCGTTCGTGGGCGGCGTGAAGGGCTTTGTCGAGTACATCAATAAGAACAAGTCCGTGCTGCACCCGAACATTTTCCACATCAGCGGCGAGAAAGACGGCGTGGGCGTGGAAGTGGCGATGCAGTGGAACGACAGCTACAACGAAAACGTGCTGTGCTTCACGAACAACATTCCGCAGCGTGATGGCGGGACGCACTTGACCGGGTTGCGTGCCGCGATGACGCGCGTGTTGAACAAGTACATCAACGATCACGAAGTCGCGAAGAAGGCGAAGGTTGAGACTTCTGGCGACGATATGCGTGAAGGGTTGTCGTGCGTGCTGTCGGTGAAGGTGCCGGAGCCGAAGTTCAGCGCGCAGACGAAGGACAAGCTGGTGTCGTCGGAAGTGCGCGCGCCGGTGGAAGACGTGGTCGCGAAGGCGCTCGAAGAGTTTCTGCTTGAGACGCCGAATGACGCGAAGATTATTTGCAGCAAGATTGTCGATGCGGCGCGCGCGCGGGATGCGGCTCGGAAGGCGCGTGAGATGACGCGTCGCAAGGGTGTGCTCGACGGCGTGGGTCTGCCTGGGAAGCTGGCAGATTGCCAGGAGAAAGACCCGGCGAAGTCCGAGATTTATATCGTCGAGGGTGACTCGGCAGGCGGGTCGGCGAAGCAGGGCCGGGATCGGAAGTTTCAGGCGATTTTGCCGCTGCGCGGCAAGGTGCTGAATGTGGAGAAGGCGCGGTATGACAAGCTGCTTTCTTCGGAGCAGATTGTGACGCTGATTACGGCGCTCGGCTGCGGGATTGGTAAGGAAGACTACAACCTCGATAAGCTGCGTTATCACCGCATCATCATCATGACCGATGCTGACGTTGACGGTGCGCACATTCGGACGCTGTTGTTGACGTTCTTCTATCGGCAAATGCCGGAGATGATCGAGCGTGGGTATATCTATATCGCGCAGCCGCCGCTGTTTAAGATCAAGGCCGGGAAGGATGAGCGGTATTTGAAGGATGAGGCTGAGGTTAATGCTCACATTCTGAAGCTGGCGCTGCAGGGGTCGGAGTTGTCGGCTTCTGAAGGTTCGACTCCGATTACAGGCGATGCTTTGGGTGAGTTGGCCCGGGCTTATTTGCTGGCTCAGGCGGTTGTTAATCGGTTGAGCCGGTTGTATGACGCTGGGGCGCTCGAGGCCATCATGGATGGGATTGCGATCGACCTGTCCAGCGAGGAAGCGGCTGATGCGTCCGCCAAGGCTCTGGAAGCGAAGCTAAGGGATGATCCGTTGAAGCCTGAAGTTAAGGTTACGACGATGTATGACCCTGTGCGTGAACTGCGCTCGCTGCGGGTTGCGAGGACGCATCATGGGAATCAGAAGATTTCTGTGTTGGATCAGGATTTTCAGCTCACTGCTGACTATCAACAGCTGATCAATACCGCTAATACGTTTAAGGGGTTGATTGGGACTGGCGCTGTCATTAAACGTGGCGAGCGGAGTATGGCTGTTACTGACTTTAAGTCGGCGATGAAGTGGTTGCTGGCTGATGCTGAACGCAACATCTCGAAGCAGCGCTATAAGGGTCTCGGTGAGATGAACCCTGGGCAGCTTTGGGAGACAACGATGGATCCGACTGTGCGTCGTTTGCTGAGGGTGCAGATTGAGGATGCTATTGCGGCTGATGGCATTTTCACTACGCTCATGGGGGATGATGTGGAGCCGCGTAGGGCTTTCATTGAGTCGAATGCGTTGCGGGCGGGGAATATTGATGTTTGATGGCCGAACGCTGCTGAGATAAAACGCATGCCGTAAGAATATAGGGCCCGTAAGTTGAGAAGCTTACGGGTCTTTTTTATAGTTCGGACTGTCCGCGTCCCGCGGTATCTCATAGACGCCTTTGTTGAAGATTTTTCACCGATCCATTTTCGTCCGCACCGGCGATCACGCACTAAAGCAGCCATCGAGTTTCATTCCGCCGACATCATATTAAAGTATTCTCCCGCTTCCCATAGCCACGGCGGGCATGTGACGTCGGGCGCGTCGAACTCGAAAACTGGCGGGCAACCCATCGCCCGTCTGGGTGACGCCGCAATGTGCGAGATCCACGGCATTACTTCGATTTCCAAGGTTTCGGGCAAGGTCATGCTCGACGGCAAGGAGGCCGCGTGTGATGGCGACGAACTCGCCTGCGGCGGTCGATTGATAGCGAGTCAGGTCGACACGGGTAGCCGCTGAACGTTACCGCTGTCGGTGCAGATGGTCACCGACCGTGGCGCCTTGCACCCGATCTGCGCGATCGTCACCGACGCGCGCGCGGGCTAGTCGGACGGGGCGCTGGCGACCTAACAGTTGACCCTGCGCGAGACGTTATCGGTGCTGGAGGGGCGGACCAATACGCCCATCTTCCGCACGCTGAGCGTGTCCGATGTGATCGAGAAGCTGCTGGGCGAATGGCAGAAAAAGAGTCCGGCGTTTGCGCGCGCGCTCGATTTCGACCTGTCGTCGCTGGATCACGCGAAGTATCCGGTGCGCGAGACGCTGTTGCAGTTTCACGAGTCGGACGCAGATTTCATCCGGCAAGGAGAGGGCGGAAGCGTAGCTGCGCGAACCTTGAAGCGCATCCTTTGCGTAGTATGCAGTCCACCCACCTTTGAGCATTTTGTGACGCGCGCTGACGTAACTTGCGTTTTTCTTGGGGTGTGCATACCAAGATAGTGCAACGACACCCCCTCAGTCGCCAGACACTGGCAACAGACAGCGCCATCAAGAAAACAATCACAAATTTTTCATTCTTTCCGCGTCCGGTTGGAGGGCTAAGCATATTTGTGCGCCTCGACATTTCGACAAATGCATCCCTCAATAAAATCCGTTACAGCGCTTCGTCTTGCCGAATTTCCGCTATTTTCTCACGACTTTTGCGAAGATTCACTGTCGAAGCGCTATTGGCGGAATTCACTGTTCTTTCGTGATACGACATGATTCCATTCGAAATTACTTCAGTTTCAATCGCCTTCCCGCTCGGAGCTGCAATCGACGCCCATTCGTGCGAGGTGGCAAGCTGAGTATCATCGACACTACATGACCTTTCTTGACGAAGGCGGCCAACTTTCCGTCTCCTGCTTCGTTAAGCAGACAGACATGAAATTCTTCTGCATGGCCGAATTGTAATTTCGTCTCCGGTTAGCGTATCGCTTTGACGCCGACCTAGTCCAGGACAGAAAACCGAGACATAACTCGCTGGCTCATCTCTCTAACGCCGACGGGCAAAGTAAAAATTCCCCACCAGTGGATACGGGGATCATCTTCCCGCAATAACTACCGGTTTAACAATTGATTTCCCAGTTTGGATTGCCGCTTTCGTCTTACCTTTTGTATTATCGCGGATAATGCTGCGAGCTTCGCGTGTGGCGCCGCGTGATGCCATTTGCATATTCCATTCGAAACCAATGCGGATCAGCGTTTGGCACGGATTTGACAAGCTGCAATTGATGCATTTAACAGATTGGAATTGCATCCGGCAAAGTTTCTGATTGCCCCGTCGGTCTTTATTAGACTGACCGCAATAGCCGGATCGGCCTTCCATCCATAAGAAAGTGAAAAACGAAAGGATTCGCGATGAGTACGCAAGACGGGATAAGCGCCATCACGGGCGGATTAATTCAGCAAGACCGCCTGCTTAAACTGGATACGCCGCTGGGGACAAACGCACTGGTGCCGCAGCGTGCGGTAGGCCGTTCGCGTATTGGCCGTCATTTCGAATTCACCGTCGACGTGGTATCCACGTCGAGCACCGTCGAGCTCAAAACCCTGATCGCACAGCCGGTCACACTGTGGATCCAGCAGGCCGACAAGTCCTATCTGCCGCACAACGGCTATGTGCACACCGCACGGCGCCTCGGATCGGATAGTGGGCTCACAAGCTATCAATTGGGCTTCGCGTCGTGGATGCACTTCCTGAAGTTTCGCCGCGACCAGCGCATCTGGCAGGACAAGAGCGTAGACGAAATCGTGACGGACGTATTCAATGCGCATCCGCAGGCGCAAGGGATGTTTCAGTTCGCCTTGTCACAGCCGCTGCCGTCCCGTTCATACTGCCGTCAGGATGAAGACGACTGGAACTTCGCGCACCGGCTGCTGGAGTCGGAAGGTCTGTTTGGTCTCTGGCAACAGGCGCAGGACGGCAAATCGCATACGCTGGTCATCACGGACAGGTTGGCGACCGCGAAAGGCATGTCTCCGGAAGCGGTCAAGTTCTACCGGGCGGGCACCGGCAGCGAGACTGACGCGTTGACGCAGTGGTCGGGCACGCGCACGTTGCAGAGTACAACGCTCACCACGCGTACATTCGACTACAAAAGTCCCTCAACTCAGTTCAACCCGAAAGGCACCAACGTACCGACCATGCCCAACCAGGGCTCGTTGCCGGATCAGGCTGAAGTGTATGAGTACACGGGCGCATACACCTACCCGAAGCAAGATCGCGGCGACCAACTGTCCAAATTGCGGATGGAGGAATGGGAATCACGCGCGAAGCGCTTCCATGGCGAGGGTGGGTTGCGAGGGATCGACGCCGGACTGCGCTTTACGCTGACCGGCCATCCCGATCACGACCGAGACGCGGCCGATCAGAAAGAATTCGCCGTGATCGAGACCGCGTGGGTAATCGAAAACAATTTGCCGATCGGCGGCCCGGCGGCTGGCTTTCCGAACAGTTTGCAAACAACACTGCTGCAGGTGCGCGAAACCCACGCGGGCGTTAGCACATTCAAGGTGCCGCACGCGGATGGATCGGAAGGGTTTTATCGCGTGGAGATAGAAGCTCAGCGCACGACGGTCCCGTACCGCAGTCCATTCGAACACCGGAAGCCGCAGACGCATCTCGAGTCGGCGATCGTCGTCGGCCCAAGCGGTGAAGAGGTCTATACCGACGAGCTGAATCGCATCAAGGTGCAGTTCATCTGGGACCGCTTGAACAGCGGCGATGAACAGGCTTCATGTTGGGTGCGCGCGGCACAAGCGGACACCGGGAGCGGCTACGGCGGAGTTCACATGCCGCGAGTCGGTGAAGAAGTGCTTATCGATTACGTCGGCGGTGATTGCGACAGACCGGTTGTCATATCGCGGCTCTATAACGGCGCGACAAAGCCGCAATGGCATTCCAATGGTTTGCTGTCTGGCTACCGCTCGAAAGAGTACGGCGGCACCGGTTACAACCAGATGGTAATGGACGATGCCACGGGTCAGAACCGCGTGCAACTCTACAGTAGCAGCGCAAATTCGCAATTGCACCTCGGTTATCTTGTGCAGCAGACGGATAACAGTCGCGGTGCGTTTCTCGGTAATGGCTTCGATCTGAAATCGGATGCCTACGGCGCAATCCGTGCAGGTCAAGGTTTGTACGTGTCGACCTATTCCGCCACGGTCAACCAGCCGCTCGATGTGAGCCAGGCGAACAAACAACTGGTCAGCGCGGAAAGCGTGGTCGAGATGCTGTCTGAGGCAAGTAGCGCGAATCAGGCAGAAAGTCTCGAGGACGGTCAGAACGCACTTAAGAAGTTCACTGATGCTACCCAATACAGCACGTCCGGCAGCAGCGGATCCGGTGGCCACACGGCGGGCGGTGGCACAGGCAACGCTAACGGTTTCTCGACACCGATCATGCTGGTGGCGAGTCCCGCAGGTTTGGGCCTGTCGACGCAGGACTCGACTCAGATCACCGCTAATCAGCATGTGAACATCGTAAGTGGGCAAAGTACTCACATCGCAACGGGCAAGTCGTTGCTCGCAAGCGTATCCGAGAAAATCAGCCTCTTCGTGCAGAACGCCGGAATGAAGTTGTTTGCGGCCAAGGGCAAAGTCGAAATCAAGGCGCTAAGCGATGAGATGACGCTTGCCGCGCTCAGGGATTTTACGATCACCAGCAGCGAAGGCAAGCTCGTGCTGTCGGCCGACAAGGAAGTCTGGATCGGCGCAGGCGGATCGTATATCAAGATCACGCCCGACGGGATCGAGAACGGGACGACGGGCAAGATCCTCGAAAAATGCGCGGCATGGGACAAACCCGGCCCCGCATCGATGCGAATTCCTTCGCCCCTCACTAGCGTCGTAAAGGGGTGTTCGTGGAAGACCGCGGCGGCATCGGCGGACAGTGCGTCCAGCGTCATTCTGGATTGAGGCGACCATGGAATCGTTGAACTATCGCAACGCTAGTGCGCCGCGCGTCGCGGCCAATACGAAAGAGCAAGGGGTTGAAGTTTCAGCCGTCGACCAGACCGTCGGCATGCTGAGGGCGTACTTCAGCCAACGCCCTGATACGCATTGTCTGGTCGTGGTCGATCCAAGTCGACTCGGTTTCCCGGAGAGCCTGGAACAAGAGATTCCTGTCTCCGAACAACCGCACGCGATCGTAACGATTGCGCACGGAGCGTTTCCTGATGAGCACCGTCCCTACCTCGTCGAACTCAATCTCTCGACTCCGGCCGGCGTGGAATTGCTGACGGAAAGCGTACGCCTTGCATTCGAAGACCGGCATCCGGACTCGATAGCCCAAGGCCTCGGTCAGCGTATCGGCGGCTGGCTGGTCAGCAACGGGCCGGCGGACGTCGTCGCCGCTTACTGGTCACAACAAATATTGCAGGCGGATAACCGCGGGCGCCAATGCGCATTGCGCTTTTACGACTCGCGAGCGCTCAGTCTGCTTTGGCCGATGTTGTCACCCGGCCAGCGACAAGCGCTGCTAGGACCGGTGAGCGCGTGGCACGCATTGGATGCGTGCGGCAAGCCCTGCATTTACACGAGCACGGATACGTCACCAGCCGATCTGACGCTAACCGATGCACAGTGGCAGGCAACTCATCGTCACGGGCTGATCAATCGGGCACTCGGCCTGCATATGCTGGCCGTGGAGCGGCAGCCCGATCCGCAGGAGGTCGAGGCCGCGGTCGCTAGCGCCGCGCGCGCGGAGCAATATGGTTTGAACGATCGCGATGACATCATCGCGTTCATCGGTCATGCGCTAGCCTGGCATCCGCTATTCGATCGACATCCGAAAGTGACGCGGGCATTGCAACAGAGAGAACCGGACGACTTTTATACGGCGGCTATCAGCGAATTGACTCCGGACGACATAGGAGAAATCCAGCGCGGTAATTGGTTTAACGAAAAGTCGCTTTCTTCAGCAGCACGGTAATCGACCTAAACCCATTTGTGGGCCCTCAGAGTACGAAAAGAGTGTATGGATCCGACCGAACAACACTGCGCTAATTGCAAAAAGACTGGCTTGCCCATCTTGCCGGTGCGCTATACCGTGCTCCCGAAAACCGTTTCTGCCAAGCTCCCCGGCGGTATCAGCGGCACAGGCGTCACGAATATCGAGTTGCATGAGCATCACTACGGATTGCGCACGTTGCGTGAAGGCTGGCTATACCTATTTTACGTCAAGGGCGCGCGCGGTAGTAACTACTGGGAGGCTTATAAGGTCACGCAGGATGGTCGCCTGTGGAAGCAAACGTTGCCACTCACAACTACCCCAACTACACACCCCGCTTGCGCGCAAAAACGCATTGCCGTCCCGATGGACCTGATTGCGATCGAGCAGCCGGAGAAATGTACGGGTCGCGTCTATATCGCGTTTTCGGAAATCACCTGGCATAGCGATATCTTCAAACAGTACGCAGACAACGAGACATTGCGAAATAAGCGAATGCAGTGGATCGAGCCGGCGAGGTGGATCAAGGGCAGCAAAGACGAAAACGGACATGCCGTGCTTGCGACCGAGGCGAGCATCGACGATGTCGTCGAATACATGCCGGGCCTGGATCCGAAACTACTCGAACCGCAGCGATTGCTGGAACCGAAAAATGCGGCGCTGAGCGATGAGAGCGGCAATTACAAAGCGGAATGGGTGAGGAAGGAAGCGACGCGGTACCCTTTGCACGTCCGGCAAGCCACCCCTGCATCGGCGAGTGGTTCGCTCGTTAAAGTGATGAACTACGTTGGCGAGACGGAAGACGGCAAGCATCGGCCACCAATGCTGCTGGCATTGTGGGACGGTATCGGAAATGCTCACGAACTGAACGGATTTCGCAACGATCCGGCATCGTGGTTCGATCAGTACGTCACCGAGCGCGCACTGCAGGTCACGGCGATGCACAATATCGACACTGCGCACAAGGTCGTTCAGTCTCGCCAGGAGCAAGCGCTTAACAACCAGGAGAGCATGGCGAGGCAAGCGCATGAAATGACGCCGCTCGGCCGACCGGAGGCGCAGACCGCGCTGGCCGCGCAACGTGCGCGAGCGCTAGCCGGTGCGGACCCGGCACGGACGGCGCAAATCAACGCCTACTACGACGACATGAACTGGATGGCTGCCAACAATATTCCGGGCAGCTATCAGACCCAGCTGATTCAGATGGGACGGATGAGCAGCGCGGGCAGTGCAAGCTCGACTGCGCCTTACACCGGTGTATATCGCGACGACATCATGAACAAGGCGCGTGCTTATGCTCAGGCGCGCCCCGGGTTCCATGATCGTAACGTTAAAGACAGCACGACACGTGCGTGGTCGGCATACGAAGCACGACTTAAGCGGGACAACATCGAGGCCTTTCGAAAGAACTATGAAGGTTTGCAATCGACGGTTTATCAATTGCAGGAGACTCGCAGCGACGACGTTGGGAAGTGGGTCAACGCACCACTGCTGCTAGCCGCGCTCGAAGACTGCCATCCCGGCGACACACATGACTCCCTGGTTTTTGAAGCCATTGTTTCCGACGCTGTGACCGGTTTGGCGTCCACTCCCAAGGGTAAAGCGGTTGTGGACGGTTTGATCACTCAATGGGATCCGACTCAACCCGGCAGTTTGATCTGGCGTGTCGTGGCAATGAATCAGATGGATGCCCGCCAGGAACTCGGCCAGGCATTGAAGGCGGCGCAAGCGCATAAGGCTACGCCGCTGGAAACGGGCTTCGAAACATTCGCATCGATTGCGGCTTCTACCAAGAAACTGGTTGGCTACTATAAAAGCCTCTCTCAAACGGCGCTCGAGACCGACCCAAAGAAAATTACGCCGCTTGCCGGATTATTCCAGCGCCTCGGCGCGGATCAGTTCGGCATGAGCGTCGGTGATGCCATCTTTGCAAAATTCAGAATCAATCAGATTGGCGATTATGTTGGCGAGAAATTCATTCAATCGATTCTATTGCAGCGCGCTGGCGTGCCCTATGCGGACGCAATCGCACTGGTTCGCAAACAGGCCGAACTCGAGAAAATAAGCCGCCTGGATACGATCAAACGTCTTTTGACGGCACGCGCGGCTTTGCGCAGCCCAGCTCCTGAAGGGGCTCCTAACGCGACCAAAGAGTTGTACGAGGCTTGGGACAAGATCAAGCTCACTGACGAAAGCCGAAAACCGCTTCTTATGGGGCGTATCGCCGTTGTCAGCGGATTACTGGAAGCCGTTAATTTTGTCCATCTCATCGCGGGAGCGCAGGACAAGGACACCAAGCTCAAACTGATGCAATCGGGCGCGTCGCTATGCTCGTCACTCGTTACTATCAGCATGACGCCTTACTACGCGGTGTTGAAAAACTCGACGCGCTCTCTGACTTGGAAGCTGGTGGGGGGAGGTCTGAGCAGCTTTGGTACATTTGTCTCAGCATGGCTAGATTGGGAAAATGTAGATACGGCGATTTTGAAACACCAATTTGACGTGGTTGGAGTTTTAGGTATCAAGACGCTTGCGGGTGGTCTATCAGGCACGGCAATTCTCTTGGATGCCATCAGCACATCAGCTCCGTTGCTCAAGAAAATCGCGTCTCGGTACGGTACAGAAGCAGTGATTGCGGCAGTTGAAGCGGTATCTGAACGCATTGCCATCATTGCGGGGTTGCGCGCCATTGGTATGTTGGCGGGTTGGGAAGCAACAATCGGTTTGATCTTGCTGCAGGCGTTAGCTGACTGGCTCACTCCGGATGCACTGGAGGCGTGGTGTTCGCGGTGCGCTTTCGGGACTGGGCAGGAGACCATTTATCGCGTGACCGATCACAGCGTTCCGCTCTACACAAAGAACCTGGAACAGGACAAAGAATTTACTGATGCCATGGCTAAGGTCTCATGAAGAACAAAGAACAACACATCTCCACCGTCCTGCTACGCGGCACCATTACGAAGCTGGAGCGTTCACGCCGTAGTCACGACTTCGTATTGACACAGGTGCAGCAACGACAGGTCGGCGCTACCGCCTTGGGTGCGGCAGCGATGGGTATGGGTGCGGCCGGTATGGGACTCGTCAGTATGGCGTCCAACTCCGACGAGGAAGCTGACTGGGTGGAGTTTGAACTCGACGGCAAGAAAATGCAGGGTTGGTTGTGGCTATTGCCAATGCGCAACGGCGATGAAGTCGAAGTCGTCGCAGAGAAGGTGGCAGACGATCGCTACATCGTCTATTCGGTTAAGCGCGATGGCGACGATATCGTGGCGATGTATCCGCATGCCACCGCTGGCAGAAAGGCGCACTACCGAAACATGACGAAGATCATGCTGTGGACATTCTTTGTCCTTTACGCAATTCTCGTCGTCGGGACGTACTTTAAGGGCGAAATTTCAAGTGACCTCTACGCCTATACGGTTTCCATGGCCACCATCGGTGTTGGCGGATTTATCGTATTCGGCATCATTTTCTATCGGACATCCCTGAAGCTGATGGGGTTCGTTCGCTTAGCCGAGGCAGTTTTCAGAACCTATGGTTGGCCAGACGTCCAGAATATCGATCTGAGAAAGACCTCACGGGAACACAGGGGAACGAATACTTTGTCGAACTATGGGCGCCATTACTTCCGATACAAAATAAATGTTGACCCACGGGCGTAAGGGCGGTCACGAGACGCTATGCAAGAACCCAAATTTCACCTTCAACCGATACTGCTGCGCGGGACGATTGCCAACCTGCAGCGCTCCCGGCGCACTCATGATTTTGTGCTCACTCAATTCCAGCAAAATGCGGTGGGCGTAACCGCCGTGGGTACGGCCGCAATGGGTTTTGGCGCAGCTGGTATTGGACTCGTGAATATGGCGTCCAACGCGGACGAGGAAGCCGACTGGGTCGAGTTCCGACTGGACGGAATGCAGATGCAAGGCTGGCTTTGGCTCTTGCCGATGCGCAATGGGGATGTTGTAGAAGTCGTAGCCGAGAAGGTAGGAGAAAGCCGATACGTCGTCTATTCGATCAAGCGAGAGGGGGACGATATCGTTTCCGTCTATCCGCATGCTACCGCGGGCCGCAGGCAGCACTATCGCAGCATGGCAAAAACCTTGCTCTGGGCTTTCGTGTTCGTCAACGCAATCGGCGTGTTTGCGATGCACAAGCCGGGAGACTTCGGCGCCAAATTTCTTTCGTTTGCCGCGTTCATGGGCGTCGCGATGGCGGCAGCTCTTGTCGTCTTTGCAACTATTTTTTACCGTGTCACCCAAAAGATGATGGGCTTTGTTCGGCTTGCCGAAGCTATTTTCAGAACCTATGGCTGGCCGGACGTGGAAAACATCAACCTTCGCAAGACGTCACGCGCGCACCGCGGAACCAATACCCTTGCGAATTACGGCCGCTATTACTTCCGTTACAAGTAAATCGTTCGTGGAGCACGCGATGGACACCAATAAGGTTTGGCAATGTTTCACGGTAGGGAAGGAGACGACTCCATGATGAATCTCATTCGTCTCGATGACGATACTGATCATGGCGGAAAGGTGATCACCGCATCGCAGACCATGTCTTTCGACGGCCGCTTTGTTGCTCGCAAGGGTGACGAAGTCTCCTGTCCAAAGCACGTGGATGTGAAACCCAACGTCATCGTTGAGGGAGACGAGTCGATGACGGACAACGGTGTCCCGATCGCGCGACATGGTGACCAGACGACTTGTGGGTGCAAGTTGATCTCAAGCCTGGTCTGAATGCGGCGAGCCCAAGATCACGCGAAGCACAGCGTAACCATTGAGTAGCGGCGGCGCGAAAGGCCCTGAACCTTGCGTCCAATAATCGAACACAAAAAATCATCATGGCAACGACCGAACAAAAATGCGCTAACTGCGAGAAGACAGGTTTGCCGATCCTTCCGGTGCGTTACACCGTGCTACCGCAGACCGTGGGGGCGAAACTGCCAGCAGGAATTAGCGGTAAAGGCGTAACGGATGTTTCTCTGACGGCGCATCACTACGGTCTGCGCACATTGCGCGAAGGGTGGCTCTACCTTTTCTATGCGAAGGGCCCGCGTGGCAGCAACTACTGGGAAGCGTACACGATAACCGAGGATGGACGCTTGTGGAAGCAGCCTCTGCCACTGATGACTGCTCCGGCGATTCATCCCGCCTGCACTCAGAAGAGCATCGCTGCGCCAATGGACATTATCGCGATTGAACGTCCGGAAAAGTGCGGCGACGTCTATATCGCCTTCTCCGAGTACCCATGGCACAAGGACATCTTCAAATTGTATGCGGGCGACGCGGCACTTCGTGCGCAGCGCATGCAACGGATCGAGCCGGCGAAATGGATCACAGGCGCAAAAGATGAACACGCTGCGGTTGCGACCGAACAGAGCATCGATGCCGTCGTCGAGTACATGCCAGGTTTCGATCCCAAGTTGTTGCAATTGCCAAAACAGAAAGTCAGCAACCCGAACGGCAGTGTCAACGCGGACGTGTTGAAACACGAAGCGACGCGCTATCCGTTGCATATACGCCAGGCGACACCGGCTTCAGCAAGCACCGCGCTTGTGAAACTGATGAATGGCGTTGGAGAAACCAAAGCGGGCAAGCATCATCCCCCAATGCTGTTGGCACTTTGGGACGGCATCGGCAACGTGCACGAACTGAACGGTTATCGCAACGACGCTGCCGTCATGATGACACGCTATGTACAGGAATTGCCCAAAGAGATTGATGCGTTGCAGTCGATCGAAGCGGCAGAGGTTGCGGTAAAGAACGGTGCAGTTGCTTCTAAAAGCCGCTGGCGTTCGGCTCGTCAAGCAGGTTGGGAAGCGATGATCAATTCGCCCGGCGCGATGGATGGTATACCGACGATGCTGTCGCCCGAACAGGAAGCGGCGTCGGAGAAGAACATCGAGGACGCGGGAAAGATCAGCCCGGCGGAGGCTAAAGAGATCGGCGAGGCAGAGTGGCCGAAATATCTGGATAAGCTTAACAAATCCAGGTTCCAGCAGTTTCGCGGCGCATTCCAATCTATGCAAGCTACCGTGAACCAGTTACAGGCTGCCCGTACGGCGGACGTGGCCGCATGGCTGAAAGCACCGCTGTTGCTTGCGACCCTTCACGATTACCACGAGAACGACATTCCTAATGGTGCTGCGTTCGAGGGGGTGGTGAACGAGGCGATTACTGGGCTGCCGTCTGAAGAGAAAGGCGCCCAGGTCGTGGTCGATCTGGTGAACAACATGGATCCCACCCAGCCGACGAGTCTGGTTTGGCGAGCCTTCGCGTTCAACCAGAAACAACCAAAAGTGGAAATTAAGGAATTGCTCGAAAAGGCGACGGCGTACAAAGCGTCGCGCGCAGAGGAGATCGCGGAAATTCTCGAGAAGATCGCCAAGCCGTTGGAGAAGTTAAAAACGTTTGTCGAATTTCGCGAAAAAATGGGCGAAGTCAAGGAACACGAGTACGCGATCTCGGCTACCGAGCGCGCCGTAAAAAAACTGCAAGTCGACCGGCTGAGCATTACGATCGCCAATGCGCTTTTCAAGTGGACGGGGATGGGTAAAGTAAGCGACTGCGCGGGAGCATTCCTGATACGCGGCGCGCTTATGATGCGGGTCGGCATTAGCCAGACCGACACCTTGGGCTTGGTCAAGGAATCGGCGAATGTCGAGCCGAAGTTGCGCGCCAAGCTGGAAAGTGGTTACCGCGCGTTGCGCGCAAAGGGCGTGAAAGCTGCGGAGGCCTATGCACAAACGCTTGAGGCCTTGGCCTCGGATGAAAGGGGGCTCGTGCTCCGGGCGAAGTGGAACGCCGTCAGGCTGACGAGCGAGGGCGCCGAAGCTGCGGCAGGGATTCGAATCGGCGGAACGTTGGCAATCATTGAGCTGTTTGGCTTTGGTGCGAGTCTGGCAAAAGTCGATAAGAGTGGGGAAGACTATGCGATGCTCGTGGCGAGCGGATTTTCAGCTTCATCTGCCTGTTTGCAAGCCTCCAGTAAAGCAATGGCGGCGATGGCGAAAGATGCAGCCCAGACTGCGGCTAATTTAAAGGCCATCACCGGTTATTTTGGTGGCGCATCGGCAGCGATTGGCGCGTTCTTCGACGCGAAAAAAGGTGTGGCGCAAGCGCAGGACAGCAAGATCTGCCTCGCGTCACTCTATTTCATTAAGAGCGGTTTGGGATTTACGGCTGCCGCCGCTAACCTCTTGACGGCTCTAACTTCAAGCGCGCCACTGATCGCGAGGATCACCGGTGGGCGCGGTGTCGTTTGGCTAGGCAAAGCCAGTGCAGGCATGGCCGGAGCGACGGCAAGAATCACCAACCTGGCAACAACCGCCGAAGAAGGTACGACGGCAGCTGCTCGGGCGGCCGCAGCCAAGGCCGCCGGCAGAGAAGCAGTTGGTGTGGCAGCAGGAGAAGTTGTATTGACCGTTGGCGAGCGCGGTGCGCTGCTAATTATTGGGCGAGTTGCACTCTTCATGGCAGGCTGGGAGGTCGCTGTGGTAATCACACTGATTCAAGTCCTGATCTGGTACTTCTCGGATAACGATTTGCAGAGCTGGTTTGAAAAATGTACGTTTGGCAAGTCGCCGAATAGTCCTCCATGGGAAGCGGGCAAGCAGCATGAGGAATTCGAAAAGGCACTCAAGAGCGTTGGGTTGACGGCAAGTGAGGGTTCGGAATGACTATTGAAGCGACATCGTCGGCGACCGCAAAATTGTTGCGCGGCCGCATCACCAATTTGCGTAAAACACGTCGGAGCCAGGACTTTTTCTTTACCGACTCCGACCGAAAAAAAATGGGTGCAACGGCAATTGCGGCTGGGCTAGCAGGGTTGGGCGGCATCGCTGTTGGCTTAGGCGGTATGGCAATGGATACGACTGAGGAGGCAGATCTTCTGGAGTTCGATCTGGCCGGTAAGCCCATCAAGGCCTGGGTGTGGCAGTCAGTCTTCGACGAAGGTGATGAAGTCGAAGTTGTCGCCGAGCAATGGGGTGACACTTGGCAGGGGTACGGCATACGACGTATCAGCGACAAGATCGTGGCTCTGCATCCACATTGCAGTAGGGGTAGATATGCGCACTACAAGGCTTCGCTGCGGTTGTGGCTGAAAGTCTGTCTACCACTGCTCCTGTTTATGTACCTGCTAACTGGCGCGATTGCTTTCTTTGACTCTGTAGATAATTGGACGGGTATCGTGCAAATGTGGGCCGTGGGTGGGTTGGGTATCGTGGCAATACTTGGCGCGATCGCCTACCGCATGTCACGCAAATTCATGGGCTTTGTTAGTCTTGCCGAAGGCATTTTCCAAGGGTTTGGCTGGAAGGACGTCAAGGACATTGATCTGCCGGCGATCACCAAGAAGAGCAAGACATCAGGCGAACCGGGTGCGCTCGGAATTCTCTATTTTAGATATTGATAGTGCGAGACATCGCCGGTGGGTCAAATGGCGACTTTAATAGATGAATGTGCAACCAAGTTCGGTGGCTGAAAAGTGCAGGAACTCAGTTCCTCGTTGGAGAAGCGTTAATCAAAGGCGGCGGAGCTTAAGCCTGCTCTGATTGCCACTCAGGTCAACACAGGTAGCCGCTGACGGCTTGCCGTTGTCGGTGCAGACCGACAGCGGGGCCTTGCACCCGATCTGCGCGCTCGTCACTCGAACTTCACCTCTCACCCCAACCTCCCAAGCGCCGCCTCAACCCACCCAAAACCAATCTTCTCCTGCTCCAACCTCAGGTTCGCACGCAAACGGTTATCACGCAGATCGTCATACAACTGCCCCTCGTCGCGACTCAACCTCGGCAAATCCCGCAAGGTCTGCTTATCCTCTCGATCCCATTGCGATTTAAACGCGAGCAACGTTTCCCGATCCATCAAGAACGATTCCACGTGATCGAACTGATGGCGTAGTTGATCGAGAATCGCGAACCCGTGCGTATCGATATCGCCCCAGTAGTGAATCCGCCGATGCAAAAGCCATGTGGCGCCCGTCAGCATTTCAAAACCATATCCCGCGCCGAAGACAACCATGCTGTCGTCAACCGGCGGAAAGGCAAGAAAATTAGTCTCGTTCTCAGTAATAAAAACACGGCCAACGTCGAGTTCCAGGCGAGCGAAGCTGGCGGCGTCCAGCGTGACGTCCTGCTCAATGCTGCTGGGATCAAAGAGCGCCTTTTTTGCATCCAGCACGCGAAATCGAATACGTAATGGCTTTTCCCGAAACCCATAGCGCGCCGCGAACTGGCCCAAACCCGACCGCTCGAAATCCACCGTTCCCTCGGGAAGCACGACATCCAGTAATTCCGACAGGACACCGCGATAGGCCTCGATAAACTTGGTATGCACATTTGCGATGTCGATCTGCCTTATATACACACCCGGACGGGGATGCCGCTCCAACCACATGCATACATCCAGCAGCCGCCCCCACACGTCCGCCAGCTCAAGCACCCTGAGTGGTCGTTTCGCAAGCCATGCGACAAGGCGCGGTTCGCGCGCACGAGTCACATCCAGCAGCAAGGCGAAGCTGGCCGCATCGCGTTGTTTTCCAATCAGCGCGACGGCGTCCTCGAATGAGTCGATCCAGACTTCAATCGGTAACGTATTGGTGCCGAAAACCTTGTGCCGAAACTCACGCATCTCGACGCGGCAATGTGCCGTCGCCCTAACGCCGCCACTCCACCGACGAATGTCCTCGAAGCGCTCTGTGATTTCGGCCGACGTGGGTCCTTTGAGCACGAGACGCTTTGGGAATAGCGTGGCGCCTGTAGCAAGTCCGGCAAGCAGTTCACCTCGTTCCCAGATCCTGCTCACCTGCATGCGCAGATCCGCCGGTGTCGTCCAACTCACGTTTCGCTCCTGCCTTTTTCCTCGCGATACTCTTCGATCGAAAGATTGCGCAACCTCGATTCACGTCCCTCCCGATTGTCGACAAATCCGACGCTGGCTACAAATGGCTCGATGATATAAATCTTCTGCAACGGGGTGACGATCAGCAGTTGCAGATTCAGCTGAGCGAAAAGCCGCAAGCCGTACTGCGCGGACTCGTCGGATCCGCGCCCAAATGCTTCGTCGATGACGACGAATCGGAAAGAGCGTGAGCGTACGGCACCCCACTCGAGACCGAACTGGTAGGCGAGGCTCGCGGCCAGGATCGTATAGGCGAGCTTTTCTTTCTGTCCGCCAGATTTGCCACCTGAGTCTGAATAATGCTCGTGCTCGCTGTTATCCTCGCGCCAACGCTCACTGGCGGCGAATACGAACCAGTTGCGCACGTCGGTGACTTTCGCTGACCAGCGACGATCCTGCTCGGTCAGCCCCTCGCGTCCACGAAATCGTTCGATGATCTGTTTGATTTGAAGAAACTTGGCTTCGGAATATTGCACGTCTTCCGAGCCTGTCAGCGTGCCTTCGGTGCACGAACGCAAATCGCTCTGAAAGTCTCGAATCTCCGCGTCCTGGCTCAATTGCGCTTCCAGAACGATATAGCGGCCAGCGTTGTAGTCGATCTGCGTGAGTGACTCGTTGATCAACGCGATCCGCTCTCTTATCGTCTCGCGTTCGCGAGCCAGCTGGGACTGGAAGTTGGCGACTTCGCGAATGGTGTTCTCGTTGAGCAAATCTTTAAAGCGAGCTTCGAAGCGCGGCAGATCGTCGGCTTTCAACGTGTCGAGCATCGCCCGATATTCTTGCGCTGCTTCAATGGCCACATCCACTTCCTGCGTCTCGAGGGGGAAGGCCGTGCAGTATTCGCGCATGGCCACCACGATCTTCTCGCGCTGGCGCGAAACCTTTTTGTCCTCGGCGTCGATATTATCCTGTAGCCATTTGCGCATGTCGCTCTCGCGATTGTCACAGGATTCGACAGTCAACTGATGCTTGCCGAGCGCTTCGGACCACAGATCGGCAAGCCGTTCGAAATAAGCCCTATGGGTCGAGTAGGCGGGATCGTCAAGAACTGCTTGGGCTTGCATATGCAAGTCGTCGGCTATCCGCTGCCGCTCTTCGATACGCGTGCGCTCGGCCTTGTCTTCATCGAGCTCCGCCTCCACGGCAACCAGCGCGGCGTCGACCTGATTCAGACGCTGGGTGAGTTCATGCAGCAAGTCAGAGGCGGATTCCAGACGAGCCTTCTCATCACGGAGATCGGCGATCTCGGTCGCTACGCCGCGCCAGTCGATCTCGCGGTACTCCGCATGTTCGCTGAGCAGCGATAGCGCGTTCAAGCGCGTCTTTAATTCAATTTGCTCGGACTGAATTTTACTGATCAGCGTGCCCAACTCGCGCAACTGCGAAGCGGACTGGTCTGATTGCGCTTCGAGCGCCTGAATTTTTGCGGTATTTGTCCAGCCCAGCACGTAACGTCGACGATCGTCCAGCCGATGGCGGTCGTCTTTCTCGTGCCGCTCGCCCGGCGCCTTGATCTGGCCGGCACGTGTAATGGCCCGCGTCTCGCGGCGGAACTGTTCCTGCGTGTCGCAGCAGACGACGTTGAAGCGCTGCGCCACTTCATATTCCAGCCATTCGTAGAACGGCGATTCAGGTTTGACCGACAGCTTACGGGCCAGCGAATCGCGATGCAGTTCGGGACGTTCACGTCTGGCGGATTGCCGAACTCGAAAGTAAACGAGCCGCCCTCTGAGGTGAGTCTTATCAACCCATTCGGTGACAGCGGCGTAATGTTCATCCGAGACCAGGAGCGACAGGCCAAAACTTCGCAGCAGCCGTTCAGCTGCACCCTCCCAATCGCGCTCATCCTCACGCACCTGCAGGAGTTCGCCAGCGAAGCATACATCCGCTTCAGGAAGCGCAAGGGCATTGCACAACGCCGCGCGCATCGCAATCTGTTCCGCAGGGATATTGCTGCGGCGACTCTTCAGACTGTCGATTTCTGCCGACAGCGCGTCATGTTCCTGTCGGCCAGCGCGGAAGCTGACGCCGTGTTCGGTCAAGTCGTTCTGCAAACGCGCCTCGTCCGACTGCGCGGCGTCGAGACGTTCGGTCAGATGTCGGCGCAACGCGAGAAACGACTGTTCGTCCTCAGGTGTCTGTTCGCCGGCCACCTGCGCGAGATCGTCGAAACGCTGTGCTTTCTGTCTGCGCCGGGTACATTCCGCATCTTTCGATTGGATCTCCGCTTCCAGCCGCTCCAGCCGGTCTCCGCCGTTTTCGGCGATGTTGCGCCGCAGTTCGGCTTCTTCGACACGATGTGCAGAGCGTTTGACGTCAAGCCGCTTGACGTGGGCGTCCTGCCGCTCCCACTCCGCCGCGAGAATGTCGATTCGGCGGTCGAGCAATCGAAGCTTGAGGTCGGCGGCATACGATTTCATCGCGTCACGGCAGGCTCGCAGATCCTCTACCTGCGACACAAGCTGCGCATGCCGCTCGCAATCTTCGACGAGCGGACTCAGACTTTCCATTTGCCGCTTCGCCTTCAACACGGCCCCATGCGCGCGGTTCAGGTCGTCGAAATGACCGATCAGCGCGGTCATGCGCGATGCGACATCGAACGGCTCAAGCATGTGGCTGCGGACAAAATCCGTCAGATTGCCCACCGACTTCATGGATACCGTTTGATGGAATAGCTCGAGCGCCTGCTCATTCTCGATTCCGAAGCGCCGGCGGAACCATGCACCGTAGGGCGGAAAACTGTCGAACACGTCCGCGCCGAGCGCTCGTAACTTTTTGCGCAGGCCGGAGATGTCCGGTCCGAAGGCGGCAAAGTCCGTCGCGATCGACAGCGCGCGTTCCGCGCCAATGAACAGTCGCGCGGGCTGACCGTGCGGCTCCTTCATCCAGAACACCTGGGCCAGCGTGACGGTCAGGTCATAGCCCGCATTGTGGAAGCGCCCAAGAATCACCGAATAACTGTCGGAATCGCGCAGAGCCACGGGCTTGGCTGCACCGCTGGCTTCGTTACGTTCTGACTTGTAGTGGCCGAGCACGTACGAGCGAAGCGTTCGCTCCTTGCTATCGGCGCCCGCAGCTTTGTTATAGGCTATCCGGTGTGCGGGTACGAGCAGCGTCGTCACGGCATCGACAAGCGTCGATTTGCCGGAGCCGATGTCGCCCGTCAACAGTGCGTTCTTACCAGCGGGATTCAACGTCCAGACGCGGCGATCGAAAGTCCCCCAGTTAAAGACTTCCAGTTGATGCAGGCGAAAACCGGACAGAGCGTCGTCGGCGACGAAATCGAGTCCGGGCAATTGCATATCAGTCATCCGCGTTCCTTGAGGCTGCTGTGCCGAGTTGCGTCTGATAACCCGCCAGCCGGGCGTCGAAATCAGCGAGCCACTGAGCGTCGACAAACGCTTTGAGGATCCGCTGTACTTCGAACGCGCTGGCTTGCTCCTCACGCTTGCCGGCGGTCGGCTTCAGCTTGCGCAAAAAACCGAGTTCGATGATCTTGTTCACATGTGCGTCGATCTGGTCGATTAATTTGGCCTCGTTGCTGCCTGCTGGTAGAAACACACGGACGGTCTCCACGATCTGCTCGCGTGTAAGAATAAGGCGTGTTTCTGCGCCGCCAGCGTCGGACTCGGCGAGCTTTTTTCGCAGCAACGCCAGCATCAGGCTGACAGGAAACGACAGCGGGCGCCTCGCGATAAGACGGGGTAACGCAGGCGAATCTTCTTCGCCGTTATCAGGGCGTGAGCGCAGGAACGCATATCCCTCTGCTTCATCGAGCACTAACTCGAGATTCAGCACAGTGACGTAATCTCGTACGCGCGCTTGCAAGTCGAGCAGCGCGCCCCAAAGCGCCATATCCGCCTCGCGGTAGATGACACCTTTAAGCAGCGGAATCAAAAGGCTCGATAGATCGTGCATCGAGACCGTTGTGCCATGTTCCTGTTCGTGCATGTTTATCTCACGAAAATGACTCGCGACAGCTTCGCCTGTCGGATCTCCTGTTCGCCGTTGTCGTTCCGTCCGACCCAGACGATCGTTTCACTGACCTGCTCGTCCACTACCGTACTGAACGTATCACCGGCAAGTTGCAGATAGGCGATGAGTTCAGCTAAACCCTGCTGTAGAGGCTGAATTTCGCAAAGCTCCCGCAGCGTCACTTGCGAACGGTCCTGCAGGATATGGCGGACATGCCAGACCAGTCTGGCTTTGTCGACGACCACCTGGGCGTACAAGGCGGCGGCGTCGATGTCGGCGTCGCCGGCTTCTATGGCGATATTGGCAATGCGCGGTTTGAGGCTCGGCGCGTAGAGTGGACGTTCCATCGGCAGTTCGATATCGGCTGCGATATCGGCGATAGTCATGAATTCGCCGGACGGGAGCATGTCACGCAGCGCCAGCGCTCTGGCTTCCACGCCGTGCAGAATATCCATGATGCGACGGTTCTCGAGCCATGCCTGATCGTCGAGAAAGCGCCGCAATTGCTGCGATAAAAACGCGACAGTGCGCTGCGTATGCTCGCCTGCTTCCAGCCAGTCGTAATGAACTCGCCGGGTACGTGCGTCGGGTTTGAGTTCCGCGACGGGCGGGAGCGACAGCACGCGGTCGAGCAATTCGGTGAGTTCTTCCTGGCGGCTGCTCGACATCAGGAAGTCCCAGAACGCGCGGAAGCTGCGTCCTTGATCCGAGTCGGCAATCGCATCGCGCTCGCCCATGATTTCTTCCAGCAGTTCACCTTTTGCGCCATCCCACAGTGCAATACGCTCACGGACCCGGCGATCGAGACCACGAAAGTTATGCTCGACCTCACGGAAATCGGTCAGCAATTCCCGCGCAATCGTTGTGAACTGCTGGAAGCGATCTTTGAGCGCCGTGTCATCCAAAATGGAAATGTCACCTGCTTCTGCGCGTGCAATGTCTGCGTCGATCTCCGCGCGACGCTTATGCAGTTCGGCGAGGCGTGCCTTGGGGTCGCTCTCACTGCCTTCGCTCATCTGTTTGAGCAATTCAAATAGGGTAAGCAAGCGCGATTCTGTACCGACGAAGCTACGGACTGTCAATGTGGCAAGCCATGCGATCGCCTTTTCTGTAGCAGGCGTGAGGTCGAAATGCGGTTCGTCCGAATCCTGACGATAGAACTTGCGCAGCCAGCCTTTGTCGTTGGCGCTCCAATCAGTTAGGTAATCCGAAGCCGCTTTGGGAAAGGCTGCAGTACCGAACTGTTCGCGCAGCGCATACAGTTCGTCCTCGAGAGCTTCGGCCAGATCTGCTTGTGATATGACGCGGACATTGGGCGCGGTGAAGACGCGATGCAGAAAGCTTGCCACGAGCGGCGCGTGGTCGGAGCGCAGCAGGCGCCACGCCGGATGGTTCTGGCGTAACGCGTCGATCGTCGAATAGTCGAAATCCATAGTGCGAAGGCCGAAGAGCGGAAACAGTCAGGTTCGTCGTTCGCATCCTACAACTCGAAGCGGCAAATACCATGATCATTCTTCGCATTCTATGCGCAGAATGATCCTCAATTCTGGAAGATGTTTTGCCAGGACCGACGGCCGCCAATGCCGGTGTTGGAATGACGGGGGTCCTGATCGGGGTACGAAGGATCGATAGCCGCTTCACGCATCCAACGGTTTTTCTTCCTCCCACTCAATCCGCTCAAACACCGCCCTCAACCTCGCCCCTCTCACCGCATTCACCATCGCAACATGCGCCACACGCCCCGCAAGATGCGCCCGAAAATCCGCAAGATCATCCCGATTCTGCGACCGCCACCCATGCCGAACGCAATTGGTCAGCACGGCCTTCAACGCATCGAACTCCGGCCGCGCCACATTCGCATGGCTGTTGACCACCACCCCGGCCAGATGCTGCCGCGCACTACGCCGCATCACGCGCGTCTTCCTCAGATTGACACCGAAGCCTTCTTCAAGAGCAATCGCCGCGACTCGAATGCATAAGCGATCAGCCATACGCGCAAGCTCCTCGTCTCCGGAAAACGCAAGGTCATCGGCATAACGCGTGTAAGTCGCGCCGACGGAACGCGCCAGACCCGCCAGCCGAAGATCGAGCCGAAAAGCGCACAGGTTAGCCAACGCCGGCGATGTCGGCGCGCCCTGCGGCAAATGCCTGTTCCGATAGCGCTGCCGCTCCCGCCAATCGATCCGCTCGCGCACATCCGGCGCGAGCAAGCGGCCGCTCGGGATGCGATTGGTACACAGCGCAGTCAATGCCCTTGCAACGGCCTGTGGGTAACCCAAAGCGTAAAAAGCGGAGTAAACGCGTCCCGCATGAACTGACGCGAAGAAATCGGTCAGATCGAAGCGCATCACCACCGCTTTCCCCACATGCGGCGCGGCAAAAGTCACGATATTCCGGCCATGTCGAAAACCATGCACTGATTCGTGCGCCGGAATACGGTCGAGCAAACCCGACAACACTTTGCGTTGCAAAGCCCGCAATCGCGGCTTGGGAATCTCGATGATCCGACATCGACCGTCGCGCTTTTCGATCGCCTTGTACGCGTAGTGATGAAGCGGCGTCGCCGCGCCACGCGTCGGCACGCGCCAACGGTCGGCAAACCAGCCCAAATCTCCCGGCTCGATATCTAGCCAGGCAGCCAGATCGCCGAGCGTCGGCAATTGAGGCAACGCCACGTCATGCAACCACGGCGGAGGCGGGCGCTGAAACGGCGGCCGCGTCAGCACGCGAACCACTCTCGGCGGCTGCTCGCTGCGCCACGCTGACACGAAGCCGGGCATCCCGGCCACGACCGTCGAAACCTCCTTGCGCCCGACGCTATCCCAACGCGCAGCGAATCGCTTCGCTACGTGGCGCGCCAACCCATCCATCCAGCGGGCGCTTTCCTCCAGCACGAGCGTCATCCGCTCGACCATTCCGCCGGGCTCAGGCGAGCCCGCCAGCATGGCATCGGCAATCGCGTAGGTAACGTGTTGCAATGAAGATAACGACATGCGAAAGGAAGGCGGGGCGGCCAGTCAACGCGTCTTGTGCTGCGTGAGCGCTCTTGCGTAAGACGCAACTGAGGCTCATGCGACGAACTGCGGAGTAGTGTTGATCCACGGGGTAGCCCCGTGGTGCCCGGAACCTATGCGGCCAGCATCCAGGCGTGCTTGACCAGCCGTCCCGCGTGGCGACGATAAGCGAGCCGCCCCGAGCTTGTCAACGCGTTGGCCGTACGAAAGGATTTTTCGCCATAGATGGACGGCGACAATCTGACGGTTGCGTCGTCCAACAGAACGAACAGAACTGACACAGCGTATGTTCATGCAGAACCAACGAGATGCGGTTAGGCAACGTCAAGCCCGCCTGGTTATCCACACCCCCCTCTGGACAACTCGTGTACAAGCCACCTGACACGTTGTGGGTGAAACCTTGATAAAGCCGCCACCTCGCCAAGTCGCACAGAAGTTGTCCCTGGCTCCGTGTTCCTGTCCGAGCACGCTCCGCAGGGTTATCGATTCCGCAGTGCCTTGATCCGTATACGAAGTTTCAGGTTATCCACAGCAGGATGCGAGGCTTGTTAACTATTACTACGTATACATATACAAAGACTATAAAAACCAGAGAGGCACCCGCGCGGCACGCTGCACAAGCGAGCAGAGCAGAGCAGAGCAGAGCAGCGCCGGGCAGGTATACGCTCAAGCAAGCGGTAAACAAATCTCCGTGACGAGATCCGCTGGCGCCGTATCCTTCGGGCTATTCAAATACTCTTCGAACACCGGCGCATCGGCCGCTTCTCGCCCGGACTGCACGAGCCACGTTCCGTACAGCCACTCATACGCGGCACGCATGTCGCTATAAGGTCCGCGATGCCTCAACACCGCGTACTCACCGCCCTTCACATGCGCCACCGAAACCGGCGGACTCACCGTCACGGATGCCTGAACCGGATGCGGCAACAACACACCAGCCTTGGACCGCAACTCACTCTCCGCGACAACACCAGGATCGTCGTAGTAAACGCCGACCATGCGCATCTGCCCTGCAAGTAAATTGTGTTTCGCGAGCCAGCCGAACAACGCGTCGAACGCCTTACCGATCTGCATATACGGCCCAACGTGATCGACCGACAAAACTTCTATCGGCTCCACGTGACGAATCACCACTTCACGCATCGTCATTTGATCGTCTCCTGATAGCGCCGGCCGGAACCGGCTATGGGTGCCTTGCTTGCGATACTGCGCCGGCGGCACGCCGAACACCGCACGAAAGGTTCGAGAAAAAGATTGCAGACTGCTGTAGCCGGAGCGCTCGGCGATTTCCACAATCGGCATCGAACCGTTCGCCAGATAGCCCGCCGCGCGATGCAGCCGTAAACGTCGGACGGTAGTGGCCACCGTCTCGCCATACATCGCCTGATAAATCCGGTGCCAGTGGTACGGCGACAGACAGGCGATTTCCGCTAAACGATCGATATCCAGCGGCTCATCGAGATGATCGTAAATATGGTCGAGCACTCGGCCGAGCCGGGTTTCGTAGCGAGCCCGATTACCTGATTCATTCATGGCTGGGTGAATAAAAAACGAGTACAAAATGAGCACAAATATTGTCAAACGGATGCGACGAAAGTACCACGTCCCCATTTACCAAATCCTGCGAACTTCACTTGAAAGGCCGGTGAGCGCAATGCGCAATTAAGCATGCACTGACACGGCACCGCCCAGAACTTTGCCGAATTTCGATAACACCTCGAATAATGGCTCACTACCATCGGCTGAAGCCTGTCCGCCCGTGCACCGCAAAGCCTTGCGGCGTCGGGCTGCCGGCACCATCAGGGAGCGTCCGATGAAATCAGAGTCCACCAATCAGCACGTCGGCAAAGTCACGCATCACGAGTTGAAGCAGACGCTCGGCACGTGGCAACTGTGGGGCATCGCGGTCGGCCTCGTCATTTCCGGCGAATATTTCGGCTGGAGCTACGGCTGGGCGAGCGCCGGCACGCTCGGCTTCGTCATCACCGCGATTTTCATTGCCGCGATGTATACGACGTTCATCTTCAGTTTCACCGAGCTCACCACATCTATTCCGCACGCGGGCGGTCCGTTCGCCTACGCTCGCCACGCCTTCGGTCCGACCGGCGGTTATCTGGCCGGCGCGGCGACGCTGGTTGAGTTCGTGTTTGCGCCGCCGGCCATCGCGCTTGCGATCGGCGCGTACCTGCACGTGCAGTTTCCCGGTCTCGAACCGAAACACGCGGCGATGGGCGCATACCTCATCTTCATGGCGCTGAATATCGTCGGCGTGCAGATCGCCGCGGCGTTCGAGCTGTGCGTGACGCTGCTTGCGATCTTCGAATTGCTGGTGTTCATGGGCGTCGTATCGCCCGGCTTTCAGTGGTCGAACTTCACCAAGGGCGGCTGGGCCGGCGCCGACAACTTCAGCATGGGTTCGTTTCACGGCATGTTCGCGGCGATTCCATTCGCCATCTGGTTTTTCCTCGCGATCGAAGGCGTGGCGATGGCCGCCGAAGAAGCCAAGAACCCGAAACGCTCGATTCCGATCGCCTATGTCGCCGGCATTCTGACGCTCGTGGTGCTTGCCATCGGCGTGATGGTGTTTGCCGGCGCGGCAGGCGACTGGACCAAGCTGTCCAACATCAACGATCCGCTGCCGCAGGCGATGAAATACATCGTCGGCGAACATAGCGGCTGGATGCATATGCTGGTGTGGCTCGGGCTGTTCGGGCTCGTCGCGTCGTTTCACGGCATCATCCTCGGCTATTCGCGGCAAATTTTCGCGCTGGCTCGCGCGGGCTATCTGCCGGAATGGCTCTCGAAAGTGCATCCGCGCTTCAAGACGCCGCATCGCGCGATCATTGCGGGCGGCGTGGTCGGCATCGCCGCGATCTACAGCGACGAACTGATCCAGTTCGGCGGCCAGACGCTGACAGCGAACATCGTGACGATGTCGGTATTTGGCGCTATCGTGATGTATATCATCAGCATGTTGTCGCTGTTCAAGCTGCGCCGCACCGAACCGAATATGGAGCGCCCGTTCCGCGCGCCACTGTTTCCGGTCTTTCCGGCGTTCGCGCTGGTGGCCGCGGTCATCTGTCTGGCGACGATGGTCTACTTCAATTTTCTGGTGGCAATCGTGTTCGCAATCTTTCTCGCGCTGGGCTACGTCTACTTCCTGATGACGCGCCATCAGCGCGAAGCCGCGCCGGCGGACGCCTTGCTCGAGGAATGACGGATCGAGCCGCTGCGCAAGCAGCGGCGATGGAGTCGTAAAGATGAGCTACACCGAGACGATCGGCACCCGCACGTATCGCTTTGCCGATCTGAAAACCCTGCTGGCGAAGGCCAGCCCGCAGCGTTCCGGCGACCAGCTCGCGGGCGTGGCGGCGGCGAGCGAGGAAGAACGTGTCGCGGCCAAGATGGCGCTGGCGCAAGTGCCGCTACGCACTTTCCTCAACGAGGCGCTGATTCCCTACGAAAGCGACGAAGTCACGCGTCTCGTGATCGACGATCATTCGCCGCAGGCATTCGCCGAGATCTCTCACCTCACGGTCGGTGATTTTCGCAACTGGCTGCTGAGCAGCACGACGGATGCCGATGCGCTCACGCGTATCTCCGCGGGCCTGACGCCGGAGATGGTCGCGGCCGTATCCAAGCTGATGCGCAATCAGGATCTGATCGCGGCGGCGCGTAAACGTCCGGTGATTACGCGCTTTCGCAACACGGTCGGTTTACCGGGGCACATGTCGGTGCGTCTGCAACCCAATCACCCGACCGACGACGTCAAAGGCATTGCCGCATCGATGCTCGACGGCCTGATGTACGGCTGCGGCGACGCGATGATCGGCATCAACCCCGCCAGCGACAATCTCGCCGCGATCACCAAGCTGTTGCTGATGATCGACGACTTCCGCCAACGTTATCAGGTGCCGACGCAATCGTGCGTGCTGACTCACGTCACCAACACGATTGCCGCAATCGAAAAAGGCGCGCCGGTCGATCTGGTGTTTCAATCGATTGCGGGCACAGAGAAAGCGAACGCGGGCTTCGGCATTTCGCTCGCGCTACTGCAGGAAGCGTATGAAGCGGGACTCTCCTTGAAGCGCGGTACGGTCGGCAATAACCTGATGTACTTCGAAACGGGTCAGGGCAGCGCGTTGTCGGCGGATGCACATTTCGGCGTGGATCAACAGACTTGCGAAGTACGCGCCTATGCAGTCGCACGCAGGTTCAATCCATTCCTGGTCAACACGGTGGTCGGCTTTATCGGCCCGGAATATCTCTACGACGGTAAACAGATCACGCGCGCCGGCCTCGAAGATCACTTCTGCGGCAAACTGCTCGGCGTGCCGATGGGTTGCGACATTTGCTATACGAACCATGCGGAAGCGGATCAGGACGACATGGACAATCTGCTCACGCTGCTCGGCGTAGCGGGCATTAACTTCATCATGGGCATTCCAGGCGCGGACGACGTCATGCTCAACTACCAGAGCACGTCGTTCCACGACGCGCTTTACGTGCGCGACGTACTCGGCTTGCGCCGCGCGCCGGAATTCGAAGAATGGCTGGAGTCGATGCAAATCACCGACGCGCGCGGCGCGTTGCTGAGTGCATCGACGCAACAACCGTTGCTGGAAGGCGCGCGCGACTGGATGGGCATTGCATGAGCGACTTCCTCGAAAAGAATCCATGGAACGCGCTGCGGCAGTTCACCAACGCGCGCATCGCGCTGGGCCGCGCGGGCAATAGTTTGCCGACCGCGCCGCTGCTCGCGTTCAACCTGTCGCACGCGCAGGCGCGCGACGCTGTGCATCATCCGCTCGATACCGAGGTGCTGCACGAGCAATTGCGCGCGCAAAACTTCAAAACGCTCGACGTGCATAGCGCCGCGCCGGATCGCGAGCATTATTTGCGGCGTCCCGATCTCGGGCGGCGTTTATCGGAAGAAAGTCGAGTGACGCTGGCAGCGGTGCCGAACGATTCGCCTGAAGTGGTCTTCGTGATCGGCGACGGTCTTTCGGCGTTCGCCGCATCGAAGCAATCGATTCCCTTGCTGCAAGCCGTCGTTCCGCGACTCGCGGATTGGAAGATCGGCCCGGTCGTGGTTGCGCGTCAGGCGCGCGTCGCGTTGGGTGACGAGATCGGCGAGTTGCTCAATGCAAAGTTGGTGGTGATGCTGATCGGTGAGCGGCCGGGTTTGAGTTCGCCGGATAGCCTCGGAATTTATCTGACGTACGCGCCGAAAGTCGGCTGTAGCGACGCGCAACGCAACTGCATTTCGAATGTGCGTCCGGAGGGACTCGACTATCCGTTGGCCGCACACAAGCTGCACTATCTGTTGACGCATGCAAGGCGCTTGGGTCTGACCGGTGTCGGCCTGAAAGACGACAGCGATGCGCTGCTGGCAGAGACACCAGCGGCACCCGCCGTCAGCGATGATTCAAACTCAAGCGCACCATAAAACGCTCAAGCATCGGCGCGTTCCACCGGATGCGTTTCCAGCCACGCATTCTCTTCGTCCTCGAAAAGACGGGAGCGCGTCAAGAACCGTAAACCGCTGGGCCGCTCCAGAGAAAACATTCCGCCATTTCCCGGCACCGCGTCGATGATCAACTGCGTGTGCTGCAAGTATTCGAATTGCGACTCGCTCATGTAAAACGGCACACCCGCAATCGTGCCGAGTTTGACATCGGACGAGCCGACCATGAACTCACCTTGGGGGAACATCATCGGTGCGCTGCCGTCGCAGCATCCGCCGGATTGATGGAACAGCACCGCACCATGCTCCGCGCGCAACTTGTCGATCAACTCGACAGCGGCAGGCGTTGCGATCACGCGGGCAACTTCCTTCTCATCAGCCATCACATGTCCTCGCAGAAAAAGAGCGAGCCGCGCAATGCGGCCCGCTCGAACAGGAACGCGACGCTTAGAAGAAACCGAGCGGCTTGTCGCTATAGCTGACCAGCAGATTCTTGGTCTGCTGATAGTGGTCGAGCATCATCTTGTGATTCTCCCGTCCGATGCCTGATTGCTTGTAGCCACCGAATGCCGCATGCGCCGGATAGGCGTGATAGCAGTTGGTCCACACGCGGCCTGCCTGAATCTGCCGGCCGAAGCGATAGGCGCGCGTACCGTCGCGCGTCCATACGCCGGCGCCGAGACCGTAAAGCGTATCGTTGGCGACCTCGAGCGCTTCTTCTTCGGTCTTGAACGTCGTGACCGACACCACCGGCCCGAAGATTTCTTCCTGGAAGATGCGCATCTTGTTGTGGCCGCGGAACACAGTCGGCTTCACGTAATAGCCTTTGCTCAATTCACCGTCGAGCGCATTGCGTTCACCGCCGATCAGGCATTCGGCGCCTTCCTGTTTGCCGAGGTCGACATACGAGAGGATCTTTTCCAGCTGCTCTTGCGAGGCCTGCGCGCCGATCATCGTCCTGGTGTCGAGCGGATGGCCTTGCGTGATCGCCGCGACGCGCTTGAGCGCACGTTCCATGAAGCGGTCGTAGATCTTTTCATCGATCAATACGCGCGACGGACACGTGCACACTTCGCCCTGATTCAGCGCGAACATCGCGAAGCCTTCGAGCGCTTTGTCGAAATAGCTGTCGTCGGCGTTCATCACGTCGTCGAAGAAAATATTCGGGCTCTTGCCGCCGAGCTCGAGCGTCACCGGAATGATGTTCTGGCTCGCGTACTGCATGATCAGACGGCCGGTCGTGGTCTCGCCGGTAAACGCGATCTTGGCGATGCGCTTGCTGGAAGCGAGCGGCTTGCCGGCTTCGAGACCGAAGCCGTTCACCACGTTCAGCACGCCCGCGGGCAACAGGTCCTGAATCAGTTCGACGAGGACGAGAATCGAAGCGGGCGTTTGCTCGGCCGGCTTGAGCACCACGCAGTTGCCGGCAGCGAGTGCGGGCGCGAGCTTCCATACGGCCATCAGGATCGGGAAATTCCACGGAATGATCTGGCCGACCACGCCGAGCGGTTCATGAAAGTGATAGGCGACGGTATCGTGATCGATCTCGGAGATCGAGCCTTCCTGCGCACGCACGGCGCCGGCGAAGTAGCGGAAGTGATCGATCGCGAGCGGAATGTCGGCGGCCATGGTTTCGCGTAGCGGCTTGCCGTTGTCGATCGTCTCGGCCACGGCGAGACGTTGCAGGTTCGCTTCCATCCGGTCGGCAATGCGCATCAGAATATTCGACCGGTCGCCGGCGGAGGTTTTTCCCCACGCGGCTTTCGCACGGTGCGCCGCATCGAGCGCGAGTTCGACGTCGGCTTCGCGCGAACGTGGGATCGACGTGAAAGCTTCACCGGTGATCGGCGACACGTTGTCGAAGTACTCGCCGCCTACAGGCTTTACCCATTCGCCGCCGATAAAATTCGCATACTGCTTCTTGTACGGGAATTCGGTGGTCAGAAATTGCATCTCTGCGTGATTCATCTGTGTGCTCCTCACATGTTTGAATGGGCTATATTCGGCTCGATATATCGATTGGCCGCGAGAAGCCAGAGCCAGAAGTGTGCCAATGCACCGCGCAGGTGATCCGTGCACACGTAGCAGGCGCTCGCGCACGGTATGTGGTGTCGCGCTGTTCAACCGGCGCAAGGTGAGCGTTTCGTTTCTGAGCAGAGTGTGCAGGGCTGTTCATCCAATGAACACTGGCTTGGAAGTCTGGCGATACAAAGGCGCGAGCAGGCATGGGTTTCGTTCGGCATGGGAATTGCCTTCTTTTTGCGTTCGATCCTCCTCGATATTCCATTTGGGCAGATCCGGTATGACGATCGACACTCTCAGCGACAGCCTGTCCAGTCCAACGCTCACGCCGCAGCCGAGCTTCCGTGTGCAGACCTGCGTTGCGCACGACGCCGACGAACAGGCGCGCAATCTTCATGGGTGGAGCCAGACCTACGACCAGTTGACGGCAGGATGTTTTGTCGGCGGCCTGACGGAGCTGTGCCTCGATCACATGCAGGTGTTCGTCGAAACGACCAGCCACACGCTGCGGCAAACCTGCGAGGTGCAAAAGGACGCGTACTGGTTCGGTGTCCCGACTTGCCCCGCGGGTTCGGGACGCATCGACGCTCAGGTAATTGCCGGCGATGCGCTCGCGTTTCGTCCAGGCGGCATCGAATTCGAACTGCTGACTTCGGCGGGTTACGAGATTTTTGGTGTGGTCGTCAAAGGCGAAGTGCTGCGCCGTTACGCGGCGGAAGTGGAGCGCGTCGGTCTGACGGATCATGTGCCGAACACGCAAGTCGTGCCGATCGGCATGGCTCGCAAGCAGCAGTTGTGCGCCACGCTGCGTCAATTGCTCGACGATGGCGCGGCGCGCGGCACGCCGCTCTCTTCGGTCGCGCGCAACAATCTGCAGGCGTCGGTGCTGGCTTCGCTCTTCGACGTCGGCGCGTTGCCGGCGTCGGAGCCGGTCGCGATGCCGGCGCGGCCACGTCGTCAGTCGATCGTGTCGGAAGCGCGTGACTATGTGCTGATCAATCGCGAGCGGGCCGTGAGCGTGCCGGAGTTGTGCGAGCAGCTGCACGTGAGCCGGCGTACGCTGCAGTACTGCTTTCAGGACGTGCTCGGCATAGCGCCCGCCACGTATCTGCGCGCAATCCGTCTGAATGGCGCGCGGCGCGATCTTTCGAATGCGTCGCGCGAATCACGCTCGGTGCAAGACGTGGCGGCGGCGTGGGGTTTCTGGCACCTGAGCCAGTTCGCAACCGATTACCGGAAGCTCTTCGGCATGCGGCCCTCGGATACGTTGAAGGCCGCGATTGGTTCGCATCACCATCCGATTGCGGATGAGCGCTCATTCGCGCATTGACTTGAAGGCGCGCGTCGCGCAGTCGCTACCTGCGGGCGCGCGCTCATTTGCGCAACAGCCGCAACCCGTTTGCCACCACTAGCAGACTCGCGCCCACGTCGGCGAACACGGCCATCCACATCGTGCCCAGACCGATTACGGTCAGCACGAGGAAGACGCTCTTGATGCCGAGCGCGAGCGTGATGTTCTGCACCAGCACCGCATGCGTCGCCTTCGACAGACGAATGAACGACGGGATCTTGCGCAGGTCGTCGTCCATCAGCGCGACGTCGGCGGTTTCGATCGCCGTGTCGGTGCCCATCGCGCCCATCGCGAAACCGATGTCGGCGCGGGCGAGCGCGGGCGCGTCGTTGATGCCGTCGCCGACCATGCCGACCGTCGCGCCGTCGTCCGACCACTGCGCGACTGCGTTTAGTTTGTCTTCCGGCAGCTGATTGCCGCGCGCTTCGTCGATACCGACCTGTTGCGCGATCGCGGCGGCGGTGTGCGGGTTGTCGCCGGTGAGCATGGCCGTGCTCACGCCGAGCCGCTGCAACTCGGCGATGGCTGCGCGGCTGGTTTCCTTCACCGTATCGGCGACCGCGAACAGCGCGAGCACGCGTTCGGCGTCCACCAGCATCACGACGGTCTTGCCTTGACTTTCGAGCGCATCCAGCCGCGCTTCGAGCGACGCGGAGCAGCGTCCCAGTTCTTCGATCAGCCGATGGTTGCCGAGCCAGTACGGCACGCCGTCTATCTCGCCGCGCACGCCGCGTCCCGCGATTGCCTCGAAGGCCGCGACAGTGATGTGCTTCAGGCCATCGGCCTTCGCCGCCGTCGCAATCGCCATCGAGACAGGATGATCGGAGCGCCCCGAAAGACTCGCCGCAAGCGTGCGGCAACGCAGGGCGTCGATCTCAGCGAGTATTTCGAACTCGGTCTGCACGGGCTTGCCGTGAGTGAGCGTGCCGGTTTTGTCGAGCGCCAGCCGCGTTAGCTTGCGGCCTTGCTCGAGATAGGCGCCGCCTTTGATCAGAATGCCTTTGCGGGCCGCCGCAGCGAGACCGCTGACGATGGTCACCGGCGTCGAGATCACGAGCGCGCACGGGCACGCGATCACCAACATGACCAGCGCCTTGTAGACCCACGCCTGCCACGATCCGTCGAACAGCAGCGGCGGCACAATGGCCACGGCAAGCGCGACGGCGAACACGATCGGCGTATACACGCGGGCGAACTGGTCGACGAAACGCTGCGTCGGCGCCTTGGTGCCTTGCGCTTCTTCAACTGCGTGGATGATGCGTGCGAGTGTCGTATTGCTGGCCGCGGCGGTGACGCGATAGTCGAACGAGCCGGTCTGATTGATCGTGCCGGCGAACACCGCGTCACCCACGGCTTTGTCGACCGGCAGGCTTTCGCCGGTGATCGGCGCCTGATCCACGCTCGAGCGGCCCGCGACGATTTCGCCGTCCAGCGCGATCCGCTCGCCCGGCTTCACGCGAACCACCGCGCCGAGCGCAATGGCCTTGAGGTCCACCAATCGCCAACTGCCGTCGAGTTGCTGCACGCTCGCTTGTTCAGGCGTGAGTTGCATCAAACCCTGGATCGCGTTGCGGGCGCGGTCGAGCGATTTCGCCTCGATCAGTTCGGCGATGGTGAAGAGCACCATGACCATCGCGGCTTCCGGCCATTGGCGCAGAAGCAGCGCGCCGGTCACGGCAATGCTCATCAGCGCGTTGATGTTCAGGTTGCCGTTGCGGATGGCGAGCCAGCCCTTCTTGTACGTCGTAAGGCCGCAGGAGAGGATGGCGAGGATCGCCAGACCCGCAGGCAGCCAAACGGGTGCGCCGAGCCAGCCAGCGGCCTCTGAGCCTGCCGCAGCCATGCCGGCGAGCGCCAGCGGCCACCACGGCTTGCTCGGCGCGCGCGGCGCGGCCGAGGCCCCGGACGCGGCGTTCGGCCCGGCATCGGCGAGTTCGGGCGTGAAGTCGAGCGAACGCAGCGCGGCGAGGATCGAGTCGAGCGCCTCGGGCGCGTGGACGACCGTCAGGACGCGCTGCATCAGGTTGAATTCCATGCTGCGTACGTGTGGCATGCGGCTGAATTTCTTGCGGATCAGCGCTTCTTCGGTCGGGCAATCCATCTGCATGATGCGGATGGCGGTGCGCATGTTGCTGCCGATGGCTTCGGATGGCGGCAGTGGGGCCGGCGCGGCTACGGCTGCCGCTGTTGCCGCGCCTGTCCCGCAACACGCCGCATCGGCATGACTGTGGGCGGGCGCGTGGCTGTGGCTGACGTGAGCGTGGTCGTGATCGTGCGCATGGTGGCGATGACCGCAGGTCGCGCCGTCGTGGGCATGCGTGTCCGCTTCGTGCCCGTCCACAGGGACTTTCGCCTGTTCGAGGCGATCGGCGTCGGCGTGGTCGGCTTGAGGCATGGTGGCTTCCTGGTTCGATTTGTGGTCTAGTAAACACCCTGAAGCCACTACAAGGTCAAGGCCGCCATCCGGAGGGTCCATGAAAATCGGCGAATTGGCGAAAATCGCCCATTGCACGACCGAAACCATCCGTTTCTACGAAAAAGAAGGCTTGTTGCCCGAAGCGGAGCGCACCGAGGCCAATTACCGCAGTTACACGGCGAAGCATGTCGAACGGCTGCGTTTCATCCGTAATTGCCGCGCGCTCGACATGACCCACGACGAAATCCGTGCGCTGCTGCGTCTGACCGACGCGCCGGCGGACGGCTGCGGCGGCATCAATGCCTTGATCGACGAGCACATTGCGCACGTCGACATGCGCATCGACGAACTGAAGCAGCTGAAAGTGCAATTGACCACCTTGCGCGAGCAGTGCCACGGCGAACAGGCCGTGGAAGACTGCGGCATCGTGCAGGGCCTCACCGAGATGGATGTGAGCGCGCCGCGGGCACGGCATACGCATCTGGGTTGACGTGCCGGGTCGACGTGGTTAGCCGTCGCCACCTTGGCAGCAACCGTTCCATTCACGGAGGGCCGCCCGTACGGCTCGCCGGACAAGCAATCGAATCCAGTTGGAGAATCAAACGTGTTTACCTGTAGAAACCAGTCCTGCCAGGCGCAGTGGGAGCAATCGGACGTCGTCATCAAGAACGAAGGGCAGGGCCTCCTGTTCCGTTGCCCGATGTGCGGCGCGCGCAATTACGTCGAGCGTTTCGACGGGGACGATGGCTCGGTGCTGTACGAGCAGATCGAAGGCCGTCCCGACACCGGCCCGATGGCCGAATAATCGTTGTCCCTAGCCGCCTATCCGCTTTGCGAGTCATCACCCTATGAACAGTCCCACCACCGCCGGCGCGCCGTTTAGCCAGCTACCGCTGCCGCCCGCGACGCTCGCCAACCTGACGCAGCTCGGCTACGTCGAGATGACGCCGATTCAGGCCGCAAGTCTGCCGATCGCGCTCGCCGGCCACGATCTGATCGCCCAGGCAAAAACCGGCAGCGGCAAGACCGCGGCGTTTTCGCTGGCACTGCTGGCGCGTCTCGACGCACGCAACTTCGCCGTGCAGGCGATGGTGCTGTGCCCCACGCGCGAACTCGCCGATCAGGTCACGCAGGAAATCCGCCGCCTCGCGCGTGCCGAAGAAAACATCAAGGTGCTGACGCTGTGCGGCGGCACGCCGATGCGTCCGCAAACGGCCAGCCTCGAACACGGCGCGCACATCGTGGTCGGCACGCCGGGCCGCATCATGGATCACCTTGAGCGCGGCAGCCTGCCGCTGCAGTCGCTCAACACGCTGGTGCTCGACGAAGCGGACCGCATGCTCGACATGGGTTTCTTCGACGATATCGCCACCGTCGTGAAGCAATGCCCGAAAGAGCGCCAAACGCTGCTGTTTTCGGCGACGTATCCCGAGGGCATCGTCAAACTAAGCCAGCAATTCCTGCGTAATCCGAAGGAAGTGAAGCTCGCCGAACGGCATGACAACACCAAGATTCGTCAGCGGTTCTATGAAGTAACCGAAGACGGACGGCTGCATGCCGTCGGTCTGCTGCTGAATCACTATCGTCCGGTGAGCACGCTGGCGTTCTGCAACACCAAGCAGCAATGCCGCGATCTGCTCGACGTGCTGCGCGCGCAGGGTTTTCATGCGCTCGCGTTGCACGGCGAACTCGACCAGCGTGAACGCGACCAGGTGCTGATCCAGTTCGCCAATCGCAGTTGCTCGGTGCTGGTCGCCACCGACGTCGCCGCGCGTGGTCTCGACATCGCGCAGCTCGAAGCGGTGATCAACGTCGACGTGACGCCGGATCCGGAAGTGCATGTGCACCGCATTGGCCGTACGGGCCGCGCCGATCAGGAAGGCTGGGCGCTGAGCCTGGCGAGCATGAACGAGATGGGCCGCGTCGGCAGTCTCGAGCAGGCGCAAAAGCGCGAGGTGGAATGGCACAAGCTGTCCGAACTCACCGCGGCGAGCAATGAGCGGCTGCTGCCGCCCATGGAAACGCTGCAGATTCTCGGCGGCCGCAAGGAAAAGATCCGTCCGGGCGACGTGCTCGGCGCGCTGACCGGCGAGGCCGGTTTCGCCGGCTCGCAGATCGGCAAGATCAACGTGACGGAAATGTCGACCTATGTGGCTGTTGAACGCAGCATCGCGCGTGAGGCGCTGCGCAAGCTCAGCGCCGGCAAGGTGAAGGGCAAGAAAGTCAAAGTCCGCATGATGGACGACGCCTGATAGAGGGCGAGGCCGGTCACGAGCGCTTCGCTTGTGGCCGGCCGCATCACATTACGTCATACCTCTGCAGTTTTCCGCGTTCTCAGCGCAGTCCCGTTTCTTCCCCGAAAGTACCGATCAGACCGGCTTTGCGCGCGGCGGCGCGCCTTCGCGTGAGGCATGACGTAAATGCATGCCGCGCATGACAAAGTTTCGATTGTGACGGTTCTTTGGCTGATGCCTAATCACCAAACCGGAAGGGACCGCCGCACAGCAGGCTGTTCCGTGAATCCGCTGCCGGATGGAGAAAGGGAGATAGCCTTATGCAGAGCGCCACGCAAGCCCGCTCGAAGTTGCCTGACGTAGGCACGACGATTTTTACCGTGATCGGCCAACTGGCCGCTCAGCACGACGCGCTGAATCTGTCGCAAGGCGCGCCGAATTTCGCGCCGGACGCCAAACTGATCGACGGCGTTGCGCAAGCCATGCGCGCCGGTCATAACCAGTACGCGCCGATGGCCGGCATCGCCGCCTTGCGCGAAGCGCTCGCCGACAAGGTCGCCACGCTGTACGGCGTGCGCTACGACCCGGCGAGCGAAGTCACCGTGATCGCCAGCGCAAGCGAAGGTCTGTATTCGACGATCAGCGCATTGGTGCATCCGGGCGACGAGGTGATCTACTTCGAGCCCTCGTTCGACAGCTACGGTCCGATCGTGCGGCTGCAAGGCGCGACGCCCGTGCCGATCAAGCTGTCGCTGGACGACTTCCGTGTGAACTGGGACGAAGTGGCCGCCGCGATCACGCCGAAGACGCGCATGATCATCACCAACACGCCGCACAATCCGACCGCGACCGTGTTCAGCGAGGCCGACGTCGAACGACTGAAGGCCGTTACGCGCAATACCGATATCGTGATTCTCGCCGACGAGGTCTACGAACACGTGGTGTTCGACGGCGCGAAACATCAGAGCATGGCGTGCCATTCCGAACTCGCGGAACGCAGCGTGATCGTCTCGTCGTTCGGCAAGTCGTATCACGTGACGGGCTGGCGTGTCGGCTACTGCCTCGCGCCCGCTGCCTTAATGGACGAGATTCGCAAAGTCCATCAGTTCATGGTGTTTTCAGCCGATACGCCGATGCAGTATGCGTTCGTCGACGCATTGGCCAATCGCGAAAGCTACCTCGGCTTGTCCGCCTTCTATCAGAAGAAGCGCGATCTGCTCGCAGAGGCACTGCGCGATTCGCGCTTCGAGTTGTTGCCGAGCGAAGGCAGCTTCTTCATGCTCGCGCGTTTTCGCGGCTTCTCCGATGAAAGCGATAGCGATTTCGTGCTGCGTCTGATTCGCGATGCACGTGTCGCGACTATTCCGCTGTCGGCGTTTTATACCGATGGTACGGACTCCGGCTTGATTCGCCTGAGCTTCTCGAAAGACGATGCGACCTTGATCGAAGGCGCGCGGCGTCTCAGCGAGATCTGATCGTAAAGACAACACGGCACGACGCGACAGATGCATTATTGAACGAAGTATGATCGTCGCACGGGCACGCATCAGCGCGCCGCAATGCGGCATGACAACAAAATCGAAGGGAAAGGGACCTGCTATGAAATTGCTCAAGCCTCTTTTGGCTCTGGCCTGTGCATTCGCGTCGCTCGCGGCGTCGTCGGGTGCAAGCGCCGCCGATACGCTGCGTTTCGGCCTCGAAGCGCAGTATCCGCCGTTCGAATCGAAAGGCCCGAACGGGGAGTTGCAAGGCTTGGATATCGACGTCGGCAATGCGGTTTGCGTGGCCGCCCATATGACGTGCAAATGGGTCGAGACCTCGTTCGACGGGCTGATTCCCGCGCTGCAGGGCCGCAAGTTCGACGCCATCAATTCGGCGATGAACGCGACCGACGCACGCCGTCAGGCGATCGATTTCACTACCGTCGTGTATCGCGTGCCGACGCAGTTGATCGCGAAGCGCGACAGCGGTCTGCTGCCGACGCCGGCCTCGCTGAAGGGCAAGCGCGTGGGCGTGTTGCAGGCGTCGATTCAGGAAACCTACGCGAAGGCGCATTGGGAATCGGCGGGCGTGACCGTCGTGCCGTATCAGGACCAGAACCAGGTTTATACGGATCTCGTGGCGGGGCGTCTGGACGCGACGCTCGTGCTGGCGCCGGCCGGACAAACCGGCTTTCTGTCGAAGCCGAGCGGTGAAGGTTACGCTTTCGTCGGCGAACCGGTGCGCGACGACAAGATTCTCGGCAGCGGCATTGCATACGGAATTCGCAAGGGCGATACGGCATTGCGTGACCGCTTGAATGCGGCGATTGCCAAGGTGCAAGCCGACGGCACGGTGAAGACGCTGGCCGCGAAATATCTCGGCAACATCGACGTGTCGGCGAAATAGTCTTTCGCGTATCTGCTTGCGCCTCGGTGTTTGGGTTGGTCGCGAGGCTGCTTGTTGATGGTGCGATTGGCGGCTACGATACGTAGGCTTCGCTTTGACGAGGCCTACGCAAATATCGGAGAGCGCGCTAGATGGGCGAGATCACGGCGGCGGCACTTCAGGCGAAACGCGTTTCTGTGCCGCAGTTTTGGCACGACGATGCGTTGCCGTTCATTGAGGTGCGTTCAATTGAAGGCGGTCGCGACGTCTGCTACGCGAAACATTCGCACGAAACCTTCTCGATTGGCGCGGTCACTGGCGGCCGCAGCGAATATCTGAATCGCCACGCGCGTGAATGGATCGGCGCGGGCGCAGTCGTCATGATGAATCCGGACGACGTGCACGCGCGCAATCCGGTAGCCGACGAACGCTGGTCGTATCGCATGATGCATGTCGATGTGGCGTGGCTCACGGGCTTGCAGCATGAGTTGGGTTTCAGCGAGAACCACGCGTTTCGCGCGTTCTCGCAGACCGTGACAACGGACGCCGGATTGTTCAACGGCTTGAACCGGCTGCACGCGATTCTTGTCGACGGTGACGCGGACATGCTGCGCAAGCAAAGCGCGGCCATCACCTTTTTCTCCGACGTGCAAAACACACTGAACCCGGCGGTCTTGCCGGATCATGATGCGAGCCTCCAACTCACGCACGCAGCGGAATTCATTGCGGAAAACTGCACGCGGTCGCTAAAGCTGGAGGACATTTGCGAGGCGGCTGGTTTGTCCGCGTCGCATCTGATTCGCGCGTTCAGGCAACGCTATGGCATGACGCCGCACGCTTATCTGATCAACCGGCGTATTCAATACAGCCGCGCGCAACTCAGACGCGGACGTGTGATCGCCGATGTCGCACTCGACGCCGGTTTTGCGGACCAGGCGCATTTGCAGAGAGTCTTCAAGCGGCTGGTCGCGGCGACGCCGGGACAGTATCGCAGTTGAAACCGTGGGCCGCGCGGCGTCTTCACGCCGCAAGCAGATAAAGCGCACTCGCCGCGAGCAATGCCGCCATCACGCGATTGAAGAACCTCACACGCCGCGGTCGCTGCAAATGTTTGCGCAGAAACGTGCCTGCGTACGCCCAACTGGCGATCGACACATAGCAGACCACGAAATACACGACGCTGAATTGCCAGACGAGCCTGCCGTCGCCGTCCGCCGCGTAGGCGCCCATGCCGGCCAGCGACGCGAGCCAGGCTTTCGGGTTGAGCCATTGCATCGCCGCGCCATATGCGAAGGATGGTCCGCGAGCCGGTTTGTCTGCGCCGAGTTGGCCGTCGTCGGTGGCGAGTTTGTAGGCCATGTAGAACAGGAACGCTACGCCCGCCCATTTGACGAAGGTGATGAGGTTGGGGAAATGCGCGAGCAGTTCATGCAGTCCCAGGCCGATCAGCAAAAGCAGCACGGTAAAACCGATGGTCGCGCCGGTGACATGCCGCATGCTCGCGGCAAGCCCGTGCTGCGCGCCGGCGCTGAGTGCCACGATATTCACCGGGCCCGGCGAAATTGAGCTGGCCAACGCGAAGGCGGCCATGGAGAGTAAAGCGGTCATCGGATGCCTCAATACGGATGTGCGCAGGATTTGCGACGGTCAACGGTATGGGGCGAAGGGGTGGGGTGTATTGAAGGAAATTGCTGTGGGCTGGCGATACGCAGTGTGGCAGTGTGCGAGCGCACCCCGAAACGCAAAAAGCCCGGTCGCATGGACCGGGCTTTTTGCTTTGAATCTTTGGTGGGGCGTGAGTGACTCGAACACTCGACCTACGGATTAAGAGTCCCCTTCGACGCGTCACTTCACATAACTTTGTCTTAAAAATCAACTACTTGAAAATTGTCATCTCACAAGAAAGCGCGGTTACGTCACTACGCCGTTGAACCTTTGTTGAACCCGTTTTGCTGCCGGCCATGGATAATCCACCTGCGGTTTGCCGGCCGGATTGCCGTTGCCGGCTAAGCTAGGGCAATTGAGAGTTTTTGGCCCTGTCCATCGTGTGGTGAATTATCTTGATCTCTTGCAGCGATATGCAGTCGGCAACGATCTACGCCGACATATAGGTCAGCTAGCTGAGCTAACGTCAAGAGTGGTGTATGAGCCGCATCATTACGGTCGATTTCAAGCGGCGAGTTTCTGCTGGACTGGTCGATCGTCTTGCACCGGTTCGCCGTCCTCGAAGGGGGGCCTTCCAGCAATTGCTTGATCGTTTCCGGTCCGTTGATGCGGCGCCAAGTTTTCTCCGCCTCCTCAATCAGGTTGAATGCAAGACCAAGAAAGGTAGGCCGCGACACGCAGTTACGCATACGCGTCGTTCGATGACGTACCTTCGCGGATGTCGACTCGATCGCGTTGGTCGTCCGCAAATGCTGCCAGTCCTCAGCGGGGAGGTCGTAGAACGCCAACAGGCTCTCGCGATCCATTTTCAGCGTCTCGGTTGCCTTCGGATATTTCGCTGAATGGATCGACACGAAAGGGGCGAAAGCGGCGTACGCGTCGGCTCGTGTGGCAGCCATCCAGATCGTCTACATGTCCGCCTTTGCGCGTGCCCAGAAGCCCATTGCACTATCGCCGACGGCCAGTCGTGGACCCGCTTGCAAGCCCCGCGCTTCAGATCAAGCAGCGGCTCAAGCCATGATGCCTTTGTTTCCCGATACCCGTCACCGATTGCCCCGCGCTCTTTACGCCAATCCCCTCACGCCGATGATCACTAGCATGAATTGGTCATCGGAGTTCTCGCTGCGCAGCCCGGGGTGTATACCGTCGACCCGCCAATAGACGTAGTACGACTTCGACAGATCACGCCGGCTCCACGTGGCATGCTCCTCGGCCCTACGCCTTCAGCCGACTCACGACACTCCCCGACAAGCCCTTCGCGTCAGCAGCACACGCAGCGCTTCGCCCATATTGCCCGCCGAGCGGCCCTTAAGACACAGACACAGCCACGGCAGCGCCGCGCTAACACGGGGCGATTTCCTGACGTACGGCGGGACGATCTATGAATTGAACACGAGAGCTAACAAGCCCGACATCAGGATATATCGTTCGATAATGGCAATAGCTCCGATCAATAGCGGGCTAGAGTGCCAGGCCACCATAGGCGGTGGGATAGGGCTGACCGTTTTTGCTCGACGCGACCGTTCGGCGCCAACCCTCCCGGATACAACACCTTTGCGACGAAAGTTGTTTACACGATTGTAAAGGAAACATTACACTTCGCTTCTAAAAGTAAATGAGGATGCTTCTCATTTACTGGATTAAGACGATCCATTTCGCATCCGTGTGCCCCATGCAACGTGGGGATCATCCATCTTCAAGACCGCCACCATGCCCGCTCTGTTCAACACGCGGACGCGCCTGCTCGCGTCCGTCGGCGCCCTCTATTGCGCAAGTTTTCTCTCCCCCTCGCAAGCGTTCGCGCAGGCCGCGCCTGTGCAGGAGTCGGGCGATTCCTCGCCGCAAACATTGCCTGCCGTAACCGTGAATGCGACTGCGGTCCAATCGGATATGCAGGTTAAGGCGCTACCGTCTTATAAATTCACCGCGCCGTTGCTGGACACGCCACGTTCGATCACGGTCATCCCCGAAGAACTGATCAGGCAAACCAACGCAACAACCTTCGCGGACGCGCTCAAGACCGTTCCTGGTATCACCTTTCTGGGCGGCGATGCGGCGGCGAACCCGTCGGCAGATCGACCGGTGATCCGCGGCTTCGAATCGCGCAATTCGATCTTTGTGGATGGCATTCGGGACTCCGGCGTCCAGAATCGCGAGACCTTCGACATCGAGAACATCACGGTCATCAAGGGCCCGGATTCGGTTTATGCCGGCCGCGGCGCGGTGGGCGGTTCGATCGACATCGAAACCAAGATGCCGAAGAACGAGAACTTCATCACGGGCAGTGCCGGCATCGGTACTGACGCATATAAGCGCCTGACGCTCGACGTCAACCAGAAGTTCGCAGGCGATAACGCATTTCGTTTCAATGCGATGGGCTTCGATGCGAATCAGGCGGGGCGCAACAACGTCTACAGCAAGCGGTGGGGCGTCGCGCCGTCCGTCGCGTTCGGCCTGAACAGCCCGACGACGGTCACGCTCAGCTACTACGATGATTCTATGCCGACGCGGCGGCGCTCGATCGGCGCGCGTCGACCCATTGGCGAGCTTCGATCACCACAACTCTGTGGCCGCGTCAAAGCGGAGAAGCTGTCATTCGCTGACGTTCTGGGAATCCGCGGCGTCACCGCTCTTTCATCACGAACGCGGGGCGAGTTCCGCAAGCCAGCCTTGAGGCTGCTGGGGGGAATTGGCAGAGCCCGATTAGTCCCTGGAAAACGTAACTCGTACATTGCGGTCGCCGAGCGTTTGGGCAAGGCTAGTGGGATCGTCCACGCGACCAATGCGGGTGTACGAATAGGACGAGTCGAAGGTCTGATAAAAAACGACCAGGGTCCTTGACCCGTACAGCATCAGGTCGCCGTTACGAATCGTCCCTGGGCGGCTGGCGTTTATCGGCAACGATTTGGATACCTCGCCATGCTTCTCGTTGCCATTGAGTTCCGCCATATCCAGCGTCAGGGGTAGCAGCCCTGCGAGCGCGCGGGCGGCGGCGTTGTCAGCCAGCGTAATGGCGAAACGATGTTCGCCGATTGTCATCCACATACGTGATTCCTCCGGTTTCAGGGACGCCGCACTGGCATCCGCAGCAGTAACGGCGAGTGAGCCCGAAACCGACTGCTGGCCGGCTTCGCCGCTGCTGCTAAAAATGAATAACCCGAGCACCAGGCTCAGTCCACGCAGGCTCCACCCCTTTCGATTTCGTCGATGTTCGATCTTCATTGCATACTCAAGCGGTGTGGGACGTCAGCGAGCGTGAGGTCAGGAAGGTCAGGAAGGCCGCGAGCAGCAGCACGACGGCACTTGCCACGAAGGTACTCCGGTAGCCGCTGGTGTCGAACAGCAGACCGCCCACCGTCGAACCCAGGGCGATGGACAACTGGATTACGGCCACCATCAGCCCGCCGCCCGCTTCGGCGCTCTGCGGCATGGCTTCGGCGATCCAGCTCCACCAGCCGACGGGTGCTGCTGTCGCTATCAGACCCCACACGCCAAGCAACGCCCCAACGTCCGCGATCGAAGCTCCGAGGGGGATCAATGCCAGGGCGATCAGCGCCATCAGAACCGGAATGACGATCAGGGTCCTGTACAGACCGAGCTTGAGGACCGCCCCGATGAGCGCGGTGCCGATGAAGCCTGCCACCCCGATCACGAGCAGGATGAGCGACAGCGTGGACACGCCGACATGCGTCACCGTTTCAAGGAACGGCCGCACGTAGGTGAACAAGGCGAACTGCCCCATGAAGAAAGCGCCACAGGCGGCCATGCCGAGCGCGACGGAGCGGCTCCTGAGCAACCTGAACACGTTGGGGGAGCCGGCTGCGCGGGCCTCGGGCTGCATCGAAGGCAGGCTGACCCATTGCCAGACCAGCGTGACCGCCGCCACCGGCGCCAGACAGAAGAAGGCACCGCGCCAGCCCATGACCAAGCCCAGATAGCTGCCCAGCGGCGCGGCAATCACCGTGGCCAGCGCGTTGCCACCGTTGAAGATCGCCAGCGCGCGCGGCACCTGATGGGCTGGCACCAGCCGCATGGCCGTCGCGGCCGACATGGACCAGAAACCGCCGATGACCACGCCGATGAGCGCACGGCCTGCCATATACGCCGGATAGTTCGATGCCAGCGCGATCACGGCACCGGAGACGGCCATCAGTGCCGTCAATCCCAGCAGCAGGGTCTTCCGGTTCAGGCTGCCGGCCAGCGCGGAGATTGACAGGCTGGTCAGTACAGCGAACGCCCCGGAGATCGCAATGCCCTGCCCGGCCATTCCCTCGGTGACATGGAGGTCGTTCGCCATGGACGTCAGCAGGCTGACAGGCATGAACTCGGAAGCGATCAGCGCGAACACGCACAGCGACATCGCGAATACGCCGCTCCAACAGCCGGCCCGTTCGCTCGTCGTATCCGCGGAGAAGTTGCCTTGATCTCGGGCCTCACAGGGTCGTGCCGTCATGAAGTTACCGTCTGCGCCAGATGCCTGCTGAAGAAGGACGTGAGCTTGTCCCAGGGAATGAGGTCCACGCGGTCGTAGAGATCGACATGGCCGGCGCCCGCCACCCAGACCAGTTCCTTCGGCTCGGCGGCGCGCCGGTAGGCGTCCTCGCTGAACTCCCTGGAATGCGCCTGGTCACCGCTGATGAACAGCAGCGGGCGCGGCGAGATCGCCTCGATGTCGTTGAACGGGTAGAAGTTCATGAACTTCACGTTGCTGGTCAGCGTCGGACGCGTGGTGGTCTGCGGCGACACGCCCTTCGGCGTGAACTCGCCGCGCGGAGTGCGGTAGAAGTCGTAGAACTCGCGCTGCACGGGATCGGTATGGGCGTCCAGTTTCAGCACCGTCCCACCGGTGTACCGTGTCGTTCCGCCGGTGAACTCCACATACCGCTGCTGCGCTGCCTCCGCGATGATCTGCTTGCGCTGCTCGAGCGTCAGCGAGTGGTTCAGGGCGTCACGGTTGGCCGCCCCCATGTCGTACATGCTGACTGTTGCAATGGCTTTCATGCGCGGGTCGATCTTCGCCGCGCTGATGACGAAGCTGCCGCTGCCACAGATACCGAGAACGCCAATGCGCTCGCGATCCACGAACGGTTGCGTACCGAGGTAGTCCACCGCCGCGCTGAATGCCTCGGCATAGATGTCCGGTGCGACGGCGTTGCGCGGCTGGCCCTCGCTCTCTCCCCAGAACGACTGGTCGATCGCCAGGGTGACGAAGCCCTGTTCGGCCAGCTTTTGCGCGTACAGGTTCGAGCTTTGCTCCTTCACCGCGCCCATCGGATGGCCGACGATGATCGCGGGATGCCTGACGTTCCGGTCGAACCCGTTTGGAACAAACAGATTGCCTGCGACCTGCATCCTGTACTGGTTGTCGAAGGAGACTGTCTGCAAGGTCACCTTGTCGCTCCGGTAAAAATTGTCTGCGCCATTGGACATATCGGGGCTCGCTTTCGTATTTGCAGCAAAGGCGATGTTGCCAGTGATAGACAGAACGCTCAGTGCGGTGAGGGTGGTTCCAGCCACTTTCAGAAAGCCGCGTCGATCCGTTACCTGGCTGCGCGTGGGATCTGCAGCTTCTTTTTCCGCACAGTTGAATGGCTTGCTCATGTTCGGGGCGTTCACTTTCAGATAGATGCCGCATTGGCGGTCATATGCTGAATCTTCCTTCAGGACGGTGCGCCCGACTAGCTAATGAATTCTTAAAGAGGATATAAGATCGGCTAATTAATCACCTCTGAGGATGGCCCTCATGGTCAGACGTAACCTCAACGATCTCCTGTATTTCGTGACAGTGGCGCGGGAAGGCAGCTTCACGCGTGCCGCTGCTTTGCTGGGCGTGACCCAGTCGGCACTCAGTCAGGCCATCGCCGGCCTGGAGGCAAGGCTTGAGATCCGGCTGCTGACGCGAACCACCCGCAGTGTGTCGGCCACGGCTGCGGGCGAACGTCTGTTGAAGGCCATCGGCCATCGCTTCGAGGAAATCGAAGCCGAACTGGATGAGCTGACGCAGATGCGGAACAAGCCAGCCGGCACGGTGCGGATTACCTGCGGTGAGCATGTCCTGCGGACAACGTTGCTGCCCAAGCTCAAGCCGCTATTGCGCGACTATCCCGATATCAATGTCGAGTTCGATGTCAACTACGGGTTCAGGGACATCGTGGCCGATCGCTTCGACGCGGGTGTGCGCCTGGGGGACACCATCGACAAGGACATGATTGCGGTGCCCATCGGGCCGCCGGTGCGCATGGCTGTTGTGGCGTCGCCGGCATACTTCGCTGCCCGCCCGGTTCCCAAAACGCCGCGTGACCTGTTGAGCCACAATTGCATCAACCAGCGCATGCAGACGGCAGGTGGGTTGTACGTCTGGGATTTCGAGCGCCGGGGCAAGAGGCAGAATGTGCGGGTCAACGGACAGCTCATCTTTAACACGTCGCCCGGCATGGTGGACGCCGCGTTGGCGGGATTGGGCATCGCCTTCCTCCCCGAGGATGAATTCGCGCCGCACATCAAGGAAGGCCGTCTGGTGCGCGTCCTGAACGAGTGGTGCGCTTCCTTTCCCGGCTATTACCTGTATTACCCAAGCCGGCGTCAGCCTTCTCCGGCGTTTTCGCTGGTTGCCAACGCGCTGCGTGTGACGGGTACCACGGCTCCCGGACAATGACGAATCCATGAGCATCGGGTCAGCAGATAGCCGAATCAGGCGTCGGTCGTCAATTCTTCAGTTGATGTGGAGAAAAAAGGGCTCCAATGCGCGCACCGGAGCCCTCAAAACACACATCGCGGCGCGGGAAATGCCTGCCGCTCAATAACTTTATTGGGTTGCTCCAGGTGAGGCAATGATCGACGCAGTTGCCCTGGCAACTGTTGGTTGCCACTCGGGTGCACGTCGTAAGGAGTCCCCAGCTGATTATCGAATGATGAATGGCTTACGACGCAGCTCGTGCGCTATTTTGAGGCTCTTTCATCGTTTTCATACTCAGCCCTGCGGTACGGATCCCGGATCCCAGACTTTACCCGCGCTTTCGAAGGCCACGCCCGTCATAGCAACGCCGGTCGTTCGTGGACGACAGCTACACAATTCCGCTCCCTCTTGATCTTGAGCGCCATAAGCCTGCCCACGAACAGTTTCGGCCGCGCGTCAGGTCGCTGCGTCCATGATGGAGGGCCGCCTCCCGGACACAGCTTCAGAACCCCTCCTGGGGACAAATCTCTCCGGTAACTCGCGCGGACTGGTTGGCTCATGCCACTGGCCGTCGATCGACGTCAAGAGCGACCAGGGTGAGATCTGCGGCTGTACGTCGAATCTATGCACCAAACCAAAACCAACAAAACCAACAATCACAACATTCCCAACAAATTTTTCTTGACGCGGATTTTTGGCTTGCCTGTAATGGAATCGCCCTATCAATGCTGATGACGACGCCCCATTCCGCCATGAATCCGCAAGTAAACAAGAACTTAATGCCGACCGTCGCCGACGCGGCCGCATCGATACGATGCGGCGAACTGACGCCGGTTGAGCTCGTTCAGCGCTGTCTGGATTCGATCAAAACCCACAATCCAACATTGCATGCGTTCGGTGACGTCTATGCGGAAGAGGCGCTTCGCTACGCGGAAACCCTCACGCGCGAGGCTAAAGAGAACCGGACGCGTGGAGGCCTGCACGGCGTCCCGTTCGCAATCAAGGACCTGTTTGCCACCGCAGGGCTGCGCACTACGCGAGGCTCGTTGACCGCTATGAACTGGGTACCGCAGGAAGATGCTCCCGTTATCAGGCGGCTCAAGGAAGCGGGGGCAATCCTGCTCGGAAAAGCTGCGACGACCGAGTTTGGCTGGAGTGGGGCGAGCTATTCGCGGGTTTTTGGTAATGGCTGCAATCCGTGGGATGCGCGCCTCACAAGTGGGGGGTCGAGTTCCGGTTCGGCTATCTCGGTTGCTGCGCGCATGGTCCCTGCATCACTCGGCTCGGACGGAGGGGGATCGGTCAGAATCCCCAGCGCGTTTTGTGGCGTATTCGCGATGAAGGGGTCCCACGGTCGCATCCCAACGTGGCCCTGGTCGGCGACAGAAATGCTGAGCCACGCGGGTCCCATCACCCGGACCGTACGTGACAGCGCGCTGCTTTTTGACGTTCTTGCCGGGCCCGATTCGCGTGATCACCAGGCGTTGCCTGCAGCGACCGGATCGTATCTCGCACGCTGCGAAGAGCCGTTGAAGCGGGTACGCGTCGCGTTCTGTCCAACGCTATTTGGTGTCGATGTTGATCCGGAAATATCGCGTGTCGTCGGCGCAGCTGTTGAGCGAATTGCACGTGCGCTCCCGATCGACCTGGAAATGCCGGTGCTCGGCTGGCATGATCCGCTCCCCACGTTCGAAACGCTTTGGGTCGCCGGGCGCGGTATCGTGTATGGCCAGACCTTGAAAAACTGTGCGGACCAGCTCGACCCCGGGTTCGCCAGGCTGATAGGCCGGGCATCAGATTACAGTCTCGAGGACTATCTCACTGCAATCCAGCGGCGAGCGACGTTCGCCTGCCAGGTTCATGCGCTGTTCGACACGTACGATTTCCTGCTGACGCCAACGCTGCCAATCCTTCCGTTCGACGCGGATCTCATCGCTCCGCCTGAACTCGATACGCATGACAGTGCGTTGCCCTGGGCGTGTTGGACGCCCTTCACGTACCCGTTCAATCTATCCGGTAATCCGGCCGCGAGCCTGCCGTGCGGCTGGAGCGACACGGGTTTGCCAGTTGGATTGCAGGTCGTGGGTCCGCGTTTCGCAGACGCAGATGTGCTGCAGTTCTGCTCCGCCATCGAAGCAATCATGCCATGGGCGCATCGGCTACCCCCGATGCTCGGCGTCTGAGGCCCACCATGCTACGTTGCCAACGCTTCGTGGTTCACGATCGATCAGTGAGATGGGTCACTTCGGCGCCCGACGCCCGTGATGTGACGGTCGCGCATCGCGCACATCGTGATGGGCGTACCTCACGCAGGGCACGACGGTCTCGCTACACTGCTAGGACTCTAGTCACCGGGATCGACCACTTCATGCTCACTCAGCCACGTATTCAGGAAATCCTGCGCTTGCTGGACGCGCAGCAGCGCGTGAAAGCATCTGATCTGGCAGCACTTTTACTGGTTTCCGAAGAAACCATTCGACGGGATTTCAAATATCTTGAGTCGATCGGCAAACTCCGCCGGATTCACGGCGGCGCGATTGCGCCAAGGAGCAGCGAGGAGCAGCCGCTGCAGGTGCGCAGCCGACTTCAGACAAAGGCGAAGACCCAGATCGCCACGTGTGCGGCAGGATTTGTCCAGGAGGGTATGGCAATTTTTCTTGATACCGGCACGACGACATTTGCGATGGCGCAGGCGTTGACGAGATTCAGCCGGTTACGGATTGTCACGAACTCACTGGATATCGCACAACTCGTCGCGCAGCAAAGCGACAACCATGTGGTCGTCACGCCTGGTGATGTTCGCCGTAACGACAATGCGCTGATTGGTCCTCATACGCTCGAATTTTCCCGGCAGTTCCACTACGACATCGCGTTCATGGGAATCGGCGGCATCGACCTGGAACTCGGTTTCATGGATTACGAGGAACCCGAGGCAGTGTTGAGGCGGACGCTCGCCAGGCATTGCGTACGAAGCGTGATTCTCGCCGACTACGGCAAGTTTGGCCATCGCACGTTCATCAACACCCTGCCATTCAGCGCAGTCACGACTCTTGTCACGAATCTCCCGCCACCAGGAGACTATCGTCAACGTATGGAACAGGAACATGTCGACATACTCTATCCCTAGCTCTCCAATCGCAGTCAACTTGCCTGATGCCGATGCAATAAGTGAGTTCGATGCGCTGTTTCGAGCCACCTCGGCGATCGGCGTAACCAGCGCGGGAGGTCTGCATCGACTTGCCGCATCTGAGGAAGATGGCCGTGTACGCGACCTGCTGCGCGACTGGTTAGTCCGCCATGGCTTCCATGTGCAAGTCGATCGCGTCGGCAACCTGTTCGGTCTCGTCACGTTCGACCCGTCAGCGCCCTACGTGCTGTGCGGCTCGCATCTTGATAGTCAGCCGAGTGCGGGACGTTTCGACGGGGTCTACGGCGTGCTTGCCGGTGCAGTCGCAATTGCCGGCATTGCAAGACGGCTACGGGAACGTGGCGTTCGCCCTCCATGCAATCTCGCTGTCGTCGACTGGACAAACGAAGAAGGCGCCCGCTTCCAGCCCAGCCTGACGGGCAGCAGCGTATTCACTGGCGCGTTATCGGTTGACGACGCGCTCGCCTGTACCGATGCACAGGGCATCACGTTGTGCCAGGCGCTCGAGCGCATCGGCTACCTCGGCGAAGAGATGCTCGACATCCCGGTCGCCGCATACGTGGAAACGCATGTCGAGCAGGGCGAAAGACTCGAGCGGGAGCAGATCTCAATCGGCGTAGTGAGGGAAACCTGGGCGGCCCTAAAGCTGCGCGTGCGCTTTGACGGCGAACAAAGCCACACGGGTCCTACGCCGATGGACCAGCGGCGGGACGCGCTACGGGCCGCTGCACGCGCGATTTCGGCCGTGTACTCGGAAGTCGGGAAGCACGGCGACCAGATGCATGGTTCGGTGGGACGTCTCGACGTTTATCCAAATTCGCCAAACGTGGTGCCATCGAAGGCGACGCTCTACGTCGAATTCCGCTCCCTGTCCACAGATAGACTCGAGGACGTCGGCAAACGCTTTGCCCAGATACTCGACGACATCGCTGCGCAGACCGGCACGCATGTCGAAGTGGAGAGCCGTCAGCTACGCGCGCCGGTTGCGCTCGATAGCAGGTTGGCACAGTGCGCACACGACGTTTGCAGATCGCTCGGGCTGCGGTCCGTCGACAGCGTGACGGTCGCCGGGCACGACGCGATCAGTCTAAGTCGAACGGTTCCCTCCTGTCTGCTCTTCATACCGAGCCATCGCGGCATCGCTCATAACGAAGCTGAGTTCACGGAAGAGGCAGATCTGCACAATGGCCTGCGCGCGCTAAGTGCGCTGTTGGAAACGCTCTGCGTGACAACGCAGAACAGTCGGTGAGGGTTGGGAAATGAAAACCTCCTCCGAACAGGCACGCCTGATCGAGGCACTCGCCGATACGGACCTGACTGCGCTCGAGTATAGCTGCAGCGGACTTGGCGGTGTCGCGTCGCCGATGCGCCTCCGGACCGAATGGGCGGGATTTCTCGTTCAAACAGGCGACGGCGAGAAACGATACGCGAAAGTGCTGTACGACGATATGCGTCCGCTGATCGATGTGGAGCAGACCGTACTCGCCAGCCGGGCGGCAGCGTTGACCGGTGTCACGCCAGCTCTCTATCTGGCCGATGTCGAGCGCGGTGTGTTGCTATTCGATGCGCTCCCGGACGATGCGTGGCGGTGGGCACGGGTCGACGATCTCACTGCGCCTGACCGACTCGAGCGTTTGTGGGATCTCAAGCGCAAGGTTCATTGCGGACCGGATCCCGGATTTCACCGCTCGTTTGTGGCCGATATTGCCCGCCTGCGCGCACTGTGTGATCGCGACGCCGTCGTTCTGCCGTCAGGTCATGAATGGCTCGACGAGTGCGTCGAAATGGCATCGAGCGCGCTCGAAAGTGGACGCGACACCACCCCTGTCCCGCTACACGGTGACGGTGCAGCTTCAAACGTGATGGTTGGCCCTGACGATACGCTGGCCCTGGTCGACTTTGATCGAGGTGGAACGGGCGATGCCTGGTACGACGTCGCTGTCGTTCTGAATGAGCTTTACCAGTTTGAACCGCAATGGCGTGACGGAATCAGGTTTTGGAGTGGTCAGTGTGAAGAAGCCGACTACGCACGCTGCCGTCTCTATGCGTTTGTTGACGACTGGTACTGGACGTTGTGGGGACTATGGCTTGGCACGACGTCCTCGCGCCGCCTTGAGTTCACCAAGCTTTCTCAATGGACACTACAGCGCTGTCGGCAGACGATTCGGGACCCGCGTTTCGAGGGCTGGCTACGAGCATTCAAAGGATAGGTGAAATGAAAACTCCCGGAGATGCACAGACAACTGATGAATTCAACATCGAGTCCGTCATTCGCCGCGTGCCGGATTGGGCGGAGCGGGCGATCCGCTATTCGCCTGTCAGCGGTGGAATTTCCAACTCGAACTGGCGCGTGGAGGTTGCGAACGGACACGAGAAAACCACGTATTTCCTTAAGGTCCCTGGCATCGGGACGGAAATGTTCATCGATCGCCGCACCGCGCATGAGGCAAGTGTGCGCGCCGCTGAATGTGGTTACGGTGCTCCGGTCTTCTCATTTATGGAAGACTGCGGCGTCGAAATTTTCGAGTTCATGGAGGGATGGCACTCGTCTTCGAATCTCGACTTTCTGAATGGCACGGTACGGCACAACGCGTTACGGGCGCTGAAGGCGTTTAACGACCAGCCATTGCTAACGCAGACGAAAACCGTATTCAACATGATCGACGAGCATGAGGACCAGCGCGGCACACTACGCGCGGCGTGTCCGCTCGATCACGAATGGTTGTGCCGGCAATACGCACGCGCACGGCGGGCGCTCGAGGCATCCGGCGTCGATCTCGCGCCATGCATGAACGATACGCTCGCGGGCAACTTCATGCTCGATGCAGCACATCGAGTCATGCTCGTCGATTTCGAATACGCGTCGAATAACGACCGGTACTACGAGCTTGCGATGTGGTTCGGCGAGATGTTCTTCGATGAGCAGGTGGAGCTGGAACTGATCGAGGAATATTTTGGGCGCGTTGGACCCAGGGAAATTGCACGTGTACAGCTCTACAAAGCGCTGGCTGACCTTAAATGGTCGGCATGGGCGATGGTGCAGCGTTCAGTCTCCAGAATCGATTTTGATTTCTATAAGTACGGGATATGGAAGTACATGCGAGCTCGCACTGTCATGCAGGATATCAGATGGGAAAGCTGGCTAAGGCAGGTATGAGCTTCTCCTGCTGTTCGACGATGGTCAGATCGGCAGGCTGGTAGGTAACAGGATTTGAGGGTAGCAGGACGAAGTCATCACCGGCTAATTACAACTACTGTACTTAGTATTCCTGAATTTATGTGAAGAAAACCTTAACTTTAAGGAGCATCTGAAAGTGAATACGCCAATGCTGTCACCACCGCGGCGCCTGATCCGAGTCGTGTTTGGTATTTATTTCTTCCTGCTACTGCTGATGGCACTGTTTCCGCCGCTCTATCTCAGTGTCAGCGGTAGCACGCTTCTGGTGCTCGGTATACCGCTACCGATTTTTTACTGGATGGTCAATGTGGTTCTGGTCTTACTCGGCGTCTGGGTGCTGTACCTGGTTGAAGGGAAGGTCGGAGATTGCGTGAAAGAAGGAGAGCTGGCATGAACGCGTCGAATGGAGCCGTATTCATAACGTTTGGCACGATTGCCATTTTTCTCGTCGTGATGATCGCGATACTGTATGCGACCAACCGGAGGAGCACGAGTTTCGCGGACTACGCGGTCGGCGGACGTTCCTACGGTCCGTGGTACGTTGCAATGAGTTATACAAATTCCTGGTGGCCGGGGTCAACGTTCACTGCATTCTTTGCCTTGTCCGTCGGCGGCGTGCTCGGCTTCTATGGAATGGTGTACGCCACGCTCGGGGTTACGGTGATGTACCTCATGGCGAATCGCGCATGGTCGTGGGGGTCGCAGTACAACCTGACGACGCAACCAGATTTGCTCGGAATGCGCTACAACAGCCCGGTCGTCAAGCGGATTGCGTCGATCATCGGAATTATCTCCGTGTTTCCGTGGGTCGTGATGGGCATCCAGGCGCTCGGGACGTTGTTCCAGTTCGCCAGCTTCAGCCAGTGGTCCGTTACGACCTGTCTGATCGTGGGCGTTGCCGTTGTTCTCATCCGTCAATACTGGACGGTCAGCATGGGCATGCGCGGGCTCATCATGACCGATATGTTTCAAGGCATCGTCGCGTATGTGGTATGCGCGGTAGTCTGCATATTGCTGTTGATGGGCAACCACGCGCCCTTTTCGAACCTCTCCCAGCTTCCGGCCAGGATGCTCCTGATCCCGGGGGACGCTCGCACGGCATATGGTCCCTGGTACATGTTTAGCCTGATCTTCACAGGCGTGATCGGGTCGATGTGCTGGCCGATGAGCTTCCAGCGGATTTACACGGCGAGCGGTGTACGCGCAGTCAAGAAGGGCACGCTGTTGACGATGTTGCTGGTTGGCGGGTTCTATTGCATCCTGATGCTGTTTGCCGCGACGGCGAGCCACGATCCCAAGGTTGCAGCACATCCGCAGGACGGCTGGTTCGTCGCTCTCGCGGATATCGGCGGCCCGTGGCTGCTTGCGCTCGCAACCGTCATCGTACTCGCAGCCAGTATCGGACACGTGGACGGTTGCGTGCAGGTGTGCGGCACACAATTCGCAAATGACATTGCGACCTGGAATACTCCGCGCTCCGACCGGCAGCTCATGGTGCTGTCGAAGGCCGGAATGGTCGTATTCATTGTTGCTGCTGCCGTGATCGCGTACCTGACATTCGATTACAGTCGACTGCAATTGCTTGCGCAGATCTCGTATCAAGGGATTATCCAGCTGGCAGTGCCGCTTTTCTTCGGGATCTTTTCGAAGCGCGGAAACAAGCAGGGGGCGATTGCCGGCATGCTGGTCGGCATTGCGATCGCAATCGTACTGACGACCATTTATCCGGACGATATTCGGGCACTCGGCTCGCTGACAAGCGGGATCGTCGGGCTCGCCGCGAACTTTATCGTCTTCGTGATTTTTGCGCTCGCGATCAAACAGTCGCCAGAGGAAATTGCCCGGGTGGACCGCTTGTTCTCGAGACAGGTCACGACCGGCGCAAAGGGTCCTGCCTGCGCGCCTGCGCTGCACTGACCCACACCGGCAGTTCCGAATCCACTTCCGCTCGTCGCCGTTCGACAGATCGCCGGCGGAATGGAGCAACTTTTTCTGAATACTCAAGCGGGTCTGACAGGCGGACTCTCGTTCCCGTTCGTCTATCGAGCGCGTGAAACGTCATCCTGATCTCAGACCGCTTTTAAATGTGGAGCAATTAGTCATGGGTACCCGGTCAACCATTATGGACACGAATAGTTTCCGTCCTGAGAACGCGGCAACACTGGATGAATACACCCGCCAACTTACGCAGAAGCGGGAGCAACTGCTGGGGGGTTCCTATCGGTTGTTCTACAGAAAGCCCGTTCATCTCGTACGCGGCCAGCTGCAATATCTTTGGGACGTTCACGGCGATAAGTATCTGGACATGTATAACAACGTCGCCAGCATCGGTCATTGTCACCCGGCCGTCATAGCGTCGGTGCATGAGCAGATGAAGCAGCTGAATACGCATACCCGTTATCTGCACGAGCGAATCCTCGCCTACACGGAGGAACTGCTGACCACGATGCCCTCCGAAATCAGCAGGGCCATGTACATGTGTACGGGCTCAGAGGCAAACGACCTGGCGATGCGGGTTGCACGTGCCTATAGCGGCGGCACGGGAATCATTGTCAGCCGCGAGGCCTACCATGGCACCAGCTACCTGACCTCGGGCGCCTCGCCTGCGTTGGGCAGCGGCCAGCCGATTGACCCGACAACCCGCCTCATCCCAGCGCCGGACCGCTATCGCGTCGACACGCCCGATCTGGGCCTGTGGTTCGCGGCAGAGATGCAAAAGCAGATCGACGACATGGCTGCCCAGGGTATCAGGTTCGCCGGATTTATGGCGGATTCCATCTTTTCGTCGGATGGCGTTTTGCCAGGCCCTGCAGGTTACCTTCAGCCAGCGATTGACGTGGTACATCGCAACGGTGGTATTTTCATCGCGGACGAGGTTCAGCCCGGTTTCGCACGGACAGGCGACGCCTTCTGGGGCTTCGCACGCCATGGCGTCGTTCCCGACGTGGTGACGATGGGCAAGCCAATGGGAAACGGTATCCCCGTGTCCGCCCTGTTCGCGCGGGCGGAGGTGCTTGCCGCCTTTAGTGATGAGATTCCGTATTTCAACACTTTTGGTGGCAATCCGGTTTCCATGGCCGCGGCCCAGGCTGTGCTCAACGTCATTCGCGAGGAACGGCTTCAAGAGCACAGTCAACAGGTCGGCGCACGTCTGCTCGGCGAGTTTTCCCGTCTGGCCGAGCGCCACGAGTGCGTAGGGGACGTGAGGGGGGCGGGGTTGTTTATCGGTTTCGAACTGGTTACGGACCGGGAGAGTAAAACGCCGGACAAGGCTCGTGCGCTTGACGTCATCGAGAACCTGCGTGATCAACGCGTGCTTACCTCCGTGGCGGGCCCGCATGGAAATGTGCTCAAACTTCGGCCGCCGCTGGCCTTTCAGGCTCAGGATATCGACTGGGTTGTGAGCGCACTGGATCAGGCGCTCGTTGCTACGGAACGTAATGCATCATCCCGCGCGGTCAGGAGTCAGCTCAACTAACCCTGGCAGAGGCGGCTTCCTCGCAGTTGCCGGGTACGGCGATGCCGGAGCGGAGATTACTGCTTTGGCCCGATTGGGCAACGCCGGAAGGGTACCAAGCAAAGTTGCAGGCCGTAGGGGGCCGTCCGTGCCTCGATCACGGCTTGTATCCGGTGCGTGACTCAGGGCGCCGCATAATGGCTGCCGCGATTACGTGGCAGACCATCATCGAGCCCGTAAGCGACAGCGGATTTTTTGACGAATAGATCTGACGGTGGCATCGGCGCAGCGATAATTCTTGCCTGAGCTTCGCGGATTGCCTCCTGCCGGGGCAAGGTATCCTCGCGCAGTCGTTTCATCGAAGGCACAAGTGTCGTGAAGCCGATACTGCGAAGACAGCTCCTGCCGCCGTCCGACCTCAATGCTTCGGAGGACCACACGCACTATTGAGCAACGTCACGCTACTTCTGGCCGTCAGCAGTGCTGACGCGTGAGCCGGGGTCCAACCGACAGAGTTCCCAATTGCCGGGCCGCATGCTTTATTTTCGCCTATTTTTTTCCGCTACTCTTATCCGGAATCAGGTTATGAGAGAGTGTCGCGGCAGGCGGGCTGGTTATGAAAGACGAGTGGCGGATAGGCATCCTGTTTTCCCGTTCCGGCGTGGCCGAAGAGACCGAGTCGGAGTATTTTCGCGGCACTGTGCTTGCCATAGAGGAAATCAACGCGGCGGGTGGCGTGCTCGGTCGCCCTATCGTACCCGTGTGCTACGACCCAAGGTCCGATTCCGCCGAGTATCGGCGCTATGCCGACAAACTGCTGGTCGACGACGGCGTCAGCGTGATCTTCGGGTGTTTGTTATCGGCCAGTCGCAAAGCGATACTGGGAAGCCTGGAGCGCCGCAACGGGCTGCTCTGGTACCCGGCCAACTACGAAGGGTTCGAGTATTCGCCGAACGTCATCTACACCGGGGCTGCGCCGAATCAAAGCACGATGCAACTGGCGGGCTACATCATTTCGCATGTCGGGAAGGACATCACGCTCGTCGGGTCGGATTACGTCTTTCCGCGCGAGACCAACCGGCTATTGCGCTGTTTGATCGAAAGCGCCGGCGGCCGCATCGTCGACGAGACCTACGTGCCGATCGTTCCGGACGAGATCGTCCTGCGCCGCGTGGTCGACGGCATCAAGCGCGATCGGCCGGCGGCTGTCGTGTCGACCATCATCGGCTGCGGTACGCGCCCCTTCTATCGATTCTACCGGGACGCTGGCCTCGATCCGCGGGAGCTGCCGGTGGGAAGTCTTTCGCTGGCGGAAAACCAGGTCAGCAAAATCGGTCCGGAATATTGCTCGGGCCACATTACTTCCGCCACGTATTTTGCGAGCGTCGATACGTCCAGCAGTCGGCGATTTCAGGAAGGTTTTGCACGGCGCTTCGGCCGCGACTCGATGCCGAGCTACAACTCGGAAAGTGCCTACAACCAGATCTACCTGTTTTCGGCGGCCCTGGAGCGCGCGGGAGTGGATGATCCGCAAAAGCTCGCGGCGGCCGCCGCTGGTGTGGAATTCGATGCGCCGCAGGGACGTGTCATCGTCGATGCCGACAACAACCATACCTGGCTCAATTCTCGGATCGGCATTCTGAACGACAGGGGGCAGTTCGACCTCGTCTGGGAAGCGCTCCATCCAGTCAAACCCGATCCCTATCTGATCAGTCATTCATTCGACTACGGTGCGCAACACGCGAGGATGCCCGATTGAGCAACGAAGACATCATCCATCACCTGCGCAATATTCGCGTGCTGGTAGTTCATCCGCCCGACACGGACGGCAGGGACCTCACACATCAACTGAAGCGCATCGGATGTCAGGTCGAAGCGATCTGGCCGCCCGTGGCGGTGCTGCCGCCGGCCGAAGCGCTGTTCTTTTTGATCGGCGATCCGCCTGACATTTCCTGGCTGGCATCGGAGACCGAAGGGGCGCGCGTCGCGGTGCTCGATTCGGAAAATCCAACCCTGCTCAAGGCATTGCTCGACAGCAATACGCACGGCGTGCTGGTACGTCCGTTGCGCGCGGTCGGCATCCTGTCCGCGCTGGTGCTCGCGCTTTCCTTGCGCGCCTATGAGCAGCGCCTGATCGGCAAGGCGTCGAAGATCGAGGAAACGCTCAAGGCCCGACGCGAAATCGAGAAGGCCACTCGCATCATCATGAGCGTGCGCAACATGAGCGAGGCCGACGCTTATCAGTTCATTCGCAAGCAGGCGTCTGGCAAGCGGGTGTCTACCAGCGTGATCGCCAATTCGATCATCAGCGCGCAGGAAATGCTCGACGGACTCGATTTGCAGAAAGGTGAGTCCTGACGCATTCGTGCGCCGAAGTGTCGTTTGTCGGGTAATTTTTTTCAGGCTTGACGCTCAATTTTGTTCCGTGACTAATACGGGCAAGGCGTCTTCCACGTCCCGCGGCAGCGTTGCCGCTACCACGGCTACGAAAGCTCCCAGATTCCGTTACTCCACGGACTGGGAGCTTTTTGCTTTTTTCAAGGAAAAACGTGCAGATCGCTTGCGTGCAAATGGCGCCCCGGATCGGCGAAAAGGATCTCAACGTACGACGCGCCATCGACTTCGTGACACGAGCGGCGGACCTGGGCGCCGAGCTCGTTGTCTTGCCGGAACTGGCGAACACCGGTTACGTGTTCGACTCGCGCGCCGAAGCGGAAAGCCTGGCCGAGCCCGTGCCGGACGGCTCGACCACTGCGGCCTGGAGCGAGGTCGCGTCTGCGCTTGGCGTCTACATCGTCGCCGGCATCGCCGAAAAGGCGGATGGCGCGCTGTACAACAGCGCCGTGCTCCTCGGACCCGACGGCTATCTCGGCAGCTATCGAAAGACGCATCTGTGGGGCGACGAGAAGAAGCTGTTCGCCAGCGGCGATCGGCCCTCGCCGATCTACGACACGCCGCTGGGCCGGATCGCGATCGCGATCTGCTACGACCTCTGGTTTCCCGAACTGTTTCGCCTCTATGCGCTGGGCGGCGCGCAGATCGTATGCGTCCCGACCAACTGGGTACCGATGCCGAACCAGTCGGCCGATCGTCCGGCCATGGCGAATACGCTCGCGATGGCCGCCGCGCATACGAACGGCCTGGTAGTCGCCTGTGCGGATCGCGTCGGCGTCGAACGCGGACAGCCTTTCGAGGGGCAAAGCCTCGTCGTGGACCAGAGTGGCTGGCCCGTGGGCGACGTAGCGAGCCGCTCGCTCGAGGAAATCGTTAGCGCCTCCATCACGCTCGACGCACGCACGAGCGTCGGCACGCACAACGACGTGCTGGCGGATCGGCGCGCGGATATCTACGGCCGCATCCCGGCATTCGACGGGCACTGAGCGCAGGCGTCGACAGGGTTCTTTGAAAGGCAACCGGTGAGCAAAAAACAAACTCCAGGAGAAATACTATGCATGACGTAAAGAAAACAGTCGGTTTCGTCGCCGGCATGGCGCTGTGCCTGAGCGTGCCCGTCGCATACGCAGCCAACGACATCGTGGTCGGCGTAGCAGTGGGGCTGAGTGGTGCGAACAGCGTGGTTGCGCCTTCGGTGGTGCAGGCGGCCGATCTGGCCGTGGATCAGATCAATGCCGCCGGCGGCGTGCTCGGTCGCAAGCTGCGGCTCGAGATCGTGGATGACAGCTCGAGCGCCGCCGGCGCGCAGAAAGCCTATGACGTGCTGGTATTCCAGAAAAAGGTCGACGCGATCGTCAGCATGGAGACCAGCGCGGCCCGCAACGCGGCGCTGCCCATCGTCACGCGCGGCAGGATACCGTTTATCTACACCTCGTTCTACGAGGGACGCTCGTGCAACAAGTACATGTATATCAATGCATGGGTGCCCGAGCAGCAGGTTGCGCCGATGGTCGATTACTTCACCAGGCAAAAGGATGCCAAGACCTTCTTTCTGATCGGCAGCGACTATGCTTTCGGGCGCGGCATGCTGGCGTTCACGCGCAAGTACATCGAGAAAACCGGCGGCAAGGTCGTCGGTGAGGAATACAACCCGATCGACGCGACCGACTGGACCGCCATCGTCAGCAAGATTCGCGCGGTCCACCCCGACGCGTTGATGATCTCGACGGCTGGCGGCGTGCCGAACGTCACCCTGACCAAGCAGTTGCGCACCGGCGGCATCAAGGCTCTGTACGGCAATCTCAGCATCGACGAGGGCACGGCCAGGAGCATGGGCGCGGATGCGGTCGGAACCTATGTGGCCGGCTCGTATTACACCAGCCTGCAGACACCCGCCAATCAGAAATTCATGGCCGCAATGAAGGCCAGGTTCGGCGACAAGCTGGAAACGCCGAACGACCTCTCGGTGCCGGAATACGATGCGGTGCTCGCATACGCCGAGGCCGTCGCCAAGGCCGGTTCGACCGCGACCGACAAGGTGATTCCGGCGCTCGCGTCGGTCACGGTGGATGGGCCGCGCGGCGCCATCACCATGGACAAGGAGCGTCACGCGGCACTTTCCATGTACCTGGGGCAGGTAATGCCCGACGGCAGTGTCAAGGTCATCTCCGAGTTCAAGAACGAGGATCCGGGCGAGCAGTGCCCGAACCTCAAATGATGCCTGGATCGATCAGCGCACACGCCAAGCCCCGGCCGCAAGGCGGTCGCGGGGCGTCTTTCTCGTAAAAGGTCGCGTATATGATTGCGCTCGTTCTCGATGTCCTGACAACGGCATCGATTCTGTTCGTTGTAGCCAGCGGATTGCTGCTCGTGTTCGGCGTAATGAAGATCATCAATTTCGCGCACGGCGCGGTCATCACGCTGGGCGGCTACGCCGCGCTGGCATGTACCGGGTTGGGCATGAACCCCTGGCTGGGCTTGCCGCTGGGCGCGCTGGTCGGTGGCGTCGCGGGCGTCGTGGTCGAGTCTCTGGCCGTGCGACCGCTCTACGCACGGCCGCTGGATGCGATCCTCGCCACCTGGGGGCTCGGCATCGTCATCAGCCAGGTCGTGACCTTGTGCTTCGGCCGCGGTGTGCACTTTGCCCGTTCGCCCTTGACGGGGACGGTGAACGTGCTGGGAACGGAGTACTCGCTCTATCGGCTCAGCCTCGTACTGGTCGCTCTGGCACTCGGCGGCCTGCTGACGTTGCTGCTGCAGGGCACGCGCCTCGGTCTCGAGACACGCTCCGTGATCATGAACGAGGATCTGGCCCGCGGGCTCGGCATCAATAGCGGCCTGGTGCGGTTCGTGACCTTTTCGCTCGGCTCGGCGCTGGCCGGTATAGCGGGGATGGTGATCGCACCGCTGTCGAGCATCGATCCGAACATGGGTGTGCCCTGGCAGGTCAACGCGTTCATGCTGGTGATGGTGTCCGGCTATTCGCTGCTGACGCTGGCCGTTTCCTGTCTGGTCCTTGGAGCCGCGCAGGTGCTGATCAGCGTCTATATCGATCCCATACTCGGCGGATTGACCATCACGGTGCTGGCTGCCGTGATTCTGCGCATCCGTCCGGAAGGATTTGCCCGTGTCTGAGACTCTCGCGCAGGTTCGCCGCACCTTGCGGCCGGTGGCGATCATCGTGCTGGTGGGCGCGTTGCTCGTTGGATTCGGGCCCGTCGTGCTCGATTCCTATTCGGTCAACGTTCTGACCCGCTCCCTGCTGTATGCGGCGGTCGCCCTGACGGTCGATCTGCTGTGGGGGTATATGGGGATTCTGACCTTCGGGCAGTCCGCATTTTTCGCCATCGGCGCCTATACCTCGGGATTGATATTTACCCACATCGGTTTCAGCCCGTGGCTGGCGCTCGCGGCGCTTGTTCTGGGCGTGCTGGCGGCCATGGCGGTCGCCGCGCTGGTCGGCTGGCTGGCGTTCTGGCACGGTGCGACGAATCTCTATGCCTCGGTCATTACGCTGGTGCTTTGCATCGTCTGTACCCAGGTGATTTTTTCGGGTGGAAATTTCACCGGATCGAGCAGCGGCCTGACCGGTTTCGACAGCTTCGATCTGTCCATGCAGGCATGGTTCTGGATCGCCGGTGGCTTTCTGATCGTAGTGACGGCTGGCGCGTGGCTGCTGGTTCACAGCGACGCAGGACGGATCCTGATCGCCATTCGCGAAAACGAACAGCGTTGCGAATACCTCGGGCTGAACACTGCGCTGCTCAAGACCACCGCATTTCTTGGCTGCTCCGCCGTCGGTGCCGTTGCGGGCTATCTGTACGCCAATTATTCGATGCTGGTCTCGCCGGAACTGGCCGGTTTCGTATTCGGCACCGAGCTCGTGATCTGGACCGCGTTGGGCGGCAGGGCAACGCTGCTCGGTCCGATTTTCGGCACGATGCTGGTCGACTACGAAAGCGCGCAGCTCAGCGGTGATTTTCCTTATGTATGGAAACTTCTCATCGGCAGCATTTTCGTCATTGTCATCATCGCTTTTCCGCGCGGGCTGCTGCCCATCGTGCCAGCGGCGCTGCGCCGCTTGTTCGGGCGCGTGCGCCCCACGCAGGCGGCGCGTCGTGCGTTCGTGCCCGAGCTGGCGCTCGCCAGCGGGACGGCGCATCGGCAGGATGCCGGGGACGGCGTGCCGCCTGCGCTCCAGGTCGTCGACGTGCACAAGAATTTCGGTAGCCTCGCGGTATTGAGCGGCATAGACTTCGCCGCTCGTGCCGGAGAAATCGTCAGTCTGGTCGGGCCTAACGGCGCCGGCAAGACCACGCTCATGCGCTGCATCGCGGACGGCATGGAGCGCAGCTCAGGCGATGTCGTGGTCAACGGCCGCAGCATCGGCAAGTCGCCGCCAGCGCGCTGCGTCGCCATGGGCGTCGGGCGCAAATTCCAGATGGCCAACGTGTTCGACACCCTGACGGTGGCCGAATGCCTCGGCATCGCCCGGTTCGTCCATGATCGCCCCTCGCTGTGGCGGCGTAGAACGGCGCTGCAATTGCCCGAGGCCGCGTTTCACGTGGTCCAGGCCACCGGGTTGGCCGAGCGGCTGGGCGAGGAAGCTCGCCTGCTGTCCCACGGCCTGAAGCAGGCACTCGAGCTGGCCATGGTATTGGCGCTCGAACCACGCGTGGTCCTGCTGGACGAACCGACGGCGGGGCTCACCAAGACCGAACGCACGCAGATTGGCCGCATACTCGTGGACATCGTGCGCGAACAGGGTATCTGCGTCCTGCTGGTTGAACACGATCTGAACTTCGTTCGGGAAATCAGTTCGCGCGTCATCGTCCTGCATCAGGGAAAAATCCTGCTCGACGGATCGGTCGACGAAGTCGTCTCGTCCGAATTGGTGAGCAGCGTCTATACCGGCGGCGAGAATCTGGAGCATGCGGCATGAATCCCTTACTCCACGCAGTGAACCTGACCAGCGGCTACGGCGAATCGATGGTGGTCCGCAATCTGGCGCTTGACGTCGCCCCGGGAGAGATTGTGGCGGTGCTGGGCAAGAACGGCATGGGCAAGACCACGCTGCTGCGCACCGTGATGGGATTTCTGGGGAAAAAAACCGGTTCGGTGGCGCTTGACGGCAAGGACATCACCGTCATGCCGCCCCATCGGATCGCGCGCCTCGGCATCGGCTACGTCGCACAGGAAAAAGCCTTGTTCCAGGACCTGACGGTGCGGGAGAACCTCCGGTTGGCGACGCGCAATCGGCCACTGGCGGAGGTGATCGAAACGGCCGCGGCGGCATTTCCGTTTCTGGCGCAGCGACTCGGTCAGCGTGCCGGCACGCTCAGTGGCGGCGAGCAGAAGATGCTGCTGATGGCGCGCGCCCTGGCGACCCGCGCCAGGCTTGTGCTGGTCGACGAGATCACGGAGGGGTTGCAGCCGGCCATGGTGCAACGCATAGGCGAAGTCATCCGTCTGCAGCGCGAGCGATACGGCACCAGCTTTCTGCTGATCGAACAGCATCTCGGCTTCGCGCTGAAACTCGCTGATCGATATGTGGTCGTGCAAGGCGGCGAGATCGTGCTGTGCGGCAACAGGGGCGAGGCCGACACGAACGGCCGGATTGCCCAGTATCTCGGCGTCTAGGATTCGACGTCTCCATCGGTGTGAACGGAGTCAATGCATGCGCCTGTTTCCGCGTGAAGTCGATCGTCTGTTGCTGCATCAGGCAGCGCAACTGGCCAGATCGCGCCGCAGCAGAGGATTATTGCTGACCGAACCGGAGGCCCGCGCCCTGATCGCGGATACGGTGTGCGAGGGCGCACGCGTAGGCGGGACGGTGGCCGATATGGTGGCGCTCGCCTCCACGCTGTTGACTGACGATGACGTGATGCCCGGGGTTACCGAGCGTGTGGAGGTAGTCATGGTCGAAGCGTTTTTCCCCGACGGGCAGAAATTGGTCTGCGTGCATGATCCCATCGGCCCGGGTAGCCAGGGGGAGCCGCAGGCACCGCCGCCGCGCTGGCGCCTGGAGCGGACACCCGTCGTCGTCAATCGGCATCGCCCTACCTTGCGCCTGCGCGTCGCAAGCTCGGCAGACCGGCCGATCCAGGTCGGCTCGCACTACCATTTTTTCGAAGTTAATCCGGCGCTCGCGTTTGACCGGCACGCCGCATACGGCTACCGCCTCGACATCCCGGCGGCCACGACGCTGCGTTTCGAGCCCGGTGATACACGTGACGTCGACCTGGTGGCCATCGGAGGCGCGCGAGCGGTGTACGGCCTGGCGGGACTCGTCAACGGCGCATTGGACGATCCCGCCGTGCGGCAAGTGGCGATGTCGAGGCTCGCGGCATTTTTGGAGGAGTAGGCATGGCCTGCAGCATCGAACGCTCACGATACGTGCAGCTTTACGGTCCGACCACGGGCGATTGCGTCCGCCTGGGCGACACCGGCCTGTGGGCGCGGGTCGAACGCGACTTCTGCGCGGGCGGCGACGAACTCGTGTTCGGCGCCGGCAAGACGCTGCGCGCCGGTACCGGCTGCGACGGCGAACGGACCGCGGCCGACGGGGTGCTGGATCTCGTCGTCACCAATGCACTCGTCATCGATGCGGTCGCCGGGATCGTCAAGGGCGATATCGGCATCAAGGACGGTCGTATCGTCGGCATCGGCAAGGCAGGCGATCCGAACATCATGGACGGAGTGACGCCCGGCCTGCGCGTGGGCGTGAACACTGACATCCGCGCGGCCGAGGGCCTGATCGTGACGGCGGGTGGCATCGACTGTCACGTGCACTTCATCGATCCCGGCCAGGTGGACGAGGCGCTGTGCGGCGGCATCACCACGTTGATGGGTGGCGGCCTCGGCCCTACCACCGTGCCGATCGCCTCGACCGGCACGCGCAATCTCGGCCTGATGCTGCAGGCCGCCGAAGCGTTCCCGCTCAACTTCGGGTTCATTGCAAAAGCAGCGTCGCATGCCATCGAACCGCTCGTCGAACAGTTGTCGTGCGGTGCCGCCGGCCTCAAGATCCACGAAGACTGGGGCGCCACGCCGGCCGCGATCGACGCTGCGCTCAAAGCCGCCGAGATCGGTGGTGGCCAGATCCAGTTGCATACGGACACGCTGAACGAATCGGGCTTCGTCGAGCACACGCTGAAAGCCATCGGCGATCGTTGCATCCACGCCTATCACGTCGAGGGCGCGGGCGGTGGCCACGCGCCCGACATCATCCGCATCTGCGGCAGGGCCAACGTGCTGCCTTCGTCCACCAATCCCACCAATCCGTTCACGATCAATACGTTCGACGAGCACTTCGACATGGCGATGACGAGCCATCATCTGAACCCGCGCTTGCCGGAAGACGTGGCCTTCGCCGAGAGCCGGATCCGGCGCGAAACGATCGGTGCGGAAGACGTGTTGCATGACCTCGGCGCGATCAGTGCGATCGGCTCGGACAGTCAGGGCATGGGGCGCATCGGAGAGACCGTCGCGCGCTGCTGGCAACTGGCCGAGCATATGCGCGTGCTGCGCGGCAGCCTGGCGGAGGACCGCGGGTCCGGCGCCGACAATTTTCGCATCCTGCGCTATATCGCCAAGTACACGATCAACCCGGCGCGCATGTTCGGCATCGACGGCGAAGTGGGCTCGGTCGAGGCTGGCAAGCTGGCGGATCTGGTGTTCTGGCGTCCCGACAGTTTCGGGGCAAAGCCGGAGCTGGTGATGAAGGCTGGCTTTCCGGTGTGGGCGCCGCTCGGCGAAGCCAATGCTTCGCTGATGACCTGTGAGCCATTGCGCTACCGACCCATGTGGGGCTGCTTCGGCCGCGCGCCGCAGGCGCTTGGCGTTCGCTTCGTGGCGCCACCGTCGATCGCCGCCGATGTGGGGCGCCGCCTGGACCTGAAGGCCAAGCTGGTGCCGGTCGCGGACACACGCGGGCTGACCAAGCGGGACATGATCCGCAACGACATGGTCGCACCGATCAACGTCGATCCGGAAACCTTCCGCGTCAGCGTCGACGGACAGATCATTGATAGCGCGCCCACCGAGCGCGTGGCACTCGGCATGTCGTACATGCTCAAGTAGGAGAACACCATGACTGCAGTACGTTTGGGGATCGGTGGTCCGGTAGGTAGCGGCAAGACGCGCCTGGTCGAGCGCCTGTTGCCGGTTTTCGCCGAGGAGGGCATTTCGGTGGCCGTCATCACCAACGACCTGGTCACGCGCGAAGACGCCGAACGCGTGAAGCGCTCGGGATTGATCGATCCCGAGCGGGTGCTGGGCGTCGAAAGCGGGGCTTGCCCGCATACGGCGATTCGAGAAGATCCGTCGGTGAACCTTGAGGCGGTCGAGTGGCTGGAGCGTCGTTTCCAGCCCGCCGTAATCGTCATCGAAAGCGGCGGAGACAATCTTGCCGCGACGTTTTCGAGCGAACTGGTGGACTGGTGGGCCTTTGTGATCGACGTAGCCGGCGGCGACGATATTCCGCGCAAGCGGGGCCTGGGCGTGCTGCGCGCCGATCTGCTCGTCGTCAACAAGGTCGATCTCGCACCGTATGTCGACGCCGAACTGGACCGCATCCGCGCCGACGTAGCCAGAGCCCGTCCCGACCGGCCCTCGTTGTTTACCGATTTGCGGCGCGGCGGCGGCGTGCGTGCCGTGTTCGACGAAATCGCCCGGGCCGCGTTGTTCGGATGTATCCGCGGATGACGGATGGCTGTTTGTCGATGCGCTTCGTCCGCGACAGGACAGGGCACACCCGGCTCGCAGAGCGGCGGCAGTGCTATCCGCTGACCACGACGGCGGTGCTGCCGTTGGATCACGGACCCGGCGCGCTGATTTACGTGCAGAACGCGGCCGGTTCGGTGTTCGGCGGCGATCACCTGAACCTGGAGATGCATCTGGAAGAGGGCGCCGCGCTATGCATGTCCACGCCTTCTGCGACACGGCTGCAGGGCGATGCCTTGTCGGTGCAGCACATGCAGGTGTCGGTCGGCCGCGATGCGTTCTTCGAGTCGATTCCGGACATGCTGATTTCTCACCCGGGCGCGGTTCATCGGCAGCAGACGCAGATCGATCTGGCCGACGGCGCTGGCGCGATCGTCGCGGAATCGCTTGCCCCCGGTCGGGTCGCGCGCGGCGAACGCCACGTCTACGGATCGATTTCCCTGCGGTTGCAGGCCAGTTTCGGCGGCACGGTCGTATTGCGCGACGGGTCCACGTTTCGACCGGAGGAAGCGGATCCGGCTCTTGAGGGAAGCCTTGGCAGGGAGGGCTACATGGGCAGTCTGTTTGCCCTGGCACAAACGGGGCGAGCGGAAGACCTGGCGGAGTGCATCGATGCCGCATTGGCGAAGCTACCGGGTGTTTACGGCGGCGCGTCCGTGCTGGCGTCCCGGCATGGCGCGGTGGCGCGGTTTCTGGCCGGCGAAGCGACGCTTTTGCGCCAGGCCACGCACTTGGCCTGGGACGCCGCGAGGCGATGCATGCGCGGGCTACCCGCGCCGATACTCAGAAAATAAGGATGCTTATGTTGCTCGTGAACCAGATACTCGGCCGCGCCGATGCGCCGCGATTCTCGCACCGGCAGCACGTCGCCGTCAGCATTTCCGCCCACGATGCAGGGCGGCGCCGGATGCGTCTGCATGCCGAGGACGGCACCGAGCTCGGTATTGACCTGCCGCGGCAGAACTGGCTTTTCCACGGTGCCGTGCTGTATGACGACGGCGCGCGCATCGTCGTCGTAGCGCGCCCTGCCGAGCCGGTCATGGTGATCGCGCTGCTCGATTTGACGCCGGAAGCGGCGTTTCGTATCGGGCATGCGTTGGGCAACCGTCACAGCCCGTCGGAACTGCGCGGCAACGAAATCGTCGTGCCGGTGACCGATACCCCGGAACTCGCGTCGCGGCCGGTGCTTGCGCTCGGACTACCCGATCTGGCGATCCGATTCGAGCACAGGCGGTTCGCCGCCGATGGGCCACCGATCTGTACGGGGGCGACACACGAGCATCCGCAGCACCACGTCGGCCATGCACATCGGCACCATGGCTGATACCGAGGCGGTCGATCCGGTGCGTGCGGGCGCGCTGCTGGCGTTGATGCAACTCGCCGACGCCGCGCTACCGATCGGGCGCCACGCGCATGCAATGGGACTTGAGGCGCTGCTGCGCGCCGGGCGCGTTACGGGCGCACCGGCACTGCGCCAGATGGTCGTCGCGGCGCTCATGCATGGCGCCGCACGTGGCGACGGCGCCGCAACCGCCATGGCGCACGACGCGGTGCGCGCCGGCGATCTGCAGGCGCTCGCGGCGACCGACGCACGGCTTGATCTGCTGAAACTGACGCAGCCGGCACAAGCCGCCTCGCGCCGTTGCGGCAGCCGGCTCGCCGCACTCGCGCCGTCGCTCGGCACCGACGCGGTACTGCTGCAATATGCCGCCGAGGTCTCCGCCCGGCGCACGCCCGGCCATCTGGCAGTCGTCTCGGGAGCACTATCGGCCGCGGTGGGCATCGGCCGGGACGAGGCCGTGCTGATCGAGATGCGCGGAGTGGCGACCATGATCCTGTCGGCTGCGGTGCGGCTCGACATCGTGCCGGCAGCGGCGGCGCAAGGGTTGTTGAGCGGGCTCGCGCCGGACGTCATCGCCGCGACAGAGATTGCGCTGAACACGCGGCCCGACGACATGGAATGCAGCGCGGCTGCAGGACTTGAGATCGCGGCGATGCACCACGCCCGCGGCGACGGCCGCCTGTTTGCCACTTGACGACGATTCGAGGAGACCAAATGAAGCATGACCGGATACTGCGGGTGGCGCTGGACTGGGCCGTGGACGGCATCGACCCGCCGCGCTCGTTCGGCGGGTGGAATACCGGGCGCGTAGTACAGCAGACTCATGAAAGCCTGGTCGAGGACGACTTCGATACGGAGCCCAGCCCGCCCGATGCGCCCACGCGCGTCGTGCCGCGTCTGGCCGAGCATGTCGAAGTGTCGCGTGAGGCGCGTCGTTTCGTGTTTCGCTTGCGCGACGGCGTGCGCTTTCACGACGGCGCGCCGCTCGATGCCGACGCCGTGGTGCTCAATTACGAGCGGATGGTGCGTCCCGACTCGCCGTATTATTCGCCCGTGGTGGCCGACTTCAATCGTGCCGGGGCTGCGGCGATCGAATGCGTGCGCGCACTCGACGCGAGGACGGTTGAGTTTCTGCTGTGCGAGCCGTTCCCGGAATTCCTGCGCTATATGACGCAGGAGGACGCGCCAGGGGCTCAGTCGCTGATCAGCCCGGCGGCGCTGCGCCGGTGGGGCGCCGACGGCTGCACCGATCGAGCACCCGGTACCGGGGCGTTCCGCTTCGAGCGCCGTTTCGAGACGGCAGGCGGATCCGCGGTGGCGCTGTCGCGCAACGACGCGTATTGGGGTGGGGCGCCTGCGCTTGCGGGCGTCCACTTCCTGCCGTTTCCCGACCTCGGCGACCGTGTCCGCGCGCTCGTCGAGGGCCGCGTGGATTTCGCCTACAGCCTGGAGGGCGCGGATCTCGAGGATCTGGCCGCGCGCGGGTTCAGCGTGCCGGCGTTTGCGCCGCCCTATCTGTGGTATCTGGTATTCAATCTGCGCGATCCGCATCTGTCCGACGTGCGGGTGCGGCGCGCCATCGCCTGCGCGATCGATCGCACGGCCCTGTGCGGAACGCTTTTTCCGGGCGCCGCGCTGCCTGCCAGCAGTGCGATTCCGCCGGGGGCGCCGGCGCATGTGGCGGACTTGCCGGATCGCTATGCGTACGATCCGCAGCGTGCCCGCGCGCTGCTGGCCGAAGCAGGCGTCGTGGATACGCTGTCCTTACGGGTGGTCGCGGCGCGCGCCGGCTCGGCGCAACTCGATCCTGGATCGATCTACGCATGCGTGGCCCGGGATCTGGCCAGGATCGGCATTCGTCTGGAGGTGACGCTCCATGAAGATTGGGTGGCCTACTGCAATCAGTGGCGTGAAGGTGCGCCCGACGGCATTGCTTTCAGCGAAATGAGCTGGGGGATGTCCTGCGACCTGTGGCTGGAGCAGGTGCTACATGGTGCGAACCTGTCGCCGTGCGGCTTTAATGCAGGCTACAACCGCGATGGCGTGCTCGATGCGCTGCTTGACCGCGCACGCACGACCGTCTCGACGGACGAACGGATCGCACTGTATCGGGCCGCCGATGCGCGCGTAATGGACACATTGCCGATCTTGCCGTTGTTTACTTCGCGACGCGGCATGGTCGCCTGGGCTCCTGCGGTGGAGGGAATGAAGCTGGTCAATCAATGCTGGCAGGATTTTCGGCGCGTCGCGCTGAAGTCGGGTAGACCGGGTACGGACTAAGGCAAGGCGATCCGACGTAGGCGTTGTGCCTGATAGCCCGATGCCCGAACCATTTCATCGTGCACGGTGATTACTGACATGCGCACCACATACTGCCTTATGCGTTAGCGCCTTCGACGTGATCAATCACACGCCCTGATGCTCACAGTATTGGCAGGCCCGCATGGAAATGCGCCCCAAAGCCACCGCGGGCCATTCAGGCGCGATATCGAACGGGTCGTGAGCGCGGTGGATCGGGCGCTGGTTGCTGCAGCGCCTGATAAATTGTCCCGCTACGTCACGGTTCAACTCAAGTAACCCGGATACAGGCCGTCTTCTCGCAATTGTCGCGTACGGCGATGCCAGGCGACCTTAAAGCGGCGCTTACCCTTCTGGCCGGTTGGTAGCGCCGGACAGGGACGAAACCAGGTAGCAGGCCGCCCGGTGCGCCTGAACGACGACCTGCGCTCCGGTGAGGCGCTCGGCTCAGGCTTCGAAGGTGGCTGTCGCGAAGCGTTCCGGTTGCGCTTGCGCGAATCAGAAGGAAGCCCCGCTGATCAGTCTGTAGCCTACATCGCGAATTACGGGTGCCGGTGCGGCGCCGACCAGCCTTCCAACGAGCATTTCTGCTGCCGCCACACCCATTTCATAACCTGGAGTTGCCACGGTCGTGAGCTTGGGCGTTATTTCCGAGGCAATCTGATAGTTCCCATATCCAGCGATGCCGATTCGACCAGGTACCCTCCAGCCTCGGCGCATGCATTCAAAGATCATCCCCGCGGCAAGTATGTCGGTGCCACAAAAGACACCATCCAGCTCGGGTTCCTCTCTGAGGAGGGCATTCAGGGTGATCCGGCCGCCGGCAAATCCTTCGGACTGTTCGGTATATGCGTGCACATCGTGACGCAGGTTCGCACGCCTGAGTGCGTCCTCGAAGCCACGTTGCCGCTCGAGGAATCGCTCTGTCGAAGCGGGGGTGAACCCGGCGAAGCCAATCCTGCGGTAGCCCGCTTCGATCATGAGATTTGTCATGTCGAAGGCCGCATCGTATAGGGAAAAGCCGACACCCATGTCAATGAACGGCCCCTTGAGACTCCATGTCTCGACCGTCGGCAGGCGCGCGTTCCTGAGCAGGTCGACAGTGTCACGGGAATGTTGCACGTCAGTCAGCACTACACCGTCGATGCGCCTCTCGATAAAGGTGCGAATGGAGTCAAGCTCTCGGTCGGCCGTCGGCGTGACCGCCAACATCAGCTGATGGTCGAGTTGATGCAGTCGATCTTCCAGACCTTGAATCATTCCGATGAAGTTGGAATTCTCCAGAGAAGGTACAAGTACACCGACCACCTGACTGCGTCCTGACGCGAGATTGCCTGCAATCCGGTTACGCGTGTAGCCCAGTTTTGCTGCGGCTTCAAGGACCCTGGCGAGCGTTTGCGGATGTACCTTGTCGGGCACCCGATAGCAGTTGGACACGGTCATGGGCGCGACACCGGCCAACGTTGCGACGTCCTGCATTGTCGCCTTTTTTTTGGCACCGCTGCGTGATGAATTGATTTTGTGGTCCACGCTCCAACCTCCTGACGAGCGGCGATACGGAAGAAGCTATCGCCGCGGGATTGCTGCGATGATTGCCTGACAAGGTTGGCCGCATGTGCCGCGTGAGCCCGGCACGATTCTCATAAACTGCGGCACCGGAGTTACTGCGCGGATGCACAGAACATGCGCTACCCTCATTCGCCGCGACATATCGGTAGCAACCGAAACATTCAGGCATGAGCCCACCGTGCCTTCCAAAGTTGCAGTGATCGAACCCACGGGAAGAAGGCTAGCGAAGCGATGGACGCCGGTCCACCGTGATGCTGCCACCTAAACCAGGCCCCGCATTTTAGCGCAACAATTGCAAGGGCCACACGCGGCGAAATGGGGTTCGATTTAAACAGGGTGCAACGCTTTAAGGGCGTAACTCCGCGGACTCCCCCGCCATTCCGGCTCACGGATAAAAAAGTGTAGCGCTACAATTTTTTCTGCTATACGCTCCGTTTCAGAGTCAAGGTTGCGCATCGGCACCAGATTGTAGCGCTACAATCGCCGATGTGAATTATCAGGAGAATGCCTTCCTGACCAGGAGCCTCGCGGTCAGGGGCGTGGTAACGACACGCCGGGCGCAACACGGCGGTCGTGAAAGCGTGCGTTTGAGCTGCGGCGGATGCCCCGAGGTTCGTGGGTGAGGCGGCGGGGATATTACACAGACGTACGGCAGTTACTTTCCCATTAATTAAGGAATACGAAATGACATTCTCAATCGCTGCAAAGGACAAGAAAACCGGCATGTTCGGCATCGCGATCGCAACCTCGGCGATTGCTGTCGGGAATCGTTGCCCCTGGGTAAAGGCAGGCGTCGGCGCCGTGACGACGCAGCATCGCACCGACACCCGTCAGGGCCCTGTCGGCCTCGAGCTCCTCAGCCAGGGACTGAGTGCGCCGGAAGTTGTCCGGGTGCTGTCACAGGCAAACGACGATCCTGGCGAACGCCAGTTCGCGGCTGTGGACAAGGAAGGGCGAGTTGCATTTTTCTGCGGACCCGCGATTCCCAACATCGCCACGGGTACCGTCGGCGACGCCTGCGTAGCCACCGGAAACTTCCTGGCCAATCACAACATCACCGATAGCATGATTGCCGAGTATGAGCGCGCCCCCGAACTGGAGTTCGGCGATCGGCTCATGAAAGCGCTCGACGCTGGTGTGAAGGCCGGCGGTGAAACCAAGCCGGTCATGTCGGCGGCGCTTCTGATTGCTGATCAGCAGAGTTGGCCGCTCGTCGATCTGCGCATCGACTTCCAGGAAAACCCCGAAGTCGCTCTGCGTGCCCTTTGGGACTTTTACAAGCCGCACCAGCAACGGTTCATCGATCAGGTCCTGCGTCCCTCGAGTCTGCAGTTGCTTACCGATTCCCCGATGAACGTTTGAGACCACTTGAGCGCCAGAAAAGGTGGACGGAACCCATCGTCCGGTTCCGTCAGGCCTGTGGTCTGAAAGCACTTTCTTTACCTTATCTACCGCCAGAGGAGTAGTCGCAATGCAAACGAAGCAAAGACTGACATCGACACAAAGGATGTTTAGCGCTACCGCCGCCGCATATTTCTTTTTGGCAGCCTCGGCTGCAGCCTTTCAGAGTGCTGCCATGGCGGCAGATGAGGTGACGGTCACGGTCGGCGTAGCGGCGCCACTGAGCGGAAATAACGCGGCCTACGGCAAGGATTTGTTAAACGGCGTGCAACTGGCCGTGGACAGTGCCAACGGAAAGAAGCTGACGATCGGTGGCAAATCCGCTCACTTCGTCGTCCTGGCGCAGGACGACCAGGCTGATCCCAAGACCGCTGTCGAAGTCGCGCAGCTGCTCGCGGACAAGAAGGTCGCGGTGGTGATTGGCCACGAAAATTCAGGAACGACGCTTCCGGCTTCCCGCATCTATGCCAACGCCGGAATTCCGATGATTACCCCATCCGCGACGAATCCGACCATTACCTCGCAGGGTTTCAGCAATGTTTTTAGCACCATCGCGACAGATGCCCAGAACGCCGGCAATGCTGGTAAATATGCGGTTGAAGTGACCAAGGCAAAGCGCATCGCAGTCTTGGACGACCGCACGGCGTTCGGTCAGGGTGAGGCAGATGAATTCGTGAAGGCTGTGAAGGCTGCCAATGGGAATGTCGTCGATCGCGAATTCACGACTGACAAGGCGGTTGAATTCAGCGCTCAACTCACACATATCAAGAGCACCAATGCCGATCTCGTATTTGTGGCGACGCTGAATCCGCAGGCGGCGATGATCGTCAAACGCATGAAGCAATTGGGAATCGCTGCCCAGTTTGTCGGCGGAGGTGGGGTCATGGAACCGACATTCCTTTCTCTGGCAGGGGGTTCCGCAGAGGGGGCCATGGCATGGGAGTATGGCGAACCGATCGCATCGCTTCCCGGTGGCGCGGCGTTCCAGTCGAACTACGAGAAGACTTTCCATACGCCGATGCTGACGTATGCTCCATTTGCCTACGACGCCACATGGGCAGCAATTCACGCCATGCAGGCGGCAAACTCGCCAGACCCGACTCAATACCTGGCAAAACTGCATTCGCAAGCGGTCGACGGCATTACCGGTCCGATTGCGTTTAGCGACACCGGCGCGTTGAAGGATCCGTCGAGTACGCTCTACGAAGTAAAGAACGGAAAGTGGACGCCAATCACCACCAAACATTGATCGGTGGGTGAATGTCGACCGGGCTGCCGTTTCCGGCAGCGACGTTCTGGGCTGAGCAAACGCGGCCTGCGACGGGCGCCAGCGGAATCCCTCGTCTACTGGCGCTTGTCGCGTGACGCCTGCTCAAGCACGACGCTTTGTCCGGTCGGGATCAGCCGATCGTGGCGACGCACAAAGTCACACTGAAGTGAAACGCAGCAGAGCCGGTGAGGCATGGGTCAGAAGGGGGCGCTTGTCGCTGCCAGAATGCGGACCGTATCCCTGATACTCATTCGGCAGATGGAGCGAGTGCAATCCCGATCACGTTTCACGCGTATCTATTCAGAACTACGCCGAAAATCATGTGCATCACACGCGACGGCGTCCTTGAGTTTTGCCGGGAAGATGCCTTCCTGTTCCTTTATTTTCAATGCGTCACGTTGCGCTTTGCCGACTAGTTAGGTCAAGTTTGCGAGGGCGTCCATACCAGCCGTAACTCTCAGTGAACAGGCAGCGCCTGCCGCAATCAATACGGCGTCGATGATATCTCGATCGGTCCATCCCTGGCCACGTAACCTCGCGAAGTCGTCGGCAACACTTCGCGCCTTCGATGTGCCCACGGCAACGGCAAATTGAAGCAGGGCATCGTCGCGTTCGGTGCGACTTTGTTGAGTGCCGTTGACGTCATCCGGATATTTTCTGGAGCCGAGGACCGCCTGCCTGATATCAAGTCTTAACTGGGTCGAGATGCCAGAGTTCTGACGCAGCAATTGTGCGGTCACTGCGTTCAACCATGCCATCGTAGCGTCAAGGGGACTGGTGATGCCCGGCCAGTCACTGGGCAGGCCGTCCAGTCTCTGGGTTGGATGGCTACCTGTGGCATTGATCAATGATTCAACGTCTTTGCGAACTTGTAGATAGCCAAATTGCGCAAGACTTTTTCCTGCGATAACGTGCATCGCGTCCGGCGATATGGCGCCAAGTCCGTCAATGACCCGGTTCATAAATGCGGTGAAGGCCGTCACCCGAACGACGTCTTCGCGAGCCGAAGCGGGATGGTTCGATAGCACAGGAGCAGTCAAGGACATGGAGTCGCGCTCAAGTGCGTGAAGAGACGATGCAAAAGCAAGCCGCTCACGCGTTTCGGCGGGAAGATCTGCAGCGCCGATACGATCCCTCGGAACGCTGAATACGGACTCCGGTATGCCCAGTCCGATTGCACAGTGTCGATGAGAGAATGCGCAAAAATGGCAGCCGTCGAGTCCCGACGTGTAGGAATAAATCAGTTCGCGCTCCCCCGGGGACAGAGAGGACGGCCCTCTCATCAGGTGCTGAAAGCAGTCAATGATCGGCAGGGCGAGATCGGGAATTTTCAGGAAAATCTGACGGAGATTTAATTGATCGCCCAACTTCATGTCGTTCATTCCTTCTCCATGGATATGTTGATCGAGATGAGTGCGCAAGGCCAAAACTCATACGACAGCAGAGGGCATTGTTGAACGACAGTCGGTCGCGGCTTCAGCCGTTCATCTGCCGTGAAGCATGGACGCGATCGCAGTGCCCTGCCGGAGCCTTGTCGATGAGAGGCAACAGATGTCGCGAACTCATCACTTTATAGCCGTCCGGTTTTCAGTCGGGTTGCAGGAATAGGGACCACGATCTAGGCAAAGCGACTTTTGCGGTAGCTATTTGCACGAGACAGGCGATTTCATCTGCTGCCGCAGGAGGGTGAGTACTGACCAGCGTACTGTTGCCGGGGGGGCGGGTTGGGCGATGGAAGTGGACGGGTGTCCCTGAAATTTGCGGGATCCTTTGTGGTCGCATATTGATATCGATGCCGCGGTGCGGTTCCGATTCCTGTTTGGGGCGGAAATGGCCTTTTCATGCTCCCGTATCTTCATGGGAGCGCCGGGATTCGTTGATTACACGGCGTATCGGTCGATTTGTCAGGCCGCTTACCGGTTGCATGCCTCGAGCAACAACGCGTTGCGCCGGTCGGGCACCCATGTTCCGTCGTCGTGCGGCTTGCTCCTTTGCCGCTAGCGAAGGGAACAACCTCAAAACGCAGGGGCAGTTCCGCACGGTCAGCCAGTCCCTCCATGCGGACGACGAGGTTTGAATCAGATTTCTCCCGATCTTCTGTCCGGCGCTGCCCCGGCTGGCGTGACCCTGCGTAGTTCAGGCCGCTCTGCCGAGCCAACCCGGTGCAACGCTGCGTGCGCGAGAGCGAGCCGGTCCGTGTCGGCTGGCGCACCGCGGTGCCAGTGCCTGGCAAGCTACAGAGAATGTTGCCGGGCAATGGCCGATCACCTGGCCCGTACATAGGGATCTTCCCAGTACCGTCGCGGAATTTAGCAATTTACATTACACGCATATTGTAAATGAGGGGTCGCGAATGACTAAACTTCCCGTGCCGGTGGATATAGATAACGAATCGGGAGCCTGGATGTCGGAGGGGCAACCGATGATTCTGATCCCCAGGCGTTTCTGGGTGTTTGTTCAGAAACAGGCCGAGGAGCAGTTTGGCCTCGTCGCGACGGCCGAGCTCTTCAACCACGCAACCCGGAAGGGCACGCGCGTCTGGTGCGAGCAGGAAGAGCTTCGGTCAGGGGCATGTCGGGAAGAAGTGCTGAAACGATATTTCGACAGGGTTTCGGCCCGGGGTATGGGGCGATTCGCCATCAAGTCCATCGACGTCGATACGGGCCACCTTGCCGTTGAACTTCACAATTCGATCTACGTTGCCGAGTACGGCAACGTAGGAAGGTGTGTTTGCTATCCGTTTGCCTCCGCAGTGGCGGGTGCGGTGGAGTATCTGGCGGGCGGGTCTACCCTTTCGGGTGCGCAGATATCGGGCCAGGAAGTATGCTGCGAAGCGAATGGACATAGCCATTGTTTATTCGAAGCAGGGCCAGGAAAAAATTTGGAACATTCAATCGGCTAACTGCCGCTCGTGTCCAGCTTGTCTCCATTTTTAACTTAGGAGTACGATGTGTCTAACTTGGATAAGGGGTCTAAAATTGTTCGGGAAAGTATCGTTTGCGACATGACTTTCCCATTTTTTGCTCCAGGAGACCCCGTCAGGCGACTTGCGCTCCCGGGACTTCTCCGCAATGCAGGCCTTACCTACGTATCCTTCACGGTAGTGGATGACGAACCTGATGTTGCGAAGGCGTTCACGGCTCTCGCTGAATGCAGGCGATTCTTCCAGAATCAGGCCGACGTGTGCGTGCTGGTCGAAACTGCGGAAGATATTGTCCTCGCCAAACGCGCGGGAAAATTGGGAGTCGGCTTTCATTTCCAAGGTACGTTGCCAATAGGTCGCAACCTGGATCTTATCGAAGCCTATTACAAACTGGGCATTCGTCACATGCTGCTGGCATATAACCAGAAAAACTTCGTTGCGGACGGCTGTCACGAGATGGGTCAAGGTGGCCTGAGCCGTTTTGGTCGAATGGTTATCGACGAAATGAATCGGGTTGGCATGTTCGTCGACGTCGCGCATACGGGTTACCAGGCAAGCATGGAAGCGATCGAACATTCGAATCGTCCCGTGATATGCAGTCACGGAAATATCTGGGAATTGCACAATCATCCGCGTTGCTATCGCGACGATCAGATCAGGGCGATCGCACGGAGCGGTGGCGTCTTCGGCCTTACCGGGATGAGCATTTTCACGGGCGATGATGAGGCAAGTGCTGCCGGCTTCGCAAGGCAGATTGATTATGTTGTCCAGCTTGCGGGAATCGAGTCCGTTGGTTTCGGTCTGGACTATGTGTTCGACCTGCCTGCGATTACGGCGTTGGCAGCGAAGAACGCCACGCATTGGCCGAAGGATGGAGGTTATACACGGCAGGATATCAAACAGCTCGAGCCTACGTCATTGAATGACGTCGCTGATGAACTGCTGACGATGGGCTACTCTGATTCGGACCTACGTCTGGTGTTCGGAGGAAACTGGTTGCGACTGATGCGGACCGTATGGAAATAAATGTGTTTTGCCCGGGCTATGCGCCCTCGTCAGTATGACCGGTGGCAACTCGGCTAATTGACTCCGCAAGGGCGTTCAGCTGGTCGAGATTTTTGTCGGATGCGTCACCGAACCAGGCGAGGAAGGCTATACCACGCAGACTTGAGAAAACCAACCTCGCGAAGCCGGTTGGGTCAGGGATGCAGGCCTCCAGTTCGGGGAAGGAGAGCAGGAAGCGAGTGGTCATTTCCTTGTCCCACTCGAGCCGCACTTCATTTAGCCTCACGCGCAACGCTTCCGACGCATGCACCCCGAAGTGAAGATGCCACGAAGCGAGGTAACGCTCCGTTCCGTAGATTGACTGCCAGGCCCGCTCGACAAAAGCGTAAGCCCGTTGTCTGACAGGCAGAGTAACGCTGGGCCAAATGTCACCGTCTGGCTTCGACTCTTCGAAGATGAGGTCAATGATTCGGGTGATGAGAATATCCTTTGACCCGTAGTGATGCTGAAGTGCACCGGCTGATACTCCCGCCTCCCGTGCAATCTCCGTCATTGTGGCCTTCTGGAGACCATGTGCCTGGATGACGCGAAGTGCAGCATCCAGGATTTTCCGTTGCGTCTCCTCGCTGCGCGAGGCGTGAGAGCGACGAACGTGCGCAAGTGACGGTCGACTATTTTGCTGCTCGCGGGTAGACATTTACAGTGATACCTGAAGAGGACGGTGCCTGAGTGATTTTATCAGGCATCGCGATGCTACAACGCCTTCTTACCAACAGCCCTTGATGGACGAGGGCGAACAAGGCAGTTGAATACTCTGAATGAGGACAGTCATGGCAGTTGTCGAGGCTAATCGCATATCACCGAAGAACAGTACAACCCGCGCGGTCCTGGCAACTGTCATCGGTAACGCACTTGAATGGTACGACTTCATCATCTACGGCTTCTTCGCGCTGGCGATCTCATCGCACTTCTTCGGAGGCAGTCCTGATGAGACGTTGCTTGCGACCTACGCGACGTTTGCCCTGTCGTTTATCGTTCGCCCGATCGGTGGAATCTTGCTTGGGATGCTCGGTGACCGCGTGGGCCGGCGCTTCACCATGCTGTTGATCATGGCGTCGATGACCATGTCCATGCTCTTGATGGTAGCGACACCGACGTATAAAGCAATAGGCTTTGTAGCTACGCTAGTCGTCATCGTCGCGCGACTGCTTCAATCAGTTTCTGCGGGAGGGGAATTCTCGAGCGCCGCGACATATCTCCTGGAATCTGTCCCGGCTGAGAGACGGGGTTTTTTCAGCGGCCTGTACAGTGCTGGCACCCAGATCGCGACAATCCTTGCAGCACTGTCGGGGCTGTTTATCTCCTACGTCCTGTCGGACGCATCGCGAGACTCCTGGGGGTGGCGTATTCCTTTCGCAGTCGGATTATTGATCGCCCCGGTTGGGCTCTATATCCGACGCCATCTTCCGGAGACGGAGGCCTTCTCGAAATCACAAGCCTCCCGGGTCAAAGGCGGCTTCAAGACGCTGTTTGAGCGGCCGGGGACATTGGTGTTGGCGCTCCTTCTCGCGGGGGCGATCAACTCGGGTGCATATATCCTGCTGGCCTACGCACCGACTTATGTTGTGAAGGTACTGGATCTACCGATGTATGTCTCCTTTTCAGCCCTTCTCGTGAGTGGTGGCATAGGGGCAATTGCGACACCGCTGTTTGGTGCACTTGCTGACCGGGTCGGGGCATACCGGCAATTGCTCGTTGCACTCTTCATCATGGTTGTTACGGTCGCTCCTCTCTATTCCTGGATGAACACCGAACCGACAATGACGAAGCTCTTACTATGTTCCGGCTTCTTCTCCATCATCTATGCTGCGAGTGTTGCAGTCGTTCCGAACGTGATGGCCTACCTGTTTCCCGCCGAATTACGGGCCGCCGGAATGGCACTTACATACAATGTAAGTGCCGCAATCTTCGGCGGGGCCTCCCTGTATTTTGTGACTCTCCTTATCGGAGTTTTCCGTACACCGCTTGTTCCGGCCTTCTATGTGCTAACGGTTTTCGCTTCAACATTCCTTGCAGTGCTTATTGGCCACAGTCGCATTGGCCGGTTCCGCGCGTAAGCCGAGGCGGTACTAAGAACCCTTAAAAAAATGAAGGAAGGGGCTGTTTGGGTCTACCCACCTGGACAGGAAGAAATCTGCGCAAAATACCCGCTCCCGCCTGTTGACTCGTACCAGCCCGTAAGTTTTCATCGTCGCGCCTGATCCGCTGCCCGTTGCCCAAACACCGGATTGACAAAGCGTTCGGCAGGGACTTCAAACCAATGATTTGATGAACTTTCGATTCGCCCGTTATCATTCTTCGTTCGAACGCACTCGGAATAAAAGAAGAACATGGGCAAGAACAAATACATCCGCTTCAAATGGCAGGTGGCACGAATCTGGTCCGTGCATCGCTGCAAGGTGCAGTTCAGTATCGCGCTCAGTTTTGTGATCGGAACGGCTCTTTGGGGCTTCGTCATCGGCGCCCCTTATCAGGGCGCAGCATTTGCGTGGGTTGCGCCCGCAATGACCCTGGGCAGTGTCCTCATATTCGGGAGCTTCGGCGCGTTCGTTGTCTCCGCATGGAGTGTTTTTCATTTTGGCCAACACGCGATGAGCATACAGTGTCGGGTCCATGGAGGAGGACGGCTTTCGATCCACTGGAGCCCGGGGCCGACCTGGTCATGCTCCGGGAGATCGCGGCCGCCGCGGATTCCGTATCGAGCGCTCTTTGAAGAGACCTCGACGTGGATCGCAGTGGCGCGTGACTACGGATTTTGCGAGATCGAACTTAACTCGCCGCTTTGCCTCAAGCAGCCCAAGAACGGCCCGATCATATTGCGCCCGGAATGGACACAGATTATGAATGCAATGGCTGTGCGCGTCGACGCAGTAGGTTTGCAATTCGTCGCTGTCGCGCCGATGGGGGCGTTCAACAGCTGGTTTTATGGATTTTGGTGGCCGGGCGTGCAGCGCCCCGAGTTCCCGGGGAAGCCAGGGCACCTGGCGACGGGCGGGTACACCCTCCTCGTCAATTGACAAGGGCGACGGGCTGACCAGGAAGAGGCAAGCGGTTAGGCGGGGACCTAGTCCTCCGTCGTCCCAAGAGGGCGGCGGGCTGGCCGCCGGTGGTGCGAGTAAATCGAAGTCCAACTGCTTGAGTGGAGTGAGGTCGCGTGCGCGTCTGGCTGCGGTCGCATCGACATGGTGTCGCCGCTTTTCGTCGGCCGTGAAGCGCCAGGAGGATGGCCTCGTCGTCGTGCGTCGGTCAAAGGGGGCATGCAGAAAGCGGACGGGTCGGGAGTCGCTCGTGTCGAAGTACGGCGGCTGTGTGAGGCCATGAGTCTCCTGAAGAGTATCCTCACCATCGCTGATGGCGGCACAGTCCTCGTGCCATCATGGGGGTTACCAGATTGCATGGTCGGGACTCCGGATTCATACCAAGGCGATCGCGTGTAGCGGGCTGATCGTGTTTGGCCCCAGCACTCGGCGGTCGAGCGGTCGCGCATTTCGCAGGCCTGCATTTTGGCAGATCGATCGGCGAATCCGGCAGGTCGCCTTCCCCCGAAATGGATTCGGATGCGATCTTAACGGCTACAGCGGATCAATCAGATAACTATGGGCGTCTGTACTATCCCTTCTCGTTGCGAAACAGCCGGCGTTCATCGATGATGAGGTTCGCCCGCGCGGACCTGCCCACTCTTGAGCCTGCACCTTGTCGCGCTCCTTCCCCTTGATGCGCTCAACAAAGCCGCTTGATGCTGTGAGGACCGGCCCGGACTCGCCGGGACAGCAGTCGCGCGCGACGAGCAACATGATCGCGACGACGGGCGTTCAGTGCGGTGACCTGACAGATACAGATTGGGCGCAAGGTTGATCGGGAGAAACCTCTGTAGCGGTCACACGCCGCGCCCGTAAGGTCGGGCGTGTGCAACCGTTCGCCAGGAGGAAAATCCTGGCGACATCCCAGGCAAGCTGCGTAGAACGGGCATGTGAATGTAACTGCGGCGACCCCGTAGGCTCCATTCGTCGTTCCCGGGTATCTGGTCTCGGCATTCAGCCTGTTCCGTACATAGCCGGCTCGCCTGCCACCATCCGCCTGCAACTATCCTTCATCGACCCTTCACCTTTCCCAGGTTCGGGGATGCGGATGATCGGCTCACCGATGTGGCGCTTCTTCATCGAATTCTCCTTGCCACTACGATAAGACGCACCTGCGTCATTACAGAATTCCTTCACAGATCTGGCGAAATCGCTATGGGGCTGCCGTGGCAGATAAGGGGGAGCCGTTTCGGCTTGGATATGTATAGACCACCTGACGTCTGTCAGAAACCGGTCAGCGAAGCGAGTGGAGGGGCGCGAGGAGAGGCGAGTATCGAGGCGGCAATTCGGCAGAGCACGCGCACAGGTCGTCACGGTAGGGCGGTCATAGGGAAGCGATCCTAAATTAAAGGAAAACGGTTCTATGGTTTTTGGATCGGTTGTCACGCGTGACGGCCGTTTCTAATCTGTTCTCCGACACCCACCTTGTTGCTGGCTGCCGCCCCTCCTGGACCTTCGCGGCATATGGCAACAGACGAAATAGAACGCATCAGCCTCCAAACTCTGCTTTGCCGACAACCTGAAGTACACGAACGAGCCAATAAGGGGAAGAGTCATGCGCAGTATAAGGGTAATCCTGAGTACGTTGATCACAACGGCGGCCGCACTTGTATGCCAGTCTGGCGCTCACGCACAAAGTAGCGTCGATCTGTACGGTGTACTGATGAGTGGTTTCATCTGGACCAACAACGTCGCTGGTGGCAAGAGTGTCAGCCCTGCCGAGGGGCCTAGTCGCTGGGGACTGAAGGGTAACGAGGACCTGGGTGGCGGGACGAAAGCGGTCTTTACCCTGGAAAGCGGTTTTGCGATGAGTAGCGGCCAGTCGTTTCAGGGCGGCCGCCTGTTCGGCCGCCAGGCTTTCGTTGGTCTGTCGAATGATGCGTTGGGAACGTTCACCCTTGGCCGTCAATACGATTTTGCCAACGACTGGCTCGCGCAGAGCAGCGCGGTCTATCGGTGGAACGGGTATTTCGCTCACCCGGGAGACAACGACAATTTCAATTGGCAATTCCGCGTAAACAACGCGGTGAAGTACCAAAGTCCCGTGGTAGGTGGACTGCAGATCGGCGCAATGTATAGCTTCGGTGGCGTAGCTGGCAGCTTCGGAAACGAGAGCGCGATGAGCTTCGGCGCGAAATACGAAAACGGACCCGCAAAGATCCAGGCCGCTTATTTCCATATGAACCATCCTGCGCTCGCGGCATCCGAGGGCAACTGGAATACGATGCTGTTCCCACATATATCGGCTGCCTCACCAAATGAGGCAAACGCGCTGAACCCGCAGAGCATGGATATCTACGGCATTGGTGGAACGTACCAGATCGGGAAGACCACACTCGGGTTGCTATGGAGTCACAGCGACTACGACAAACTGGGTGATCAGGGTGATGGACTCGCTGACGCGGATGCGCGCTTCGACAACATCGAGGCGAACATCGCATACAACCTGACGCCGCAGGTCCAGTTTGTTGGCGCGTATGCGTACACAATTGGCAAGGTCCATCCGACGGACTTCGCGCCACAGTATCACCAGGTTGACGTCGGCGTAAATTACTTCGTGTCACACCGAACGATCCTTTACCTCGCCGGAATCTATCAACGTGCAGCGGGAGACGCGACATACGCGAATATCGAATGCGCGGGATCCTCGTGTGCAGCGAGCAGCTCCAGGAACCAGGTTTCGGCCCTGGCCGGTATTTTCCATATGTTCTAGAAAGAAGCTCCCTGAACCTGGTGCATTAGTGGCCTCGTGTGTCACCGGGTATATTCGCCAGCGTTTTTTAAGTAGCGACCGTACAAACGGGTTTTATTGAGCGATGAACGAGGTCGATACTTGTACTCCCGGACGCGAGTGGTACAGGTGAAAGCCCGGTGCCTGCATGTGATGCATGCGTTCGATGGACTGCCCGCATCAGATCGGAATGACTTTTGGGAATTGAGATGACCGCAAGCGGATTTTCGATGGACACATCTCTGGATGATCGACCGGCGATGGCGGCGGCAGCGCGCCAGGACGGCAATGGCCCCCGCGTGATTGTGATCGGTTCGGGAATTGCGGGGCTCACAGCTGCCTATCGGCTTGGGCAGGCGGGCATGCATGTAACGGTACTGGAGGCCGCGGAAACGGTTGGCGGTCGCATGGGAGACCGGCGCGAAGGCGATATCGTTTTCAACAGCGGCGCGCGCCTCGTCTACCCGTTCGGCGGTGCGTTCAATCGTCTGGTCGCCGACCTCGCACTTGGCGATGCGCTCGTTCCACTACGCCGTCTGAGCGCGCGCTGTGTGACAACGAAAGGGGACCATCTGATCGAGTTGATGCCGACTGTACGCTCGCTGGCGACGCCGGGGTTGCATCTAGGGGAGCGGGTCGCGATGGTGCGGCATGCGTTACGGATGCGTTCGCAGCGCGACCGCGTTGATCCGGACTGGGCGATCAGTGCGCTTGATGTCGACCCGGAGGCCGACCGGCTGAACCTCGCCGATTACATTCGCAGGGAGATCGGTCCAAATGCGATGTCATACCTGGTTGAACCGGTGTTTCGCGCGACGCGCAGCTTCAATCCTGATGCGTTATCAACCCTGTTCTACCGCACCACCGTGCCGCATCTGATCGGCGAGGATACGGTCCACACCCTTAAAGGTGGTATGGGACAGGTATGCCGGACACTTGCCGGGTTGCTGGACGTGCGGACCGGAACGCGGGTGACTTCCGTCGAGCACCAGCGCGATGGCGATGAGCTTCGTCTCAGGGTCACGCTTGCGAACGGCGACGCCTTGACTGCCGATCACGTGGTCTGCGCGGTCCAGGGCTCACTCGCGCGGGAATTGATCCGCACGCCACAGGCTATAGAGCGCCAGATGCTGGCCAATGTGCACTACAACGCCCTTGGTGTTGTCCACTATGGATTCGCAAAGTCCCTCCCAGCGCAGATGCAATTCGCTTCGCGCGATGTCGGAAGCCGTATCGCAACGTTTCAACAGACGCCGGCTGCGCCCGATCAAGGGCGCCCACTCACGCAGGTGTATTGCCAGCTGGCGCCAGAGGCAGTGGACGAAGCAATCAGGCGCGGCTGCACCGGCGAACTTGACGTGTTGCTGCGCGAAGAGTTACGTGCCCGCATTCCCGACTTCGACCGGCAGGTGGTCGCGGTCGTCAATCAGTGGATACCCCGGATGCTGCCTTTGTTCGCCCCGGGGTACGGGGGGCGCCTGCGCGCCTTCTGGCGTTGGCAGGAGGCGCCTGCGCAGGCCTCCGGGCGGCCTGTCGTGTATTGCGGGGACTGGACATCGCAGGCGCTGCTCACCGGCGCGTGTGCGAGCGGTGAGCGGGCTGCCAGAATTGTGCTGGCCCGGTCACAGGTAGTGTCCGGTCGCGCGCAAAGTTAGGCAAAGCGAACCAGGTTTTAGCGAAACGGCAAAAGCTGGCTGGCGAATAAATTCGTGTTGCCTGTCGGTGCTACAAATCGCCTATCCAATATCGTTACGGGATACACGCAATGAAGAAATCGACCGTTTCCGTTCTTCCGAAGTTTTTGTTGCGCCGCACATTGAGGAACATTCTCATGGTCGGCGTGGCGGCTGTCGCCGGATTGTTTACCGTGATGGCGCCGGTGAGTGCTCAGGGCAGCCAGCCCGTGACGATTGGTATTGCGAACCTGGGGCCGCATCCATCGCTCACAAGGACGATGGTCGGTTTCAAGGCCGAAATGGCGCGTGAAGGTTATGTCGAGGGAAAAAACGTTAACTACGTGTACAGCGACGCAAACTTTACGCAGGCGCTGATGCCCCAGATGTTTTCGCAGATTCTCTCAAAGGATCCGGCGCTGATCCTGACGCTGACAACTTCGGTTTCCGAGGTCGCACTCTCAGCGGTGGCCGATCATCATATCCCGCTCGTTTTCGCGGAGGTTACGGATCCAGTCGCGGCTGGCCTTACGCCAGGCTGGACTCACGGCAGCGATCGCTTTGCTGGTGCATCCGACCTGCAGGACTTCGACGCAGTGTTGGTCTTCGCGAAGAAGCTGCTGCCCGGCGTCAAATCATTCGGCGTACTTTATAACCCCGGAGAAGCTGATGATGTCGCCACGACGCGCGCCCTGCAGGAGGCAGCCAAGCGGGCAGGTCTTGAGTTTCGACCAGTCAGCGTTGACAGTGTCAACGACATCACGCAGCGCGCCCAGCTGCTGAACGGCATCGGCTTTATCTACATTACCGGATCGAATCTCGTGCAGTCAGCGATTCCGGCAGTGGCAGCAGCGATGCAGCGGATGAAAGTACCCGTCATCAGTTCGGAGACGGAATTGATCAAGAAGGACATGGCGGACGCGTCATACGCCGTTTCGTTCGAATCGGTCGGCGCAAACGCGGCACGCGTCGCGGTGCGTGCGCTGAAGGGGGAACCGACATCGACGCTGCCGGTGATGAAGCCTGCAAAATCGGACTATGTCACGTCGATCAGCCGTGGCCAGTTCGCCAAGCTTGGCCTGACCATTCCAAAATCGTTCGAGGGCTGCGGATGCCTGATCAATTGAAGGGGCGACGCTCCGCCCGGGTGACAATGATGCGTGAAAAGGACACCTCGCTCCTGTCTGTCGAGCGGGTCAGCAAGACGTTCCATGCCGGCACGGTCGACGAGCGGGTTGCGTTGACGGATGTGTCGCTCAAGCTACTGCCCGGAGATTTCGCGGTGGTAGTCGGGGGCAACGGCGCTGGCAAATCGACCTTCCTGAATATGCTCGCAGGCGAAGTTATCTCCGATACGGGTGTGATTTCGATCGACGGCCGTGTCATTACCACGTTGCCGACGCACCGGCGGGCGAAGTACATCTCGCGGGTGTTTCAGGACCCGTCGATTGGTACCGCAGCCGCGTTGAGCCTGGAGGAGAATCTCGCTGTCGCGAACCAGCGTGGACTGGCGCGTGGTTTCGGCCGTGGGCTCACGCATGCGCAAGCGGAGGCGTTCCGGGAGCGGATTGCGTCGTTCGGACTTGGCCTTGAGAAGCGCATGAAGGCGCAGGCGTCACTGCTGTCCGGTGGCCAGCGGCAGGCGCTCTCGCTGCTGATGGCGGTCCTGCAACGGCCAATGCTGCTTCTGCTGGACGAGCACACCGCCGCCCTCGACCCGCGTACGGCGGAGATCGTGATGCGGGTGACGGAGCAGGTCGTGCGCGAAGCGCAGCTGACAACGCTGATGGTCACGCACAACATGCATCACGCGATTGACTACGGCAATCGCCTGATCATGATGCGCGACGGTCGGATCGTCGGCGATCTGACCGGGGAGGCAAAGCGCGCGATGACGATGGAACGCCTGATGGCGACCTTCAACGATGAGCCGCCGATGGCGCAAACGGTGAACGCATGAATCTGATCAATGGATTTATCGGACTTTTCCCGGTCGGGATGATGCAGGGCTTGACCTACGCGCTGATCGCGCTCGCGATCATGATCCCGTTCCGGATTATCAACTTTGCGGACATGACGGCGGAGGGCTCGTTCCCGTTCGGCGCCTGCGTGTGCGCGAAGCTGCTGATGATGGGCTTCAATCCCGTGATTGGTCTGCTCGGCGGCACGCTCGCGGGATTCGCGGCCGGGCTGCTCACCGCCTATATTCACGAGAAGGCGAAGATCAATACGTTGCTGTGCGGCATTCTCGTACTCTCCATGCTGTACTCGGTGAACATCCGCGTGATGGGGCAGCCGAATTCGGCGCTGTTCGCGTATGCGAGCGTATTCTCATGGCTGCCGGCCGCAGGTGGCGGCTACCTGTCTCGCATCCTCATGCTTGGCGCGACGGATACCGTAATCGGTGCGGGCGTACTCTGGTTCCTCGGCACGCAGCACGGCATGGCGATGCGCGCGATCGGCTCGAGTCCGTCCATGGCCAAGGCGCAGGGCATCAACGTGAAGGTCTATACGCTGGTCGGTCTCGGTCTCGCGAATCTGTTCGCGGCGCTTGGTGGCGCGCTGCTCGCCCAGAACCAGGGCTTTGCCGACGTGAATATGGGCTTCGGCGTACTGGTCAACGGCCTCGCAGCGCTGCTGCTCGGCGAGGCGATCGTCGGCAACCGCTCGATGCTGCGTCAGGTGCTTGCGCCTGTCCTGGGATCGATCGTCTACTTCCAGATGATCTCGGTCGTACTCGTGATCGGCTTCCAGCCTTCGGACCTGAAGCTCGTTACATCGCTATTCGTTCTCGGCACGCTGCTGACGATGGCGCAGCGCAAGAAGCGCGGTGCAAACCGCCGGAAGGCTGCCACAGCGAAGATGCAGGCGGGCTGACGATACACGCAGTCTGGTTGTGCCTGACCGGGAAAGCCCGACGTTGCGCAGAAGCCGCAACGCCGGGCTTTTTGGCGTTGGCTGGCAACGCGATGGGGTGCCGGCCTGCCGTCCCGGGCGGACGGCAAGAGCGGCTAATACGCTGCGCCCAACCCCTGCCAGCGCCGCATGGCCGCCGGAGGCTCGACGTGCAACTGGTCGAGTACGCGCATGACCGTATAGTCGACCATCGCGTCAAGACTATCGGGCTTCGCGTAGAACGCGGGCAACGGCGGCATCACCGTCGCGCCCATTTCGGCCGCGAGTGTCATGTTGCGCAGATGCGCGAGCGTGAGCGGAGTTTCGCGCGCGAGCAGCACGAGCCTGCGGTTCTCTTTTAACGTGACGCTCGCGGCGCGGGAAATGAGGTTGTCGTCGAAGCCGTGCGCCACGGCCGCGAGCGTTTTCATGGAGCATGGTGCGATTACCATGCCGTCGTGCTGGAACGAGCCGCTGGCGATGCTCGCGCCCACTTCGTTCTGGTCGTAATAGACGCTCGCCGCATCGCGCAGCGCGTTGCGTTCAAGTCCGGTTTCGTCGAGTAGCGTCATCCAGCCCGCGCGCGACACGATGAGATGCGTCGTCACTGTGCAGTGGCGCAGCATCTCAAGCAGCCGCACGCCGTACACGGCGCCCGTCGCGCCCGTAATCGCGACCACGACGCGCTTTTTTTGCACGATGCCGGTCATGTCGCCGCCCGCGCGGAGAAATGCGGCAGGTAGTCGTCGAGCACGATCTGCCCGGCTCCGGGAATGGTCTTGCGTTCGAACTCCGCTTCGCGGCCCCACGGACGTGTGGCGTCGATCGCGAGACGGCCCCAATGGTCCTTGTGCGCATCGCGATAGAAGCCCGGCACGTCATGGATTACCATCGTGCGCGTATCGGCGCGTCCGCGCGTGAGAAACGCCCAGATCACGTCTTCCATGTTGTAGATGTCAACGTCCTTGTCCACGACAATGACGAGCTTGTTGTAGTCGAGGTGCGAGCCGAGCGCGGCCAGCAGCGCGTGCTGCGCGTGGCCTTCGTATTGCTTGTCGAGCTTGATGACTGTATTCATGACGGTGGGGCGGCAGCTCACGTCGAGTACACCACGCACCTGGCTCGAAATGGCCTTGTAGATACGCGCGGCGGTGGCGGCCTCGAGCGGGCGAAGATCCTCGTGCGATCCGCAGATCAGGCCTTGAAAGACTGCGCCCTCGCGCCAGCCGACGTGGGTGATTTCGAACACATGGTTGTCGCCCACTTCGACGTAGTAGCCCATGAATTCGCCGAATGGACCTTCGGGCCGGCGCATATTGGGCAAAATGCGCCCTTCGATCACAATCTCTGCTGAGACTGGCACGTCCAGATCGATCGTGCGCGCCGGGCGCATCGCGATCGGGCCGCCGCGCATGGCCGCCGCAAGCGCAAGCTCGTTGCCGTCGGGCGGCAGCGACACGCATGCGCTCATGAATATTTCCGGGTCGGCGCCGATCAGGATGGCTGCTTCGAGTGGTTCGTTACGCGCTTCGGCCTGCTGCTGGAAGCGCGCGAGATCGTGTGTACTGCCGAGCCGGATGCGCAGTTCGTCGTCTGAAATGACCATCGAGCGATGGAACGAGAGATTCGCACGCCCGCTGGCGGGGTCCTTCGCGAGAAACACGCCGGCTGTAATGTACGGCGCGCCATCCCGCGCGTGATAAGTGGGGATCGGCAGGTCGGAGAGCTTGCCCGTGACCCAGTCGGTAGGCGCCGCGACGCGCTCGGTCGGCGTCTCGAGCGTCGCAGCGAGAGAGATTTCGCGATCGAGCCGTGCGCAGAACGTTTCGTCGGCCTCACAACGGATGATCTCACGCAGTCGCTCGTGGTCTGTGTACAGATTCATCAACACGGGCAGAGAGCTGCCACGCACGTTTGTGAAGAGCACCGGCTTTGTCGTTTCGTCCTGCAGCCGCCGCGCGACCGCAGCAATCTCGTAGCGCGGATCGACCTCGCGCTTGACGGTCAGCAGTTCGCCACGCGAGCGCAGGCGGGAAAGATAGTGTCTCATCGTCTCACGATGTCCAATGAAAAAGGGCGGAATTTGGGTGCCGCGCCGTGCCAAGCCGGCGAGCGATGCTTGCGTTATACCCGTGCCGATGTGGCGAGACTTTGTCGATTGGGGCGGTGAATTAGGAAAAGCGGTTTTTTCATGTGAGTCCGCTGCCGGCTGCACGTTGCGTGCCGTCCGGGGGAGCGGATAATGCATGCTGGATGTTTGCCTCTTTCCGGAACCCAATATGCCGACTTCGCTATCCGGTCTGTTCCGCACCACGCTCGCCGGACCCGAGTCACGCCTCACGGAGGCATTTGACAATCTGCGTACCCGGCTCGACTGCGTCAGCGTGCCCGAGTTCGGACTATATGGGGCCTCGGTGCCGGTTCCGGGCGACGCGGAAGAGGGCGTGTGGCGTATGGCCAGCATTCGCGACGAGATCTTTCTGGTGATTTCCGACTGCAACTACGCGCACAGCCGCTCCGAGAGTGTTTTGCCGGAGTCGTTCGTGGAATTTCACTTTTCACTATCCGGCCCGGCAAGCGTCGATTTTTCTGATACCGGTACGCTGCAGGTGAATGCCCCCAACCTGCTCGTATGCCGGCAGGGTGCAGACGTGCGCTACACGGTCACCTGTGGGCCAGGCCCATGGCAATCGGTCGGACTCTACGTGACGCAGCGTTATTTCGACCGGTTGCTGGGTGCGGTTGGCAACGAGGCTGACCGCATTCGCGGCGAGCTCGCAGGGGTCGGATTTGACCAGATTTACAACCGGCAGATGCCGTTTAGCGTAGACGCCCTGAACATCGTCGAGCAACTGCTGGATTCCCGCTATCGCGGTGCGCGTCAGATGCTCTATCTGGAAGGCAAGTGTACGGAGATACTGTGCGCATGCATCGAGATGTGGCTCGCGCACGCGCGCGCCGACAACCCCGGCGAGACGCTATCAGCGCGCGACCTGCGGCTGATTGAGCAGGCGCGGGAGATGATCGTCGGCGACCTGCGTCTTGCGCCCACGATTCCCGAACTGGCGCGCGCGGTAGGGACCAATGCTTCGAAGCTCAAGCGTGGATTCAAGTTCCTCTATGGGATGACGATTTTCGAGTATGGTCATCGCTGCCGGATGGATCGTGCGCTTCGGCTTCTGGTAGGCGAACGGCAGCCGGTGGGACAGGTGGCATTGGCGGTCGGCTATCAGCATCAGACCAGCTTTACCGCGGCTTTCCGTGACTACTTTGGCTTCGCACCAAAGGACGCCCGCCGCCTGGCGAGTCCCGTCGTATCGGGGCCATCCCGCGTGGTTCAGCATGCCGACGAGCGATCTGCGATCGATGCTGCCAAGTCTGCGCCGTCGGATCAGACATGAAGCCATCACGCTTTTGCTATTTGCGTTACGCACTTTGATATAGGAAATCGGCTGTATTGCCGTAGCGCGCGTATTCCCTCCTTTTTCCCGTTGTTAGCATGAACCGACATCGCACAACGTCACGTGGCGGGCGCGTGGGCGGCCGACACATATGCAAAGGAAGGAAACTACGATGACCTCTATTGCAGTACGCAATCCTCGCACCGGCGAGTTCGACTACGAAATCAGGAGCATGGATGCCGCGGAGATTGGCGCGGCGGTCGCCGTCGCGCGCGCAGCGCAGCGCGCGTGGGAGGCCGGCGGGTTGCCGCACCGCATCGCGGCACTGCTGGAATGGGCCGCGCAGCTTGAGGCGCATGGCAACGACATCGTTACCGCACTGTCGATTGACACTGCGCGCCATCGCATCTCTGCCGAAGAACTGGGGGCTGTAATCCACTTTATCCATGGTTTCTGCGAGCATGCGCCGAACGTACTCGCGACGCCGTTTCGCAAGCTCGACGCGCATCCGGATATCGTGTTCAAGGTTACCTATCCCGCTTACCCCGTCGTTGGTGTGATCAGCCCGTGGAATTTTCCGCTGGTGCTGTCATTCATCGATGCGATTCCAGCGCTGGTGGCGGGCGCGTCCGTAGTGATCAAGCCGAGCGAAATCACGCCGCGCTTCATCGAGCCGCTGCGCCGCTCGATCGAAGCCGTGCCCGCGCTGCGCGGCGTGCTCACACTCGTGAGCGGCGGGGCGGAAACCGGGGCAGCACTTGTCGCACAGTCGGATGCGGTGGTGTTCACCGGCAGCGTTCCAACCGGGAAAAAGATCGCGAGCGTGGCGGCGCAGGCGTTTATCCCCGCTTTCCTCGAGCTCGGCGGCAAGGACGCTGCTGTGGTGCTCGCAGGAGCCGACGTGAAGCGCGCGGCCACCGCCATCCTGCGCAGTGCACTCTACAACTCCGGGCAGGTCTGCTACGCGATCGAGCGTGTCTATGCGGACGAATCGCTATACGACGCGCTCGTCGACGAACTCTGCACACAGGCCGGGAATTTGCGGCGTAGCCTGGTGATGGGCGACGGCGGCCACTATGGTCCGATGATCTTCGAGCGGCAGGCATCCATCATCGACGCGCAACTGCAGGATGCGCTCGACAAGGGGGCGTCGATCAAGCTCGGCGGCAAGAGCGAAACGGTGGATGGCGCCGTGTGGATCGATCCGACCATTGTCGCGAACGTCGATCACAGCATGAAGCTGATGACGGAAGAGACGTTCGGACCGATCGTACCCGTCATGCGCTTTTCCTGCGATGCGCAGGCCGAGCAGTTGATGAACGATTCGATCTACGGACTAAGCGGCGCGGTGTTCGGCCCCGACACGCATACCGCCGGAGATTTCGCGACGAAGATGGAGGCGGGCGGCGTCAGCATTAACGATACCGAGCTGCCGCGCGTGATGATGTTCGACGGCGAGAAGACCGCGTTCAAGCAATCGGGGATGGGTGGCTCACGGTATGGCGCGACGAGCATCATGCGCTACGTTCGCAAGCGTGCGCTACTTGCGAACGAAGGAGCGATTGCGGGTCTCGACAAGCTTGCGGAAACAGCTGGGTGAGGCGCTTCGTCACAGTTTTCCCAATCTTCGATGGCTACACGGTGCCCTGTTGTGAAGCGTAGCTGAGACATGGGGCAGGGGTGAGTTCGTTTGTTGCCGGAAGAATGCAGACCATATCCCGGAACCCGTCGACAGGTGAGGCGATCGCAGTCGCGATCGCGTACTACGCGCGTACAGATTCCGGGGTTCGTCCAAGCTCAGGTGTCGAGACGCACCGCATGGTGGCCACAATCGTGTCCTTGTTGACGTCCAGTCCTGCACGGTGGGGATGGAGGATGTCCGTGGAAACTCCTGCCGGACGATAGGTGGCAGGAGTCCTCGTTCTCGATTCGGGGAAGACCTCGCCCGTGGTCAAAATTCGGGGTGCACGCAGGACTGCGGGTCCAATCAGGCTACGGGCTCGGGGCACCAGGCAAGAACCGAACTCGATCACCGCCGCGTTTCCATACTACGCTTTGGCCACCTTAAACCGCTTTCATCCCCCGGGGGCCCGCCCGATGGCCAACTAGATCAGTCATGGCCCTGCGAGAACACATGAAACGGCAAAGCGTCATGCATCGTCGTATGAGTCTCAGCAGGCGCTGCGGAACCCTGTGTCACGCTCTTGGACACGTAACTCTGCTGGAGACCGTCTGCCGTTGAGACGTGTTTCAGTGTTAGAAGCGCACCGCCGAACACGAGCAAGCCAATAGCGCCTGCCGCAAGTTGGTTCTTTCCAGCCCAAGTCATGAAAGCGGGAGACCTTCGTGCGATTAAGACAAACGCAACGAGCAAACAAATCACAAAGATAATGGTCATTTCGCTCTTCCGAATTCTCACATAAGACCGTGTTCGCGAATCAGGGCAAGGGCATATACTTCGATACCCTCTGGGGTTCCGCCCTGTCTGAGCAAGCTGCGAACCGCCCCAGTTGCACCGTCCTCCTGGCGCAGCAGCGCGGCAACCGCGCAGAAATAGCCACCGCGAAAGCCCGTATCCGCTGCCGGCGTCGATATAGCAACGGCTTTGCGCGAGCACTCGACGCATCGAATCTCAACCGGCAACGCCATGAATTCAGCCAGCGGCACGAATTTCGCGTACGTGCCCGGGCGCGATGTATAACGGCAGCGCGACCGCCCCCCGCAGTCAGAGGCGAGATGCACGCGCTTCGTCTTCTTGACGGGCTTCAAAGGCAATCCATAGACACATCCGTTTTCCTAGGCACTTTCCCGCGGCGTGAGCGTGAACCGCAGATCGATGCAACTCCTCTCGGGAGGGTGTCCGTCCAGTATCTGCAACAACAGTCGCGCGGCCTCGAAGCCGATCTGGTAGCGTGGCGTCGTGACGGTCGTCAGCGACGGGGTCGACCATGCGGAAGGCGGCAGATCGTTGAATCCCGCGATCGCAATCCGGCCCGGTACAGAAATGCCGCGCCGCTGGCACTCGAAGAGTGCGCCGAGCGCGAGATCGTCGTTGCAGCAGAAAATTGCGTCGCATGCGGGAGCATGCGACAGCATCTGCGCGAGCAGCTTCGAGCCGAGCCCGACACTCGACGGTTCGTCAGTCAGTATCTCGACATCGGGGTCGAGACCCGCCTCGCGCAGCGCGCGGCGAAAGCCGGCACGACGCTGCATGGTGCGCGGGTCCAGCTGCGCCGCGACGAATCCCGGACACTGGTAGCCGCGTTCGAGCAGATACTTCGTGAGGGTGAAGCCCGCGCGCTGCTGCGAAAAACCCACCGACCATTCGCCGGGAGTGCGGCTCAGATCGTACATATGAACCACGGGCACACGTGCCGCAGCCAGGCGTTGGCGGATGGCTTCAGAGCCGTCGATGCCGGTGACGAGAAAGCCGTCGGGTGCGTGCGAGAGATAGGTCGAGACAAGTTCCGCCTGCTTCCCGGAAGAATAACCAGTATTGCCAATTAAAATCTGATAACCAGCCGGCCCCAGGCAATCCTGGATGCCGGCGAGCGTATCGACAAAAACCGTATTCGACAAGGATGGTACCAGCACGGCCACGACGTGTGAGCGCGACGTGGCGAGCGTGCGTGCCGCATGGTTGGGGACATAGCCGAGTTCAGTGACGGCCGCTTCCACACGGGCACGCGCTTCGGGCGACAACTGCGCCGGATCCTTCAGGGCACGCGATACTGTCATTGTGCTGACTTGTGCGAGATCCGCGACGTCGGCGATCGTCGCGCGTCCGCTTAGCCTGCGGCGCGTGGGTTCATGAGGTGTCGCGGTCGTGGCGTTGCCTGGGCTCGGATGGGTTCGGGGCTGTCTTGCCGCGCGAGTCGGTTTGTCTTTCATCACGCGAGTATCACCTCGCCTGTGCCGGATGGAAAGCCCAGGAAAGCGCGGGATTGGGGCAGGGTTCATCCCGATAGGGCGCCGTTGTCTGTTATCGCTAACATCCGCGTGGGGCAACATGAAAAACACGACAATGCAAGGAGACAAGCCAGATGCGAACCCAACGAGGCAACCTGCCCAAACCGGCCGGCCGGACCGCAAAGCTCACGGTCTACGCGCTCGGCGTCGCGGCGGTCCTTGCCTGCGGGGCGGCGCGCTCCGCGGAGGTCGAGGTGTTGCACTACTGGACGTCCGGTGGCGAAGCAAAATCGGCCCAGGTCCTCAAGCAGATGCTTGATGAAAAAGGCGATACCTGGAAGGATTTCGCCGTTGCCGGCGGTGGCGGAGGAAACGCGATGACCGCGCTCAAGACGCGCGTGATCGCAGGCAATCCGCCCGCTGCAGCCCAGATCAAGGGGCCCGCCATTCAGGAGTGGGGAGACGAAGGCGTGCTCGTGTCGATCAACGACGTGGCGAAGCGCGAAGGCTGGGACAAGCTGATTCCGCCGCAGATTTCGGGCATCATGAAGTACAAGGGACAATATGTAGCGGCGCCGGTCAACGTGCATCGTGTCAACAGGCTATGGATCAATGCGGACGCGCTGAAGAAGGTGAACGCGCAGCCGCCCGCCACGTGGGACGAGTTCTTCCGGACTGCCGAAGCACTGCAGAAAGCGGGCATCACGCCGGTCGCGATCGGTGGCCAGCAATGGCAGGACGCCGAAACCTTCGAGACCGTGGCGCTCGGTGTGGGCGGTGCGGCCTTTTACGAGAAGGCGTTCGTGCAACTCGATCAGTCGACCCTCAGGGGGCCGACCATGGTCAAGGCGCTCGAAACGTTCAAGAAAATCAAGGCCTATACCGACAAGGCTCAGACGGGGCGCGACTGGAATCTGGCGACCGGCATGGTGATCTCCGGTAAGGCGGCGATGCAGTTCATGGGGGACTGGGCCAAGGGCGAGTTCAGCGTAGCCGGGAAGGTGCCGGGCAAGGACTATCTGTGCGTACCAGCTCCCGGTTCGCAAAACGCCTATACGTTCAACGTCGACAGCTTCGCGTTCTTCAAGGTCAGGAGCGCGGATGTCGAGAAGGGGCAGAAGGATCTCGCGAGCCTGCTTCTTAGCCCGAAGTTCCAGGAGATATTCAACCTCAACAAGGGCTCGATTCCCGTGCGGCAAGGCATGGATCTGTCGAAGTTCGACACCTGTGCGCAGCGTTCCGCTGCCGATTTCACCAGCGCGCAGGCGAAGGGAACGCTGGTGCCGTCGTGGGCGCATGACATGGTCGATACGCCGGCGGTGGAAGGTGCCTTTTACGACGTGATCGGCAACTTCTGGAACGACGACAACGAAAGCGCGCAGCAAGCCGCGGACAAGCTCGCCGTTGCGGCAAAAACTCGCTGAAGTGGTGGCACTGAATGGCCTGGATGACGGCACATCGTTCCCGGGCTGTTCGACGGGCGGGCGTCCTCCAGGAAGCATTTCCGTGGCTGCGAGCATGCGCCGGCAAGCGTGCGCGAGCCCCTGAACAAACCGATATGCAATCCCGGGACCGTTCGGCTGATGATTTGCCTGGCAGGGGTTCCCAGATACGTGCGCGCGTCGAGCACCTGTTCGGGCGTCCTGATCTCGCCCGATTCGCCCGCGACGCCGTTGCGAAACCGACTCCTTGTCGACGCACACATGATCTGCGCGTGTTGCGCACCCCCAGCCCCTCGACGCCAACATCCAAGCCTGGTACAGGCTAAGTACATCCGAAGCAGTGCGCGCGCGGAATGCAGATGCGTGCGCCTTGAATCCGCGATGCAAGGCTACCGTTCGTGTAACCCGATGCGGCGAGCTCGCCGGAGATCGCTGCTTGGATGATGCGTCGACTGTATGCGAACTGGAAGTGCCCCTGCTGTTGAAGAAGGGGGTGTCGACCAGGTCGGGGTCGAGCGAACTTCAGATAAGCGCACGCACTATCGAAAATCACCTCCTGTCGATCTATCGAAAGGCCTGCGTAGCCATGGCGCTATTTCTTTCTCTTATCTAATCGATTAGACCGTGCAGGGCGCCTATGATGGCAGCGCAAAACAATGCCGCTTTCAGCTAGTGAAAAGCATGGCGGATGCCTGAGTCGTAAATTTGCCAGCCATGCGCCAAAGATCTGTGTCGCAGTGGCTTCAGGCAACTCGCCAAGTCAACCAGACCGGTCGTGAGGTCGGCTGGTTAGCGTGGAGTGCGCGAGCTCCAGAGCGCAGTTTCAAGTCCTTCGTGGGAGCCTCACTCCGCCATCCATGTCGGCAAACAGTGACACAAGGCCCTCAACGAACAGCGCAACCTTGCGGGACTTGTTGCGACTGACGGGATGGATGGCATAGAAGCTTGCAGGTTCGGGCTCGAAGGCGTCGAGCACCGTCACCAGTCGCCTCGCCGCGAGATGTTCCGAAACTTCCCACCAGGATTTCTGGACAAGCCCCAGACCAGCGACCGCCCAGGCAACCGGCAACGCGGAATTGGTCGATGCAAGTGAGCCCGTCACTCGTAGCTTCCTGGCTGCTGGACCCCGTCCAAAACGCCACTCCGCATGAAGATGGGATTGCGTGTTGAACACCAGGCAACGATGCGCTGCAAGTTCGTCAGGGTGGCGGGGCGTGCCGTGGTCATCCAGGTACGCCGGACTCGCAACGACCACGCGCCGGGTGTCGAACAGGTGATGCCCGATCAGGTTCGCGTCGATGGCGGGGCCGCCCCGGATCGCGATGTCGATGCCTTGCGCGACGATGTCAGCAAAGTGGTCATCCAGCGTCAGCTGGGTCGCCATATCGGGATAGCTCGCCGCAAACCGTCCGACGAACGGAGCAATCCAGCGGAGTCCTAGCGGGTTCGGTGCCGTGACGTGAAGTGTGCCTCGCACGGCAGTCGCGCTCTCGACAATTCGGCTTTCCAGCGTCCTCACGTCGTTGATGATGCGGCTGGCCTCCTGAAAGTAATCTTCGCCCGCCTCGGTCAACGATTGGCGGCGCGTGGTCCTTAGCAGCAGCGGCACCCCGAGACGCTTTTCCAGACCGGCCACACGATCGGCTACGACGGAGGATGCCAGGCTGAGGCTACGCGCTGCTGCAGAGAAACCGCCTTGCCGCACCACTTCGACGAAGATCTCCATTTCAGTGACAGCATGCATCGATTTAATGGACTTTCCGGAAGCTCTTTCCGGAATTACACCATTTATCGATATGCAAAGCGAGTGGAAGATTATTGCGATGCAGCATTGCGGCATGCCCTCTTCCTGCTTTCCATATCTTGTGAGTGCGCTGACATGAGTCATCTCAGAAAGCTCTATTCCACTGCCGCTTCGGCCGCGGTCCTGCTCGCGGCTGCGGGCCCTGCTGCACACGCGGCGGGCACCAACCTGGTCACGACGCAAAAGCTTCGCTGGCAAACAGCCGAGGTGCTCGCCAGCGAAGCAGTACGGGTGTGCGCCAGCCGTGGCTATTCGGTTACGGCGACCGTCTCGATCCTTCGGGCCACCAGCAAGCGGTCATCAAGGGCGATTCGGTGCCGCTGCAATCGCTTTCCGTGTCCTATCGCAAGGCCTATACGGCTTATGCCTATGGCCTGGCTTTCAACAAGGACTCCACCAGTGAGCTGATCGCGGCGAAGGTAGCCGGCCCGCTCGACGGCGGCGTGCTGGCAACGGAACCAGAAGTGATCTTCATCCCCGGCGGCGTGACCCTACGTACGGCTGATCGCACCGTGATTGGCGGTATCGGCGTGTCTGGTGCCCCGGGGGGCGACAAGGACGAAGCGTGCGCGCAGGCGGCAGTGGATAAATACAGGCAGGATTTCCATTGAAGCGCCGCACTTTCATCGCCGCCGCAGCTGGCACAGCGCTCGTACCGGTGTTGGACGCGACCGCTTTCGCTGGGACTGTCTCCGGCGACACAGCACCGGATGGTTCGTTCGAGATCGTCGCCGCGTTTCCTGGTCCGGGTCCATCCGGCATCGCTGTAACGCCCGAGGGGCGGGTGTTCGTGGGTTTCCCCCGGCACGCTGATAACCATCGCGAGGCGACGCTGGCGGAATTGAAGGGCAATGTGCTGGTTCCCTATCCCAACGCTGCCCTCAGCCTGCCCTCGGACAAGCCGCCCGAACAGCGCCTGATCTCGATTCACGGCATGACCACGGACAGTCGCGGCCGGCTATGGGCGATCGACGACGGCAAGCTCGCCGGACAACCGATTGCGCCGGGGGCGGCCAAAGTGATCGGCGTCGACCCACACTCGGATCGGTTGATCGCGAGCATCGTGCTGAAACCGCCGGCGATGCGCCCCGACAGCCACATGAACGACTTGCGCATCGATTTGACCCACGGCCCGCAGGGCGTCGCCTACATCGCCGATTCCTCGTTCGGCACATCGGGCGCACTGGTCGTGGTTGACATCGCGACCGAACGCCAACGCCGCGTGCTGACCAATCACCCGTCGACGCAACCGGAACAGGGATTCGTAGCCGTGCTCGAAGGGCGGCCTCTGCGTTACGACCCGGCGCATCCCGGTTTCCCGGTGGGGGGCGCGGACAGCGTCACGCTCAGTGCGGACAGTTCGCGACTCTACTACTCGCCGTTGACGAGCCGCAGGCTGTACAGCATCGCGACCGACCTGCTGGCCGATTTCGGTGCCACCGATGCGGCCCTTGCAGCCGGCGTGGTGGACCACGGTGAGAAGGTGATGACCGACGGCCTCGCGACCGATATGCAGGATCGTATCTATCTCACCGCCGGCGAACACGATGCCATCCTGCGTCGTTATCCGGACGGACGCCTCGACGTGGTCGCGCGAGATCCCCGCATCGTATGGCCGGACGGCATTTTCGCCACGGCCACCCACGTCTATTGCACGTTGGGCCAGTGGGACCGGCTCCCGGGATTCAACGGCGGCAAAGACCTTCGCGTGCCCCCGTACCTCCTGATTCGTGTGCCGATCGATCAGCCGTGTCCTCCTGTTGCCTAGTCCCAAAGAAGGCCTTTCATGCGTGACGAAACTTCTGCCGTTACTACGGCTGACTCGATGCTTGCCCCACAAGCGCAAGCCGATGCCCGGCGCGCTACCCGCGCGCTGGCCGCGCTGACAACAGCGGTATTCCTGACCTTCATGACGATTGGCCTGCCGTTGCCGGTTGTTCCTCTTTACGTCGGAAAAACACTGGGATTCGGCAATGTCCTGGTCGGTCTGTCGGTCGGCATCCAGTTTCTGGCCACCATCCTGACGCGAGGCGTAGCCGGTCGCCAGGTCGACCGCATGGGCGCGCGCCCTGTCATGCTGCGTGGCATGTTTTTCTGCGGGTGTTCGGGCCTTGCGCTGGTTCTCTCGGCACAACTTCCGGCTGCGGGCGTGGTCAGGTTGCTCGTGCTGATCGTCGGCCGACTCGTGCTGGGGTTTGGCGAAAGCCAGCTCATCGTAGGCATGTTTGGGTGGGGAATCGGCACGGTCGGACAGCCGCGTTCTGGCAAGGTACTGGCGTGGACCGGTATGGCGATGTATGGCGCGATCGCGCTGGCCGCGCCAATCGGTTACTGGCTCTATCACCGGGGCGGTATGACGTATGTGGGCACGGTGGTCGTCCACCTGCCCATGATCGCCGCCTTCTTTGCGTACCCCGTTGCAGGAGTGGCGCCCCTGAAAGGCGAGCACCAGCCATTCTGGAGTGTGATAGGCCTTATCTGGCAGCCTGGGCTGGCCGTGCTGCTACAGGGCGTTGGGTTTGCGGCGATCGGCGCTTTTGTCTCACTGGATTTTGCTGCCAGGGGATGGGCGGGAACGGGCCTCGCATTGAGCTGTTTCGGGGGTGCTTTTGTGTTGGTTCGTGTCCTGTGCGGTCACCTCCCGGATCGCTATGGTGGAATGCCCATTGCCATCGCATCCCTAGCCATTGAAATGGTAGGGCAAGCACTGCTCTTTCTCGCGCCAACCGCCCCGATGGCGCTTTTGGGCGCTGCCGTAACCGGCGCCGGCTGTTCGATGGCCTTTCCGTCCTTGGGCGTCGAAGTCGTCAAGCGCGTTGACGTCCATAGTCGTGCGACCGCATTGGGAGGATTCGCGGCATTCCAGGATCTGGCCTATGGCTTGACCGGCCCGGTGACAGGGGTGTTCGCCACAGCCTTCGGATTCCCCTCCGTGTTCGCGGTCGGTAGCGCCTGCGCGGCAGTTGGCCTGTTCGTGGTCGTGGCCATGGCGCGTGGCGCGCTCGGGTGGTCGGTTACCCGCGGAAAACCGACGGCCCTCTCGGCCCCCAACGAATAAAACGAGGAGCGCGAGATGATCGAAACGGCTATTCCGCAGCTTGCCTTGAATGACGGTATCCAGATTCCGGCGAACGGTTTCGGCACCTACAAACTGAATGGCCGCGAGAGCGTCAAGGCGATGGGAATCCCATGACCTGTCAGTCATCCTCGGCCGCAGTCTCGATCTCATCGGTATCTTCATGCTTCTGCCGATGCTTGCCGGTCAGGGTCTCGCTCGCCATGGAGAGATCCTGAGCGAAATCGGGGCGCTCGTCGATAGGGGTAAGCTCCGGCCGTTACTTGATCCGGCACGCTTCTCCCTGACGGATGTGAGTGCCGCCTATACCCACCTCGAAAAAGGCCATGCCATCGGCAAGGTCGTCATCGATATATGCCCCTGACGAGGAAAATCCAAAATCTCCGAAGAAATCGCCATCGTCGCCATAGCCCAGGCTAAGCCCGGCGCGGAGGCATAGGTCGAAGCAGCCATCACTGCCTGCGTGGCAGGAACGCACCTAGAGCCGGGATGCCGGCTCTAGGTCCGTGATCCAGCATGCGCCCGGGATAGGCGTGGTGGTGGCCTTCCGAGGCGGAAACTGCTGGACCAGCTCGGCGTAGCGCTCCAGCGGCGCGCGGTACAGCGCAGCAAACTGGCTGCGCGAGACGGAGGTGCGTTGCCAGATGTGTTCCGATGGGGCGCCTCTGACTCTTGACGGACTAGACACGATGCCGCAATTTAACCATAATGACCATATCAATCATATCGGTCATGGGTGCGCAATGATTACTGAAGTCAGTGCAGTGAACTTCCGGCAGAACTTGGGCGAGATGCTTAACCAGGTGCAGTACCGCAACGACAGCATCGTCATCAACAAAGACGGCAAGCCGGTCGCGGCTTTGGTCGACGCCGAGCTGTTTGCCCGCATCCGGCGCATGCAGGAACGCTTCGACGTCCTGAGCCGTCGGATCAACGATGCCTATGCCGGCGTACCGGCAGAGGAAGGCCTGGCCGAAATCGAGGCTGCCGTGGCCGCCGAGCGGAAGGCGCGCTGATGTCGGGATTGCGCGTCGTACTCGATACCAATGTGCTGGTATCGGGGCTGGCCTATCCGGGTAGTGTGCCGGGACGCATCGTTGCGGCTTGGCGGCAAGGTGGCCTGGAGGTGGCACTTTCGCATTACATACTGGATGAAATGGTACGTGTATTGCCGCGTTTGCCAAAAGTCCAGATGACTCCGGTGGAAATCCGCGATCTGGCGGACAGCTTCATGTTCCTGGCCGACATAGTCGAACCCGAAGCGAAGCAGGACGTGGCGCTGCGTGATCCCGCCGACCAGCCTGTGCTGATGACTCTGATTGCAGCAAAGGCGCAGTATCTGGTCACTGGAGACAAGGATCTGTTGGCCTTGTCGGACCGCTACGCGATCATTACGCCAGCAGAGTTCTGGCAGCGGCACGGAGTCTGATCGCATGGCGGTTAACGCACCGGGGCCGCAAATAGAGTTGGTGTCGTAGGAGCCGCCCGTGTTGAAGAAGTAGTTCGAGCCGATCCAGGTCAAATCATTCATCTGCGTGTCGGACAGCGTCGGCCGGTTCATGAAGAGCCTGGCGCGCGACGGCCCGTAGCAGTCGTGCGTGAAGTCCGCGAACTCCTGAGCCAGCACCACCGGATCGTTGATGCGGGCGGCATCCACGTCCATGCGGATTTGCCGGAGGTCCGTGCCACATGGAATCGCTGCGACTGCTGCGCTGGTAATGGCCTTCGAGATCGCGTGCATGAAGAACCACCAGACCGGCACCAGCGCGCTCTGATTATTGAGGGCGGTGTACGTCGTTCCCCAGCCAGTGTCTGCCGGCTTGGGAACGGTGGCTCGGGCGGAAACGTCTTGAGTGCCTTCAGATCGACCTGGCCAATTTGGCAGGCCAGTCCTTCGCGCAGCGGCGGCAACACCTGGCTACGTGGCCCGGCTTCGCCTTCCTCGTCGGCAGGTTCCGGGGCGGCCAGCACCAGGCGCCAGCCCGGCACGATAACCTGCTTGCGGCCTCCAGGCTCTGTCCGCCGAAGGGGAGCCGCGCCGTGGTGCGATCGAACTCGTGGTGGGGGAGGAACTGTGCCAGGCAATGCGCACGGATCAGCTTGTAGACGGCCAGTTCCTTCTCGCTCATGGCTGCGAGATTCGCAGGTTCGAGGGTCGGAATGATGCCGTGGTGCGCCGTGACCTTGCCGTCGTTCCCGGCACGCGAGCGCTGGGTGCAGTCGAGCTGGGCGACCAGTGGGGGCAGGGCCGGATCGGTCTTGACCAGGCTGTCGAGCACGGTCGGCACCTCGGCGAACATGCTTTCGGGCAGGTAGGCCCGAATCGGAGCGCGGGTACGTCGTCGCCTTGTGCGTCTCGTACGGGGCCTGCGCGATGTCGAGCGTTTCCTGAGCGTGAGCACGTAAATCGATGGGGCAATGAGCAACATAAATGATGTTCGAGGGACGAAGTAAAACGGGAGCGATGAAGCTCCCGTTGTCGTTTCAGAATGGCTCGTCAATGCTCTGGTGTGGCGGCTGTGTCGGACCGCGGTACCAGGGCTCGCGATAGCGGCGGATCTGGGTGGCGTAGGCGCGGCTGAACCACAGATAGAGGTCTTCGATGAAGAACTGCATCATGTAGGCTGCCTCGTCGGAGAGCTCGGGCAATGGCAAGCTCCGGGAGGCGTTGGGTTTGTGAGGTGATGCTTTACGGGACATGTCATCGGGCTCCGTTGGGTTGACGCGCTGGCGTGCGGCGCGAGGACTGTGTTGATGGTGCAAAGACCTCGAAGTACAGCTTCTCGTCGAGTTCGGACAGTTCCCGCTGCGCGGCGGTGGTGAGCAGTTCGTTGGCGAGCGTGGTGAGCACGCGGTAGTTGCCCAGCGCGTGTTCGCACAGCGTGTGGCGCAGCGGCGGTGTCATCAGCTGCGGGGCGCCGGCGCTGGCGAGCAGATGTTCGAGGCAGGCCAGCAGGTCGTCGGCCGAAGCCTTCTCGGTCCCCAGGCGGGAACGGATACGGCTGCCCAGTGGCAGCAGTTCGTCGCGCCGCAGCTTGTCGGTCAGGCGCGTGTCGCCGGCGAGCACCACGCACAGCAGGGGCTGCGAATCGAAGCGGGCGCTGGCCATGAGCCGCAGTTCGTTGAGCACGCCGGGACTCATTTCCTGCGCTTCGTCGATCAGCAGGATTGGGCGCCGGCGCGTGCTTTGCAGGTGCGACATCCACCGGTCGCGCAGCGACCTGAAGCCGCCCCAGCGGTTGTGCGGCCGGAGTTCCAGACCGAAGATGTCGCCCATCTCGCGATAGAAGTCGGCAAGGTTGCTCTGCGGATGATTGATCGAGACGACTGTCAGATCGGTCAGTCGCTCGAGCTTCTCGGCCAGCACGCGCATGACCACGCTCTTGCCGGTCCCCGGCTCGCCGTGGATCATCGCGAAGCCGCCTTCGCGCACGAGCGCGTTCTCGATGCGCCAGCAGAAGTTCTCGACGCGCGGCGGCACGTACAGCGCTTCGAGGGGAAGCTCCGGCGAGAACGGGTTCCACTTCAGGCCGTAGAGGGCTTGCAGACGCTGGCTCATGCCTCCTCCTGCCAGTTGGCGGGAATCCAGGCTGGCGGCAACCCGGTTGCGGCGTGGTCGGCCAGCATCTGGCGTAGCAGCGGCGCGATGCCGGGCGCACTGGCCGGTGGCGGCTCGACATTGACGGCATCGAGTCGCCTGCGCTGGCCATCAGCATTGGCGGCCTTGTCCAGCGGCCGCAGCGGGCACAGCACGGCGCCGCTGCCGGCGTCGACGAGATCGACGCCGCTCAGGTCCCAGCGCGCATAGCGCAGGTGCACGCGCTGCAGGTGCCGGTAGGCCGAGGGAATCTCGAAGCGCGTGCCGGCCAGACTCACGGTGCCATCCGAGCGCCGCTGGGCGCGCGTCACGTCGATACGGAATGCGGCGCGCAGCGCGTCACTCGACGGGCATTCGCGGCCCACATCGGGGCCGGCCAGATAGCGTTTGAGCGGCGTGCCACCGATCTCAGAATGATGCGCGTGGTGGTACTCGCGCTCGATCCACGCGTGGGTGGCCTGATTGAGCAGTTCGAGCGTGAGATTGGGCTCGCCTTCGAGCATGGCCATCACGCGCCCTTCGATGCGGGCCCAGAACGTTTCCTGCTTCGCGTTCTGGTACGGCGAATATGGCAAGGTCGTCTGGTGCAGCACGCCGAGCGCGAGCAAGCCGGCGGTCGTCTCCTCGGCAAGCATTGCTGCGCCGTTGTCGGTCATCAGTGCGCGAGGCCGGCCACGACGCTGGAGCGCCTGGGTGAGCCCATGGATCAGACTACGTGCGGTCTCATCGAGAAACCATTGCGCGTGACAGACGACGCGCGAACGGTCATCGAGCACGCACAGCAGCATCGGCGTGATCCACTGGCCATCATGCGTGAGCAGCTTGCGCGAGCCGTGATGGAAATCGAGATGCCAGAGCGCGTTGACGTGCTCGACCTCGAAGCTGCGGACCTCGAGCTTCTCGAGGCGATCGCGTGCGAGCATCGCGCCGGCGCTGGTATGACGCGGCTTGCGTTCACGGGACAGGCCCTGCGCACGCAGATAACGACGCACCGTCGTGTACGACGGCAGGTTCGCCGGGCCGAGCGTGACCTTGAGATTGTCGACGTGCAACTGGCAGGTCCAGCCGGGATGTTCCCGGTACTGCGCGCGAATCGCCTGTACCGCCTGAGGCGACAGGCTTGCGCCGGCGCCGCTGGGGCGCTTGCGGTCGCGCAGGCTCGCCACCGGATCGTGGGCCGCCTTGCGGGCCCGGTAGAACCACCGCTCAACGGTGGAGCGGCCGAACTGGACATCGTCGCCAGTGACGGGATGACGCCAGCGTTTGGCGGCCAGCGCGGTGATGAGTTCGCGCACCTGCCCGGGTTCAGGCGGTGCTGCCAGCAAGGGGCCCACAACCGCAAAGCGCAGGCGCGCCCAACGATCCCGCAGGGGTAAATCGTGAAGTTCAGTCATGCTCTCTCCAGGGATGCGGCGCACCGCGCCGCGATTCGGGGGAGAGGCGAGACTACCGGCGCAGTCCGAGGGGGGCGAGCGACAAGTTCTGCGGGCGGTTACCGTCCCTCACGCAGGGTGCTCACGGCGCTGCCGCTGGTGAGCGGTGAGAGCCAGCGCAGCAGGCATGGCAATGGCTCGGCAGGCTGCGTGGTAGCGAAGCGCTCGAGCAGGCTTGCCGGCACCTGTGCGGTCTCGACGGGCGGCACGAACGCCGCCCGTCCGAGCGCCCAGAACGGTGTGCCGACAAACCCGGTCATCCACCAGTGCCGCCATCGCGCGATCGTCGAGGGTGGCACGCCCAGCGCATCGAGCTGGCGCATTGCCGCGGCCGTACCGGCGCTCGCACGCGTGGCGCTGACGACAATCATGATTGCGGCGGTGTAGACGCGCCGGCCGAGAAAGCGCACCGAGAATGGCGTGGTACGACGGCGACAGTCGGCGCAGCAGAAGCTGTAGCGGAACTCGCAGTGGCAGCGGGCTTCGTATGAAATTCCGCGCGGCTTGCGCGGGTAGCGGGCGCTATGGAGTACGCCACCGCAGCGACAACGCTGCGCGCGGGTCTGTTCGGCGAAGTCCTGATCGATACGTAACAGCAGGTGATAGAAGTTGGGATCGCGGGCACTCACGTGGCACACTCTGGAAGTCTCGGTTCTTGGCAGACACGAGACTCTCCCTTGGGCGTCGTTTGTGCAAGATGCCTGAGGGAGACCCCCACCGCTACATCACGCAAGCTGCTCAAAACGCCCCGAATTCCCATCGATTTACGTGCTCACGCTCATTCCTGCACGTCCAGGCCGAACTGCCGGGAGCAGACCTCTTGCAGCGTGCCCAAGTCGAACGGTAGCGGTGGACCTTCACGCACGCGCCCGGTCTCGACGCTGATCACCTGGGCGGAGTCAGCCGCGCGGATACGCTCGACTGCCTGCTGCACGACGGGCTGCTGCAAGCAGCGGCCGGCGCCGTCGGTACAGCCCTGCGGCGGTTGCCAGTGCGCGATGAAGGAAGCACCACCTGCGGACAGGGTGACCTCGATCGCCCAAAACGGAACGGAGACAAAACGCGCGATCTCGCGGTCGCGGTCGAGAATCGCGAGACCGCTGGATCTGCAGGTATGGACGCAGGTTATCCCTGTCTCCGGCGTCCGTGTTGGACATCCGTTTCGGTGCGTGCCAGTTCCTGGGCGAGAAAAGGCGCTGTCCGGCTATCCGGCACCTGTGCCACCTGAGGCGGGGTGCCGGCGGCCACCACGCGGCCCCCGGCATCGCCCGCGCCGGGTCCCACGTCGATCACCCAGTCGGCCTGTGCCACGGCCCGCATGTCGTGCTCGATCATCACCACGGTATTGCCGGCATCGACCAGGCGCTGCAACTGCACCAGCAGCCGGTCGGCATCCGACGCATGCAGCCCGGTGGTCGGCTCGTCGAGCACGTACAGGCTGCGTCCGCGCTGGCTGCGCTGAAGCTCGGTGGCCAGCTTGATGCGCTGCGCCTCGCCACCGGAAAGCTCAGTGGCCGGTTGTCCCAGGCGCAGATAGCCCAGTCCGATATCGCGCAGCAGTTGTAGTGGCCTTGCCACAGCGTCTTCACCCGCAAAGAATTCGCTGGCTTCGTCCACGGTCATCTGCAGTACCTCGGCGATGTTGCGGTCTTTCCAGAGAACCTTCAGCGTGGCCTCGTTGTAGCGTGCACCATGGCAGGTCGGGCACGGCGCGTACACGCTGGGCATGAACAGCAGCTCTACGCTGACGAAGCCTTCGCCCTCGCAGGTTTCGCAGCGCCCCTTGGCCACGTTGAACGAGAACCGGCCAGCGTCATAGCGGCGGCGGCGCGCATCGGGGGTGGCGGCGAACAGCTTGCGCACATGGTCAAACAGGCCCGTGTAGGTGGCCAGGTTCGAGCGAGGCGTGCGCCCGATCGGCTTCTGGTCCACCTGCACCAGACGCTGCACGGCATCCACGTCACCGGCCAGATGACCGCCGGTGACCTCGATCACCGCTGGCCCTTCACCGGTTCCGCTTTCCGCCGCATCGTCTTCAGGCTCGTGGCCCAGGTGCAGCAGCACCAGTTCCGGCAGGGTCTGCGCGACGAGGCTGGACTTGCCCGAGCCGGAGATGCCGGTGACGGCCGTCAGCACGCCTAGCGGAATGCGCGCATCCACGCCATGCAGGTTGTGGCGGTGGACGCCCTGCAACTCCAGCCAGTCGCTGGCTTCGCGTGCCCGGCTGCCCGGCGCGGGGATCTCGTCGAACAGGTAGCGCGCGGTACGCGATTCGGCGATCTGTCGCAGGCCGTCCGGCTCACCGCTGTACAGCACGCGGCCGCCACGCTCCCCAGCATCCGGCCCCACGTCCACGAGCCATTGTGCGCGGCGCATCAGGTCCAGGTCGTGCTCTACAACGAACACCGAGTTGCCCGCGTCGCGCAGCCTGTCGAGTGCGTCGTACAGAGCCTGACTGTCGGCGGGGTGCAGCCCCGCCGAGGGTTCGTCGAGTACGTACACGACGCCGAACAGCAGGGAACTCAATTGCGTGGCCAGCCGCAGGCGCTGCAACTCGCCGGCCGAAAGCGTCGGCGTGGCCCGGTCCAGCGTCAGGTAACCCAGGCCCAGCCCGCGCAGTTGGCGCAGGCGTGCCATCACGCCACCAGCCAGCCGCTGCGCTGCAAGGCGCTTTTCTTCCGACAGCGCGGAGGTGCGACGCACGTCAGGCGACACCGAATGGACGGCGCGGCCGGAGGCCGCGCGTTCGGCGCGGTCACGCCGGGTCGCTTCCCTGTCCGTACCCGCGCCCGCCACATGGGCGCGGAAATCCCCCTGGGCGATGGGTTCGAGCAAGGCTGCCAACTGGTCCAGCGGCATCTGCATGAACTCGCCGATGTCCACGCCGGCGAAGGTGACCGACAGCGCTTCGGGCTTGAGCCGTTTGCCGTGGCAGGTGGGGCACGGCTTGCCTTCCATGAACCGGGAGACGCGCTTTCTCATCAGGGCGCTCTGGGTGTTGGCAAAGGTGTGCAGCACGTAGCGCCTGGCGCCGGTGAAGGTGCCCATGTAGCTCGGCTCCAGCTTGCGCTTGAGCGCGGCGCGGGTTTCAGCGGGCGTGAAGCCCGCGTACACCGGCACCGTGGGTGTTTCTTCGGTGAACAGGATCCAGTCGCGATCTCTCCTGGGCAGGTCCTTCCACGGCCGGTCGACGTCATAGCCCATGCTGACCAGGATGTCGCGCAGGTTCTGCCCTTGCCAGGCGGGGGGCCACGAGGCGATTGCACGCTCGCGGATGGTCAGGGAAGGATCGGGCACCATGATGGCCTCGGTCACCTCGTACACATGGCCCAGACCGTGGCAGGTCGGACATGCTCCCTGCGGCATGTTGGGCGAAAAATCTTCGGCGTACAGCATCGGCTGACCGGCCGGGTAGGCGCCAGCACGCGAATACATCATCCGCACCAGGCTGGACAGGGTGGTTACGCTTCCTACCGAAGAACGTGCATTGCTGGCGCCGCGTTGCTGCTGCAATGCGACCGCCGGTGGCAGGCCGTCGATCGAATCGACGTCGGGCACGCCGGCCTGGTCGATCAGGCGCCGCGCATAGGGGGCCACCGACTCGAAGTAGCGCCGCTGGGCCTCGGCATAGAGGGTGCCGAAGGCGAGCGAGGACTTGCCGGAGCCGGAGACACCCGAGAACACCACCAGCGCGTTGCGCGGGATGTTGACGTCAACGTCCTTGAGATTGTGTTCGCGCGCGCCCCGCACCTGCACGAGGCCGCTGGCTGCGGCGGTACAGGAGGATTCACCGAAAGAAGGGTTTGGCATGTTTTTATCCTGTAATTCGTGAGGTGGCAATGGGGCGGAATTCCGGATGGGGATCGGTCAGGCGTCCGTCCCCCGCGCCGCCGCGTCGTCGAGCGAGCGCATAAAGGCAAGCCGTTCCCCCATCGTGCGCTCGGCACCTCGGTCCGTTGGCTGATACCAGTTCGGCCTGGTCACACCCTCCGGGAAATAGGTCTGTCCTGCGGCGTAGCCGTTGGGCTCGTCGTGCGCGTAGCGGTAGCCTTCCCGGTATCCCATCTGCTTCATCAACTTCGCCGGCGCATTGCGCAGATGGAGGGGCACAGGCTGGGAGCCACTGCTTTTGACGAATGCCTTCGCCTGATCCCAGGCGGTGTAGGCAGCATTCGACTTGGGTGCAAGGGCGAGATAGGTCACCGCTTGAGCAAGCGGTATCTCGCCCTCGGGAGAACCCAGCCTCTCGTAGGCTTGCGCGGCGTTGAGTGCCAGTTGCAATGCCAGCGGATCGGCGTTACCGATGTCTTCGCTGGCCATCACCACCATGCGACGGGTCACCTGGCTGACGTCTCCGCTGCCGTCGAGGATGCGGGCCAGCCAATACAGGGCTGCATCCGGGTCGGAGCCACGCAACGACTTGTGAAAAGCCGAGAGCTGCCAGTAGAACTCGTCACCGCCTTTGTCGAACCTGCGCAGCGACGGACTGGTGGACACCCTGGCGAATGCTGCGTCGACCACCGCCTTGCCAGCACCCGATGCAGCATTCGTCACCTGCTCAAGCAGATTGAGGAAACGCCTGCCGTCACCATCGGCGAAGCCCTTGAGCAGGTCCAGCGCGTCGGCGTCCAGCGTAACGCCCTGGAGATGCGGTCGCGCGCGTTCATAGAGCTGCTGCAGTTCGTCGCCGGACAGCGGTTCGAGGGTATAGACCTGTGCACGCGAGAGCAGTGCGGAATTGACCGCCAACCCGGGATGCTCGGTGGTACCCCCCACCAGAGTCAGAAGTCCCGACTCGACATGGGGCAGCAAGGCATCCTGCTGCGCCTTGTTGAAGCGATGGATCTCATCGACGAAAAGCACCGTCGATCGACCATGGTTGTCCAGTTCAGCCTGGGCCTCGTCGATGGCTTGCCGGATGTCCTTCACCCCGGCAAGCACGGCCGAGATGGCAATGAACCGGCTGTCGGTTGCACTGGCGGCCAGACGCCCCAGGGTGGTCTTGCCCACGCCTGGTGGTCCCCAAAGGATGAACGAATGCAGCTTGCCCGCCTCGAATGCGAGGCGCAGCGGCTTGCCGGCGCCCAGCAGGTGCCGCTGCCCGACGAATTCGTCCAGCGTCCTGGGACGCAGGAGTTCGGCTAAGGGAGGCTTGGGTTTGGTCGTGAACAGATCGGTCAAGTTCATCTCCCTGGCATTTTTGCGAATTGTTTCGATAACGTGAGCGCCTTAATCCAGGTGGCCGGATTTACCCAACGTCATGGACGCTGATGTGCGATCTCTGTCGGTGCTCGCACGCATGATGATGCGGGAGCCCCGATAGCCGATGCTGTGGTTCCATACCCAACTCAAGGCGACGCTCAGGCGATTTTGCGTGCCGATCAGAAAGTAGATATGCGCAAGCTTCCAGATCCACCACGCAAAGGCACCACGCAGCTTCACCCGCCCCATATCAATGACCGCCAGGCTGCGGCCGATGGTGGCCAGGTTCCCCTGATGCCGGTATTTGAAGGGTCCGTCAACGGGCTTGCCCTTCAGGCGCCGTCCAATGAGGCTGGCGACGTACTTGCCTTGCTGTTTGGCCGCCGGGGCGATGCCCGGTACAGGCTTTCCGTCGGGCATGGTGCACGAAGCCGTATCGCCGATGGCGAAGATCTCCGGGTGGCCAGCCACCGTCAGGTCAGGCCCAACGACCACCCGGCCAGCACGATCAGACGTAGCGCTCAACCAGCGGGCAGCGGGAGACGCCTGGACCCCGGCGGCCCACACGATGGTCCTGGCCGAAAGAGGCGTGCCGCCGTATACCACGCCCTCGGCCGAGCACCCGGTGACTGGCGTACCCAGTACGACCTCGACGCCGAGCTTCTCGAGCGCCTGGCGCGTATAGGCGGAAAGATCCTCCGGGAAGACGGACAGCAGACGCTGGCCAGCCTCGATCAGTACGACACGCGACGTGCTCGGGTCGATTGAGCGAAAGTCGCGTGCCAGCGTGTCTCGCGCAAGTTCGGCAATGGTTCCGGCCAGTTCGACCCCGGTAGGGCCACCACCGATGATGACGAACGTCTGCAGCGCAGCACGCTGCTGAGGATCGCTCGTGCGCTCAGCTTCTTCGAAGGCAGCGAGGATGCGTCCTCGAATGGTCGTGGCATCTTCCAGCGTCTTCAACCCCGGTGCGAAAGGCTCCCACTCGTCATGCCCGAAATAGGCATGGGTCGCACCTGTCGCGAGCACGAGCGTGTCGTAGCTTTGCCGCGAACCATTGTTGAGAATAACCTCGCGCGCGTCCTGATCGACACCCTCCACTTCGGCCATCAACGTGTTCACTTCGGGTCGATTGCGAAAGAGATAGCGAATAGGCCAGGCGATCTCCGAGGTCGAGAGAGACGCCCCCGCAACCTGATAGAGCAAGGGTTGGAACAAGTGATGATTGCGCCGATCGATGATGGTCACGTCGACCTCGGTGCCGGCAAGCTGGTTGGCAACTTCGATCCCACCGAAGCCGGCTCCGATGATGACGACGTGATGCCGGTTTCCAGAGGTCTTTATCATGACCTGATCTCCTTTCGCTCAGCGGTTCAGCGCTGATGCATGGTGTGCAATATGCTCGCCAATGAAGCTGGCAATGAAGTAATAGCTGTGATCGTGGCCCGGACGCAGATTTAGCGTCAGCGGGTGACCCGTCTCTTCGCATGCTTTGCGCAGCAGTTCGGGGCGAAGCTGGCTCTCGAGGAACTCATCGCTCAGGCCTTGCTCCACCAGCAATGGCAAACGCTCCTGGGCGGTGCGAATCAACTCCACGGTGTCGTACTGCTTCCACGCTTGCTGATCGCCGCCCAGGTAAGCCGTGAAGGCTTTGTGTCCCCAGGGCACCTCGGTGGGGGCGACGATGGGCGAGAAAGCCGACACGCTCCGATAACGGCCCGGATTGCGCAGAGCGATGACCAGGGCGCCGTGTCCGCCCATGGAATGGCCGCTGATGCTGCGTTCCGCTGTCACGGGAAAGTGAGCCTCTATCAGCGCCGGCAACTCCTGCACGACGTAGTCATACATCCGGTAGTTCGCAGCCCAGGGAGCCTGGGTTGCATTGACGTAGAAACCCGCCCCTTGTCCGAGGTCGTAGGCAGGATCATTGGCAACGCTTTCGCCGCGAGGACTGGTATCCGGTACGACGACGGCGATGCCATGTTCGGCCGCGTAGCGCTGGACTGCGGACTTGGTGATGAAGTTCTGCTCGGTACAGGTGAGGCCCGAAAGCCAGTACAGCACCGGCACTTTGCCGTGCTGCGCCTGCGGGGGCAGGTAGACACCGACCTTCATCGTGCAGCCGAGTGTCGTGGATTCGTGTTGATAGACGTCCTGCCAGCCATCAGAGCTGGCGTGATGTTCGACGCGTTCCATGTTGTTCTCCTATGTTCAAACGAATGGCGCTGCAATCGCGCGCCAGGATGGCTGCCCCTCAGGGCCCCTCAGGAAGACTTTTCTTCCGCTGCCGGATCGCCGTGGGCGTGTCTGATCCTGCGCACGGTCCACCAGATCGCCAGCATGACCACGGGCACGAGGATCGCAACCGCGGAGTCGGGTTCCACGATGTCGTGAATGCCGGGAATGCCCTTCACGACATCGCCAAGAAGATTCACGACGTAGTAGGAAATTGCCGCGACCGACAGGCCTTCGACCGTTTGCTGAAGGCGCAATTGCATCTTCGCCCGGTTGTTCATCGACGCCAGCAGGTCCCGGTTCTGGCGTTCGAGTTCGACGTCGATCCAGGAGCGCAGAAGCGAGATGGCCCGATTCAGCTTGTCGGAGAGCTTGGCCTGACGCTCCTTCACGGATTGGCATGTCCGCATCGCCGGGGCGATGCGGCGCTGCAGAAAATCGCGCCAGGTGCAGTACCCGGACACAACCTCTTCCGAAAGCGCCTCCAGCCTTTCCTCAACGATCTCGTAGTAGGCGCGGCTGGCACCGAAGCGATAGAGGTTTGCCGCAACGCCGGCTTCCAGTTCAGCCGCCAGGCGGGTCAGTTCGGCAAGAAGAACGTCGCTGTCGCGTCTTCCCACCAGACTCGTACACATCTCGTCGGTGATCGCCGCGAGTCGCGACTCCATGCGCCGCAACTCCGACGTCATCGACCGTGTTAATGGCAGGGACAGCAACGCCAGGGTCCGATAGGTCTCGGTCTCCAGAAGGCGTTGGGCCAGCGCGCCTGCGCGCGTCGGGTTCAAATCGCGTGAGAGGATCAGGATATGCGTCAGACCGTCCTCACCCTGGCGGAAGTCGGTCAGGATGGCGGCAGAACCATTCTCCACCAGCGAGTAGCACAGACTGGCAGGATCAAAGCGATCGGCCTCCTTCTCCGTTTCCGGCGTCCATGGAAGCAGTCTCAAACGTATGCCGGATACGACCGGGCCGGGAGGAACGAAGCCGTGCCTGAACGGATTTTCGCCGCATGGCTCTCCGGTCTCGGGATCCAGCGCGGCACACCAGAGATACGTCGAGAACTCGGTGTGTTTTTCGCAGTGCAGGTCTCCCTCATCCCATGTCAAGCCGTGAAGCGGCGTAGCGTGGTCGGGCTCGGCAACGCCGAAGCGATGAGACAACTCGCTCATCGCTGCCTGGTCCCTGGCGGTGTCTCCTTCGGTCATGAAGGCGAACTGCAATATGCCGCGGGGGGCCTGAATCAACAGATGCGGGCGCGCATGCACTTCACCCACGGCTGCAGCACGATCAGCATAGGCCGGCATGCCGTACACAGTGGCGGTCGAGGCGGGTTGTGCGGTCGTCATATTGATGTTGGCCAGCTCTTTCATAACGACCTCATTTCCCATTGGCTGAAAAGCATTACGCTTTGCGGTAAATGCCCGCAGCCGTGCACTTCGTACACGGCTGCGGGCCGAGCCTCGTGAGCCGGCACGCCCTATCCGGTTTGGCTAATGCGCTAGCCGAATAGAGGCTTGTGCCGGCTCCTTTGGAAGACTCTCAGCGTCCTTGCTTTCAGACGAAGGTGTACGAGCAAACCTTGTTGCCTGCCGGATCACGCAGGTAGGCCGCATAGGCACCCGGCAGGTGACCACGCGGGCCAGGCTGGCCCTCGTCGGTGCCGCCTGCGGCAAGGCCGGCGGCATGGAAGGCATCCACTTCGGCGGGAGTGGCGGCGGCAAAGCCGACGGTCACGCCATTGCTGGACGGCGCTTCACCGTTGCCCGGCCGGGCAATGATGAAGGCCGGCTTGTCGCGACCGTAAAGCACCCAACCACTGCCGAAAGGACCGAGGTTCTTGATGCCGAGAGCACCCAAAGCGGCGTCGTAAAACGCGACCGACTTCTGAACGTCGGCGGCGCCGAGAAAGACGTGCGAGAAGATGCCGTCACCGGAAATAACTGGAGTGGACATGGAGAGTTTCCTTGATGTCTGGTGTTGAATGGATAGTTCGTGATCCGTGAATCAGTAGTGGATCACCGTGCGAATCGACTTGCCTTCGTGCATCAGATCGAAGGCTTCGTTGATATCGTCGAGACCCATGGTGTGGGTGACGAACGGGGCGAGATCGATTTCGCCTTTCATTGCGTCTTCCACCATGCCGGGAAGCTGGGTGCGGCCCTTGACCCCGCCGAAAGCGGAACCCTTCCAGACACGGCCCGTGACCAGCTGGAACGGACGGGTCGAGATTTCCTTGCCGGCACCGGCAACGCCGATGACGATCGACTGCCCCCAACCGCGGTGAGCCGCTTCCAGTGCGGAACGCATGACGTTGACGTTACCGATGCACTCGAAGGTGTGGTCGACACCCCAGCCGGTCATCTCGATGAGGACCTCCTGAATCGGCTTGTTGTAGTCCTTGGGGTTGAGGCATTCGGTCGCGCCGAATGTACGGGCCAGCTCGAACTTGGCCGGATTGGTGTCGATGGCAATGATGCGACCCGCCTTGGCCTGGCGTGCGCCCTGAATCGCAGCGAGACCGATACCGCCGAGGCCGAAGATGGCTACCGAGTCGCCTGGCTGCACCTTGGCCGTGTTGTGAACGGCGCCGATACCGGTGGTCACGCCGCAACCGAGCAGGCACACGTGCTCCGGGTTCGCGTCCGGGTTGATCTTGGCCAGCGATACCTCGGCGACTACCGTGTATTCGCTGAAGGTCGAGCAGCCCATGTAGTGGTAAAGCGGTTGACCGTTGTACGAAAAGCGGGTCGTACCATCGGGCATCAACCCCTTGCCCTGGGTCGCGCGAACCGCGACACAGAGGTTGGTCTTGCCGGACTTGCAGAACAGGCATTCGCCACATTCGGCGGTGTAGAGCGGAATGACGTGATCGCCCGGCTTCACGCTGGTCACGCCTTCACCCACCTCCATGACGATGCCCGCGCCTTCATGGCCCAGCACGACCGGGAAGAGACCTTCGGGGTCATCACCCGACAAGGTGAAGGCATCGGTATGACAAACGCCGGTGTTCGTGATCTTGACGAGCACTTCGCCCTTGCGCGGCGGCTCGACGTCGATCTCGACGATTTCCAGCGGCTTTCCGGGCCCGAAGGCAACTGCTGCACGTGATTTCATGATGTCGCTTCCTTTACTGAGTTGAATCTTCAGGACCCGCCGCCGTGGCGGGGGCTAACGAAGATAGGACCGTACGATAGAGATCGTTTCATCGATGGACTTCTTCTGCGAATCGGTCGTCGTTCCACTATCCGGGAACTCCTCTCGCAGATGGCTCTCCAGCACAGCTGCCATCAAGCCGTTGACTGCACCCCGGATGGCTGCCAGTTGCTGAAGAACGGCAGCGCATTCGGCATTGTCTTCAAGCGCCTGTTCGAGAGCCGCTGCCTGCCCTCGGATACGTCGAACACGCGTAAGCGCCTGCTTCTTCTCTTTGGGGCTGTATGGCATGAGATCCCTTCCCGGGTGGTAGTGTTCACATACTATACTACCCAATAGTATCTAGTGCAACTGAAACGATTTTGAAGACCGACCGGAGTCATGCGCAACCACCATCGAGTTCGAAGACGGAACACTCCTGCGCGCAGGCGCCCTCCAACCCTGCGTACCTGACGTAATTGCCCAATCCCGGACGCCGGCAAAGTTAGATCAGGGTCGCGTGGTCACCGGAGAGCGACAGGAGACTCCCCTGAAAGGCGCCCACAAATGCGTCGAAGCCGCTCGCCTGTTCTTTTTCAAGGCGCGCCTGTTCGGCCCGCGATGCGTCCGCTAACGCCCTGAAGGCCATAAGCCTGTCAGCAGGCAGCGGACGCTTGCGGAAAGACTCCGCATGAAGCCGGCTTTGATCCATCGCGAAGCGGTTGAAACTCACACCGCGCTCGCTCATTGTCGCCAGCATCATGCTCGAGGGCGTGAGCGACGGATCGTTGACCTTCGCGCTTTGAGCCGCGAGGGCTTGACGATGGCTGCCGCCACCCTTTGCACAATCGAGCATTTCAGCCAGTGGCGCGATGTCGGCGAGCAATTCGTTGGACCAATCTTTCAGATAAACAGATTGGGCTCCACGCTGCAATACCAGTCCCGGACGACGACCTTCCCTGGCTACGGTGAGCCCATTGGCAACCCCTTGCGCAAATTCTCCGTCACGCAAAAGTGGGCTCTCACGCAAGGCGCAGAACAACAGGAACGCATCAAGGAAATGCGCCTGTGACTCATCAATGCCCAACGGCAGGAAGGGGTTGATGTCAAGGCTGCGCACCTCGACATATTCCACCCCTTGGTCCTTTAGCGCTTCTACAGGCCGCTCTCCAGCGCGGGCGACGCGCTTGGGCCGGATGTTCGAGTAGAACTCGTTCTCACTCTGCAGAATATTCGTGTTGAGTTGCACCCATTCCGCCCCCCGATGCGTGCCAATCTGCCCATATAACGGATAAGGCGTGCCCATCGCCATTACCAGCGCGTCGATGTAGCCCGTCAGACTGTCGTAACAGGGCGCTAGGCTTGACTGGGCATGGCTCTGGTAGCCCAGATCACTCATCCGCAGGCTCGTGGCATGAGGGAGGTACAGGGTTTCACCGTCTAACCTCTCCAGTTCGTGGCGACGACCGCGCAGGAAGTCAGCGTTTACTGCAGGCGAGGCTCCGAACAGATACAGCAGCAGCCAGTTGTAGCGGTGAAAATTTCTGATCAGCCCCATATAAACCCAGGACTTGAGGTCGCGGTCAGTGCGTTCCCTGCGATTCCCACCACCAAGCAGCGGCCAGATCGCCTGCGGCAGTGAGAAGTTGTAGTGAATGCCGGCAATGCACTGCATGGTACGCCCGTAGCGCAGAGCGAGGCCTTTCCGATAGACGTGCTTGAGCCTGCCTGTGTTCGAGGTTCCATACATGGCGATCGGAATCTCTTCCTCGGCAGGCAGTGCACATGGCATGGACGAACTCCACAGGAATTCATCGCCAAGGTTTGCGTAGGTGGAACGATGCAGATCATCGAGGCTTTCGAGCGTTCGCACCGGATCTGCAAGCGCTGGAGTTATGAACTCCAGCAAGGATTCGGAATAATCGGTGGTGATTTGCGGATGAGTCAGCGCAGCACCGAGGCCACCGGGGTGGGGGCTGAGAGAGAGGTGTCCATCGCCGGTCACGCGCAGACATTCACGCTCTACGCCCCGGTGGCACGCATTGAACAGGTGGATGTGATCGCGCAGCACGTCGAGCCCAGGACGGAGTGGGGCGCTATACATGATCAGGTCCACGTGCGTATGCAACCGGTACGATTCGAAGATAGGCCACAGCAGAGGTTCCCTGGGTCAATAGGCTCTTCAACGGATGAAGCGAGCCGGCTAGCAAAATATGAAAACACTGCTGTGAGCCGCGTCGAAAGCTAAGGTACGGGTTACGGGAAGCAACATACCGTAAGCACATCTGCGACAGCCTCGTTTCGTATACTATACACCAGTATAGAACAAGGGAAGTCGGCAGATGTGAAATATTAAAAGCGGGTCACCCTTTGGAAAGTATTGGTCTCCTCATCCACGCAGCAATGCTTGCGCGACGGGTCATGGGGTTTTGAAATATCGACTACGGGATAAGAAACGTTTTTTGTTAGAACATTAATGCTTGACCGAACCGTGCGGGTCGATGACGTACTTGTACGCCGAACCGGCATCGAAGTCCTTGTACGCCTGCGGAGCATCTTCCAGCTTGATGAACTTGATGTTCATCATCGGGGTGAGATAGGGCATCCGGTCGTTCAGAATCGCTCTCATCAATGCCCGGTTGTAGTTCGCGGTAGGGGACTGGCCGGCCGCCATGCGCGGCGATTTGATCCATGCATTCGACCATTCCAGATCCATATGACCTGCCTTCGCTGCCGCGTCTTTGGAAATCGGATTCGCACAGTAAACACCGACGGTACTCGTCGTTCCACCGGCCCGGACATATTTCAGCATCGCGTTTGTGACCGCGTTCTCCACGATCTTGCCCGCGTCTGGACCGAAGCCGCGACAGTCGACACCGACGTAGTCTATGACGCGATCGACCTCCCGATGGCCGGTAATGCGCTCGAGATGATCTTCAATCGGTGTTCCGTCGGAGAGGTTGATCGTTTCAATACCGTGTGGCTTGAGAAGATCCAGCCGCTCCGGGATGAAATCGGCAACGACGATTGCCCCGGCTCCGAGCAGCTTCGCACACGCTGCGCCTGCCCGTCCTACCGGCCCGGCGCCGAAGATCAGTACATTCTCGCCCACGATATATGCTGGCGCTGCGGGCCAGTCTGGCGCGGCGAAACCATGAAAAGCGGTGGGCAGCACGTCGGAGAGAAGAGTCAGGTCGCGGATCTTCTCCATCGCTGCGTCCTTGTCAGGAAAGCGCAGGAGGTTGAAATCGGCATAAGGGACGAACAGGTAATCGCCCTGTCCGCCGGTCCAGCCGCCGAGGTTGAACCCATAGGCGCCGCAGTCGACGTCGGTATTCGTATTTTCGCAAACTTCGGAACGCATGTGCTTGCAGTTGTAACATCGGCCGCAGCCCACGTTGAACGGAACGGAAACGACATCGCCCTTTTTGATGAACTCGACATCCGACCCAACTTCGATCACCTCGCCGGTCATCTCATGACCCATCGTCATCCCTTTGGGCACCGGAAAGGAGCCTCGATAGATGTGAAGGTCGCTACCACAGATGTTTGTCGTGACGATCTTGAGGATCGCTCCGTGAGGTGCGCTTTTTCCTTGGGGAGTGATGAGTTCGGGGAACTTGAAAGTGTTAACTTTCATTTCCATCGGCTTTTCGAAAGTGACGATTCTGTTACCAGGTTGAGCCATTTCGCTTACCTCCTGCGTTAAGTGCATTAAGGTGCCGGTCGTAACAAATGACGGTCGTGACTTTGTGGTGCGATCCTCTGGAAAATAGACAGGTGCCAGGCTCGCGCATTCAAGGCCCGTTCCGAATTCGTTACTGGTGAAAAATCGCATCTTCGCCGCAGCAGGTCAAACTCGAAAATTCTATGAATTGATAGAACACATCGATCATCGCCCTTTGAACGGGCGATCAGGGTCACTGGGCCGGCGCGGATCGTGCCGTTTCGCGAAGCGGGCACGAGCGCATACACCGGCCAGCGCTCCATGAATTACGGGGCGGGCCGCGATTCCGGTCGCCCTGTGACGCCCGATTGTCCTGATGTGGGGGAGCTCTGTGCAGCCCCATCAGTTGCGGCGTCCCGTCCGGGCGCGTCAACCAACGTGCGCGGACCCGATTGCGTAGTCAGGGTTTGCACGCATCCAATTGATTCTTCGACGGGATTTCTGTCCAGAATCGTCCGCACTAATCCAATAAAGTGTTTCTTATCCTGCCGCTGATCGCGAACCAGCAACCACTCGCTCGAGTTTGATCCTGTGCGGCCTTCCAATGACGGAGTCGAAAATGAAAGCCCTGGTCAAAGCCCACTTGTTCCACCCCTCAGTCGTGCTGCCGCTCGCTGCCTTTACGGAACTTCTGGTCGAGCGTGATTTCAATCTGGGACAGGTGGGAATTATTGTCGCGGCGCGTAGCGCACAAGCCGTGGTATCGCGTTCCCGCTCGCTTCTCTGCTGCCACGGTTGCCACCCGGTTTGCTAAGGTAGCTCACCAGCGGGAACTTAATGTCGCTCCCCACGCAAGGGCATCGCTCATGCACTCTTCAGGCTACTGGTGCTAAAGCGTGCCCGATAGGCACGTGGCGTGAGCGAAAACTGACGTACGAATGCTTTGCGCATCTGCTCTTCGGTCGGGAAACCAACCCGCGAGGCAATCGTCTTCAGGGGCAGGTCGCTGTCGAGCAGCAACGTCGCGGTCCGCTCACAACGCGCACGAACCAGATAGCTGGCCGGCGATATTCCGACCTCCTCCTTGAACAGGCGGGTGAAGTTGCGAACACTCATTCCCGCCTTGTCGGCCATATCCTCCAACTGCAGGGGCTTGCTCAGATTGGACATCACCCAGCTCTGCACATCACGTATCTCCGGTGCAGCCGTCATCTGGCTGTTCAACAGATCGCTGAACTGTGACTGCCCGCCCGGCCGCTTCAGATAGATGACGAGATCCCGGGCTACGGTCAGCGCAAGGTTGCGACCGAAGTCCTGCTCAACGAACGCTAACGTAAGGTCAATCGCGGCAGTTACACCTGCCGAGGTCCACATGTTGCCCTCCTGGATGAAGATGGCATCTGCGTCCACCTCCACCGAGGGAAACCGCTGCTGCAGCAGGGTTGCAACACTCCAGTGGGTGGCAGCACGACGCCCACTCAATACGCCAGCGTTCGCCAGAAAAAAACTTCCCGAGCACAGTGCGGCGAAGCGCTTCGCTGAAGCTGCGCGCCGGCGACACCAGTCGACCAGCCCGGCTTCGCGCGCGACCGCTGTCTCGATGTCCAGCGCGCCAGCGACCAGCACCGTCGAGAGCGCCTCACGCTCCGGCAAACCAGCACTTGCCTCAAGCGAGATCAGCGTGTCCGAGGGAATACGTCCGGCCTGCGGCGCCACGATATGAATCTCGTATCGCCTCGAATCCCCCTGCAACGCCAGATGACGGTTCGCATAGCTGAGCACGCTGACCGGGCCAACCGCCTCCATCAACTTGAAGCCCGGGTAGATGACGAGATGCACCTGATGGCTGCCCGCCGACGCAGTGGCGCATCGAGAATCGGAACCGCCGGACTCTATGACGGGTTGACCGTCATGCAAAAGGGGAAACATTTCACGACTCCACGTGATTGACAGGAAGGAACTTGGCCAAAATCGTCCGTGACGTGCCAATAGACTTGGTCTTGCTGAATGTGCATAGACAGCCCGATGGCTTCGCTGACACGCAGTGGATTGCCAGGCTGCCCCGGACAGATCGCTTTGCAATCTCGCCGATTCGCTTACAACACCAGCACGCGGACCGACGGCACCAGTAGAACTTTGATTTCGCTACTTTCCTTGAGGAATAGGATTATCACCACTTTTACCCACGTCACGGTTGGCACCAACAACTTGCCCGAAGCACGCGCATTTTATGACAAGGTTCTCAAGACCCTGGGCTGGTCGCGTAGCGCAGATCTTTCCGGTGACATCGGTTCGATCTGGGCGACGGCACGCCGAGCTTCTTCGTCCTGAAGCCCGCCAATGGTCAACCGGCTAGCGTCGGCAATGGCGTCACCGTCAGCTTCAAGGCATCGAACCGTTCGGCAGTCAAGGCATTTCATGACGCCGCGCTGTCGCTGGGCCGCCCTGACGAAGGCGCGGTTGCTCCGCGTGGCTGCGCACCGAACGCTTTCGCTGCCTACACCCGTGACCCCGACGGTAACAAGCTCGCCGTCTACAGCTTCACGGCGGAATAAGTTGCTTAAAGCGTGAGTTTGGGAAGCGTCTCTGTTAGCCTCATTCAATCGACCTGGGATACGCGCGAGTTTCACAATCGCCTTTGTGATGATCTGGCCACACGACATCCATCTTCATGCCTTCGCGTAAAGGCAACCGTAGTCAGGGCGCCCGATCTTTCTACTTCCGGGAGCGATTCATACAACGGTTCCCGGGCGACTGCGCTGGCTAGCAGCATCCCTTCCGGAGTCATGCCGATCTGCGAATCGGCCATCGGGCTGTCGACACATCGCCAACAAAACCGAAGGCATAAGCCCGCTGGCAGCCATATAGCCTACGACGGAGCCGTCAGATTGACGTGACGGCCACGTCCAGCCATACGAAGATGTGCACTGTGGCGGGCTTCGTGGTCGCCGAATTGTATAGTCCTGAGGTGCAGGTTCCTCGCTTCCCAGCATTCCCCTCAATCGCCAAGAGGGAAATCACAGAAAATACGTGTACACAGAATGAGAGCTATCGTTGCCGAAAGGCGTTCCGCGGAAAGTCACCCCAAGAGGCATACGTGATCGTACGAAATTTCGAATACCTGATTGCCTTGAACCGCGAAGGCCATTTCGGTAAAGCAGCCAAAAGCTGCAATGTCTCGCAGCCCACCCTTTCCGCCGGTATCAGGCAGTTAGAAAAGGATCTGGATGCCGAGATCGTGCGACACGGCCAGCGCTATGACGGGCTAACCAAGGAAGGTATGCTGGTTTTGGCCTGGGCGCAACAGATGCATGACGACTGTAAAGGTCTCAAGCGGGACCTGTCGGCGCTTCAACATGATATCGAGGGCCAGTTCCGCCTTGGCGTACTACCCGGGACTTCTGCCGTTGCTCCCATTCTCAGTGTGGCGCTTGCTGAAAAGATGCCACTCCTGGAGCAATCTATCATTACCGGCAGTGCGCCCAGTTTATTTTCTGGCTTGAGTGACGGCGAGCTTGATATCGCGCTGGGATATCTCGACGACCTTCACGACAAGAGCCTGGATACCCATTTGCTCTATCGGGAACGAATCTTTCTTTTCCAGGCCAGTCGTCAAACGCGACCACGGAGTATCAAGTGGGATCACGTCGTAAAGCTGCGACTCTGCCTTCTGAACTCATCAATTCCAGAGATCGCTCAAGCCCAGTTGTCGCTGTGCGCCGGAGCGATCTATACGGACTCGGTTGATGTTCTCGCGGCGCATGTTGCCTCAGGGAGATATTCGACGGTGCTACCCCAATCTCTGGCAGCGCGGCTGAAACAGATTCCACACCTTCGGGCGCTTGCCATTACAGGACCGGGTTCTCAGGCGAGCGTCGGCTTTGTCGCTGCTAAACACCGCCTGAAATCCGACCCGCTGACTGCTCTGCTCGAGCTGGTTCACAGCCCGGAAGTCGTTGCGCCCATTCAAGCGCTTCTTGGCGTTCATCGGAGTCTACGTCCGAAGGCTGCTCAGGATAAGGGTGGTACGCCCAGCTAGGAGCGTGCGCCCGCGGAAACCCGAAGCCGTGTGACGGCCTGTCTCGGGATCCGATGGGCGTACACCCATCTACGGGATGCTAACCCCGGTGCTCGCTGGTGCGGCCTTAGGGGGCGGGGGGGCGGACAGCCTACCCGCGTGGCAGCGGTGCTATACACTGAGATCAGCCATTCGGGCGGCGCGCCGAAACGTTTCCGATGAGCCGGGTGCTTCCACGTCGGCCGGAAAGCGGTTCTGGATTAGCATGACCCCATTCGCCGGGATACTCTGGCTTCGCGATGTTCAACAGGGAGGTTTTCCAATGCCAACTGGTACTTTCATCTTGCACTCCGCCTATACTCCGGCAGGTGATCAACCCGAAGCGATAGCGCGACTGATAGAAGGTATAGAGGAAGGGGCGAAGCACCAAACCTTGAAGGGCATCACGGGTTCGGGCAAGACCTTTACGATGGCAAACGTCATTCACCGCCTCAATCGTCCGACCTTGATGCTGGCTCCCAACAAGACGTTGACGGCGCAGCTTTACGAGGAGATGAAGCAGTTCTTTCCTGAAAATGCGGTTGAATTCTTTGTTTCCTACTATGATTTCTTTCAGCCCGAAGTGTATATGCCGGGCAGTGATCGTTTTATTCAGAAGGACTCGGCGATCAATGATCATCTTGAACGCTTGCGCCTGTCCACGACGAAGTCTCTGATTGAACGTCGTGACGTGATCGTCGTCGCTTCGGTGTCTTCAATATATGGACTCGGGGATCCCAATGGGTATCGCGAACTGCAGATTGCGCTGTCTCGAGGAATTAGTTTCCGACCCAGGGAACTCATTCGTCGCCTCGTTCGACTGCAGTACGAGCGTGTCGAACGCACGCTCAAGCGCGGGACGTTCCGGGTTAGAGGCGATGCAGTTGACATCTTTCCGGCGGATTCTGAATATAGGGCCGTCCGCGTGGAGTTGCTCGATGATTCTGTGCAATCCGTTCACTGGATAGATCCTGCCACGGGAGCCCAATTGGGGGAAATTGATCATTATCTGGTTTCTCCGAAGACGCTTTTTGCAACACCCAGGAACAGGGTCAACTCGGCCACGATCAAAATACTCGCAGAAATGGAAGCGCGAGTTGCTGAGCTCAATAGCGAAAACCGGCTCGTAGAAGCGGATCGATTGTACGAGCGGATTACAGGTGATGTCGAAATGATGCGGGAGCTTGGCTATTGCCCCGGGATGGAGAACTATTCGTGTTATCTGAACGGCCGGGACCCTGCGCTGCCCCCAAACACCTTGCTCGACTATCTGCCAACGGATGGCCTGCTGTTTGTCGACGAGTCCCATGTGATGGTCCCGCAAATCTCGGCAATGTATAAGGGTGACCAGAGTCGCAAAGATACGCTGATCGACTACGGCTTCCGGCTGCCGTCATCAAAAAACAATCGTCCGTTAAGTTTTGAGGAATTTGAAAAGGTCAAACCTCAGACTATCTTTGTTTCGGCGACCCCCGGAAACTACGAATTGGCGATTTCGAAAGGCCGATTTGTTAGCCAAATTATCAGGCCGACCGGGTTGCTGGATCCAGAAGTGGAAGTGCGGACAACGGATGGATGTATAGACGATCTGCTCGTCGAGATAAAAAAATGCGTGAAAAACAAAAATCGGGTCCTGGTCACCACGCTGACAAAAAGAGCAGCCGAGGAGCTCAACGATTTTATGACAGAGCGGGGCATTCGTTCCCGGTATCTGCACGCTGACATAAAGACCGAAGATCGCATAGAAATTATAAATGGGCTTCGCGAGGGGGAATTTGATGTGTTGATCGGGATTAGCCTTTTGCGGGAGGGCTTGGATATCCCGGAGGCTGCTTTAGTGGCCATTCTCGATGCGGATCATGCAGGCTTCCTGCGCTCGGCACAGGCCCTTATCCAGATGATCGGCCGCGTTGCCCGCAACGAAGAAGGCCGGGCGATCCTGTATGCCGATGGCATCACGCCGGCGATGAAACAGGCAATGGATGAGACAGGCAGCCGAAGAAAGAAGCAGATCGAATTTAATGAAGAAAACGGAATCGTGCCAGCTTCGTCTGTGCGAAAGCTGGCTTCCGAACACGTTGAACCGGAAGAGAACGCTTCGGTTCATTCGGTGGCTTTCTGTAAAAATCTTTCAGACCTCTGTGACCAGATTACGAAAAAGGAGGAGAGGTTGCTTGAATTCACGGATGCTGGTGACGAAAAGAAAATTGAAGATACCCGCGATCAGTTGAACGGGCTTTATCGTCAATTTATCTTCATGTAGTCGCTGCTTTAACGAGGGTTGATATCGAATTTGGCGAGTGCCGGGAGGTGCTCGCCGACCAGGCGTGCCCTGCATAATCTCATAAGATCAGGCTACGCTTGCGCAGCCGGACATCTTCAGGATTTAGCTGGCCAGGGTCGGCACTCCCAAACACCCTTAGGACGTGCTCACTCGGCAGACTCGCCGTGGATCCGTGGCGGTTCAAACGGCACGATTCAGGCCACATGAATTGTCTAATGACCTGTCCGAAGGGCGATGATAGGTGCGGGCTATCAAATCATAGAATTTTCGAGTTTGACCTGTTGCAAGTTAAATGCGATTTTTCATCTTCTGACGAAGTCAGAACGGGCCGTTAATGTCGACGTGGATAGACATGTAGCGCATATGTAGCTCAAAGCGCGAAGGTCGACGTTCGGTCACTGACACTCCAAGGGTTGATGCTGGCTGCAATAAGCGAGCGCGGCGTGGGTTTCAACCGCTTCGCGGTGGATCAGAGCCAGCTTCATGCGTCCGTACTTCGTTCACATCAAGCTCTCGCCGCAACAAGGCTGGTCCGCGCCGGGCTTCGCAGCATTCGTGTCTTCGGGGATTGAAAGCGGCAACGCCACCTTCGTGCATGACGCCGGTCGACAATTGTCGGCAGGAACTCCAGCTGGAACCCTGCAACTGTCTGCCCCGGGCTGATGGATGCGCCGGCTATAAACGTAGCCAGGCAAAAAGGTACGTACCGCGAGGCCTGAGCGCTTCGCTTCGACGAAAAATCAAGGTCATCATGAACGAGCCAGTTCTAGCCAAAGCGGCCCAGCAGGCGTCCCCGACCGTATATGGCATGCCGGCTCACGAGGATCGGGCCGCGGCCGTCGGCGAGCTGCATGCGCGCCCGTATCCTCTCATTGCAGTTCCGCGAACCCTGCTGCAGTTCGCGTTTATGACCGAGGGGGATTTAAGCCGGGACTATGCAGCGATGGACTCCCTGTCGGATCGCCTGGGAATTGCTCCCCGGGCGCATGCGTCTCCACTGCATGACCTGAAGTCGGGCGAGGAAGATCGCCATTGCGAAATCCTCCGGGGAGCACCGGGCATTGGCAAGAGGAACCTGGGGCGTGGCAGCCCGGGTAATCAACAGTCCTCGCGGGAGTGGAGACGTCAACCAGATGACCCACTGCATGAGTAGTACATCCTCCTACAAGTCTGTGCCCGTTCACGTCGCGCGTGCGGCGGGAAGCCCGCCTTACCCGCTCGGGGTAGTACTGCCGGAGGACTGTTTTACCGGCCGGAATGTCTTGGACATGCAAATAAAGTCGTCACCAGGAGTTCAAAACAATCATGGATATCTTTGACGCATTCCATCTCGCCAGGCTGCAGTTCGCATTCACGGTTTCGTTTCATATCGTCTTTCCGGCAATCAGCATCGGCATGGCAAGTTTCCTCGCCGTTCTCGAGTGGCGCTTGCTGCTCACGGGCGACGCGGCTTATAAGGATATGTACCGCTTCTGGTCGAGAATCTTCGCGGTAGGTTTTGGCATGGGGGTGGTCTCAGGCGTCGTGATGGCGTACGAGTTCGGCACGAACTGGAGTGGCTTCTCGACGGTTGCTGGAAATATTACGGGACCGTTGCTGACCTATGAAGTCCTGACTGCGTTTTTTCTCGAGGCGGGATTTCTCGGTGTGATGCTGTTCGGCTGGAACCGTGTGAGCCCGAAGGCGCATTTCTTCGCCACATTGATGGTCGCGATCGGCACGCTGATTTCGACCTTCTGGATTCTCGCGTCGAACAGTTTCATGCAAACACCGCAGGGCTATGCAATACAGAACGGCCGCATTGTTCCCGTCGACTGGTGGAAAGTGATTTTCAACCCTTCGTTCCCGTTCCGTCTGGCGCATATGACGATCGCCGCCTTTATCGTGGCCGCCTTTATTGTTGCGGCTTGCGGAGCGTGGCACTTGTTGCACGGGCGGCGTGACGTACCGGTCAAACGCAGCTTTTCGATGGCGCTATGGATATTGCTTCTTCTCGCTCCGGTTCAGATCTTTGTCGGCGACGCACACGGTCTCAATACGCGTGAGTATCAACCCGCGAAAATCGCCGCGATCGAAGGGCTCTGGGAGACAGAGCACGGTGGCACCGCGCTCAATCTCGTCGGTCTGCCCGACATGAATGCCGAAGTGACGCGTTACGCCATCAAGGTGCCACATCTCGGCAGTCTGATTCTCACGCATAGCTGGAATGGCGAAATCCGCGGACTCAAGGAGTTCCCGCCGGAGGATCGCCCGTTCTCGCCAATCATATTCTGGACGTTCCGCGTCATGGCCGGTCTTGGCATGTTGATGCTGTTGACTGCCGTGCTAGGCCTCATACTCCGTCGCGGCGGGCGCCTCTACGAAGCGCGCTGGTTTCAATGGTTTGTGTTCTGCATGGGGCCGTCCGGCATCCTGGCTTTGCTCGCGGGATGGATTACCACCGAAGTCGGCAGGCAGCCGTGGACCGTGTATGGCGTCTTGCGCACCGCCGATTCGATTTCGCCCATCGGGTCACAGCAGGCCGGCGTTTCGTTACTGATCTTCGTCATCGTCTATTTTCTCGTGTTCGGAACGGGCATCTACTACATGCTCAAGATGATGAAGAAGGGCCCGGCGAGTGGTGTCGAAGGCACCGAATCGCTCAAATATCCGGGATTGCACAATCGCACGCTCGATGCCGTTGTGGGAGAGTAAGACCATGCAAATCGACCTTCCGGTTATCTGGGCTGCCATCATCGGACTCGGTGTATTCATTTATGTGATGCTCGACGGTTTCGACCTCGGTGTCGGGTTGCTATTCCCCTTTTTCGAGGGCAAGGGTGAACGCGAGGTAATGCTGAATACCGTCGCACCGGTGTGGGACGGCAATGAAACGTTTCTCGTGCTTGGGGGTGCCGCTCTTTATGGCGCGTTTCCCGTGGTGTATTCGACGCTGTTGCCTGCCAACTACATGCCGCTGATCCTCATGGTGGTGGGCCTGATTTTCCGCGGCGCCGCCTTCGAGTTGCGCGCCAAGGCCACGCGCACGCAGCACGCGTGGGATCTCGCCTTTATCGGGGGCTCGGCGCTCGCGGCAATGTGCCAGGGAATCACGCTCGGATCGCTCCTGCAGGGTATCAAGATCGTCGATGACAAGTTCGCGGGCGACCCGTTCGACTGGTTCTCGCCATTCAGCGTGTTCTGCGGCTTCGGCGTGCTGCTCACCTATGCGACGCTCGGTTGCGGCTGGCTGATCCTGAAGACGGACGGTGAATTGCAGCGCAGGATGCGCGAGGTAATGCGCCCGCTCATTGCCGTGCTGTTTCTCGCGATCACAATCGTCAGTCTCTGGACCGTGCTGGGCCTGCCTGCCGTGAGGCACCGCTGGTTTTTTAGCGGCAATCTCGGTTGGTTCCTGCCGGTGCCGGTTCTGGTCGTGCTCTGCGTGCTGGGCATCTATCGCTCGCTCACTCGGCGCCATGAAGCGACACCCTTCCTGCTCTCCCTGGCGATCTGCTTTCTCGGCTATACGGGCCTTATCATCAGCATCTGGCCTTACATCATTCCGCCGTCACTCACAATCTGGGACGCTTCGTCGAGCCACTCAAGTCAGTCCTTTGCCCTCGTGGGCACGATCATCGTGCTACCGGTCATACTCGTCTACAACGCCATGCAATATCGTGTGTTCCGTGGCAAGGTTCGCGAAGGGGATCATGGCTATCACTGAAGCGCGTGTGACTTCCTGGCGCCTGCAAGATCGGCGAGACTCCCGCTCGCGCCAGCGCGAGCGTTTGGATTGATCATGCACGCCTCGCGCCGTGACAGGAACTGTCGCAATATCCTCGTCATTCACGTCGCACAACCGATTCGAATTTGTGCCCAGTCGAGCTACGCACACGAATCGAAGCTGGCGCTGGCGCTGGCGCTGGCAGCCCACTTTATCTCACAAGAAAAAGTACGATCATGATCGTTCGACCCCGAGAAAACTGGTTCCGTTTGCTGTTCGTCTGGAACGGATCGGTCCTCTCATCGATCATTCCACAACTGTGTTTCATGGCGGTTGTGAGCACGCTTGCCGTGTTTACGCACGGCCGCGTGTTCGGGGAAAAGATTCCCCTTAATACCGCGCCTTTTACGCTGTTCGGTGTCGCACTGGCTATCTTCCTTGCATTCCGAAACAATGCCAGTTATGAGCGCTTCAACGAAGCGCGGCACCTCTGGGGCAATCTGCTGATCGCGTCGCGATCGCTCACTTCGCAGATACTCTGCTATGTTCCCGAACATGCGGATACCTTGCGTATCGCAAAGCAAGTCATTGCCTTTGTGTATACCCTCAAGCACGAACTGCGTGCCACCGATTCCACGGCGGATATTCAGCGTCTCCTTGGTCGCGAACAGGCTGAGGAGTTGAGCGGGGTGGTCTACAAGCCGATGTTCATTCTCAACAAGATACGGCGTGAACTCACGGTTCCGAATCGCCGCATCAACACGTCCGATGCGAAGCTGTGGATGTTCGATGCGCAGCTCGACGAACTTGGCAAGGCGTTGGGCGGATGCGAGCGCATCGCCTCCACGCCCATTCCTTTTGCGTATAACGTCTTGCTACATCGGACGGTCTATTCCTATTGCGTATTGCTGCCGTTCGGACTCGTGGATTCCACGGAGTTCTTTACTCCGTTGCTCTGTGTCTTCATTTCCTATACGTTGATCGCACTTGAGGCGATCGCGAGCGAAGTTGCCGATCCGTTCAGCGTTGCCCCCAACGCGCTTGCGCTCGATGCGATGTCGCGGAATATTGAACGCTCCGTACTCGAGCTATGCAGATGTCCCATGCCCAAACCGGTTGTACCTGTTCGTCCTTATCAGCTTACGTGAACGAACGCCTATGCGGAGGTTGGAGCAACCTTTTCAGGCATGATCATATGATCGAATCCGTCGCATTCAATGAAGCGCTGCACCGCTTCACAGACTCTTTCAGGCGTTGCGGCATGCCAGAACACCTTGCCGTGGAACGTGAAGCGAGCCAGGCGACCTTCACGTTTCCCGCTTGCACCTGCACTTCGTCGGCAAGTATTATCTCTCGCACGCCGGTCCGTGCATTTCAGCTACAGTCGTTCGCCGGCGAAGTCTCTCCCGGATACGGGACCACGAAATTCAACCCCACGGAGTTTGGCATGAAGCCGATCGCTGGTCGTTTGGTGGCAGCCGCCACATTGTCTGTAGTGCTTACGTTTTCCGTTCAACCTTTGATGTCCTTTGCGCAAACTCCGGCTTCGAGCACGCACGCCACCCGGGCCGCAGAAAGAAAAGCAAATCACTTGCTGGAGCGTCAGGTGCGCGATGCCCTCGTGAAAGGGAAAATCGATACCGTCGACGTTCGGGTGATTGCCAAGCACGGAGAAGTTGGTCTAGCCGGTGAAGTCGCCCGTCAGGAAGACATTGAAAACGCGGCCACGATCGCAGGCCAGGTACCGGGCGTTACCTCGGTGAAGAACTATCTTTCGGTCGTTGAAGGCGGCCGATAAGGCGAAGATCGGGCAGCCCCGATCTATTCCTCTGTCGGTGAAACAGGGCAATTGGTTACAACCTGATAGTGGTGCACTCCTGCTGGAGTGGACCACTATCGGGCTTCCTGGCCTCGAGCATGAGGTTATTGCAAACGCCCGCACCCATCGGGTGCAAGGTCCCATACACGCGAACGGTATCAGGATAGCGCAGGGGTCGGTTATATCCCGGCTGAATCGACACTGATCAAGTGGTGCTCTGACTGGCGCAATATGGCTACAGGATTTGCGGTCACGAGATATCGACGCGGCGCGGTTATCGGGGCACCGCTTGCAATCTGGGTCATGGGACGCCATGCGTACTGCAGCATCCCGGCGTCACGTTGACGCTCGCGCTGATCGCGATGGTGTCATGGACTTTGTCGCGGCGGTCGTCGGCACTGGATTTCGCATTTCACCGGGTGGCTGAAAAGCCATCGGAGGAGAGCAGCCTGAGCAGGCGCAGCGTAACTGGATGGTCAAGCACCAGGACGTGTACTTGGACGCGACAAGAAAGGCCGCAATTCTGCTGATACGGGGTTGCTATGCCTGAAGGTGACTGCAGGGATCGCCGTCATTTCGATGGCAAGTCGCAAGTTGCGAGACGCGTTCGGTGTGGGTCTTATAGGCGTGCACGTTGTCATCGAATTGACGCGGGCACAGAAGGTGGCTATCGCGGTTTCGCCGTGGGAATTGTGGGGCTCGTCAGCCTGCGCAATGTGCTCGATCGTATTTTCCGGGCATCGCTGCCCGGCGGGATAGCCCCCAAAAAATCTGTACCTTCGGTATCTCAATGTACTGGCTGTTGCCTTTTCTGCCCAGACTATCGTCCGGCTCAAGGCTGCGTGCGACGTTAACTCCAACGGCATCTGGAAGGCTCCAGCCGTCAGAGGTCCTGTTAAAACAGGTGCGTTACCTTTAACCTGTTATCCCATTGGGAATTCAGATATTCAACCGCGAGCCGGCGGTGGCAGTGATGCGGCTTGTCTTCGCTGCACAGGAGGCATCCCTTATCGAACAGGGCTATATCGAGTTTGGTCTCGACTCGACGTGTTGCCAATAACTCAAGGTATTCCGCAGCGTAGCTTTCCCAGCTGAGTTCCTTTTTCTGATATCGCTTGAGCATCTCCTTCTCGGGTGCCAGGTCACGGAGTTCGATAAACCTGGCGCCGAGCAGTTCCGACAGAAAGTATTTGAGGTCGGGCTTCTTCGCAAACCCGGCGAGTTGTGAGACGTTATTCAGGCGCACATCCAGCAGTGTCCGAACTTCAGCCTTACGCAGCAGACCAAAGAACGTCTCCGCAGACTTTCTGGTAAATCCGATTGTCGCTACGTCCATATCCGCCCTTCCTTTCGCAGACGAGCTGTGACTATGGTCGGGTCAGGTTAAGGATGAGATGACACCGACCGCCCGTTCGTCACGATATCAAATCCGGAATCTGTATGCCCGGGGCGGCGTTGCCGACGCTCGCCGCGATAGTCCACTGCCGTTCCCGTGATTCGGGTCTGGCGTCAGCGACGCTGCTGGGTTCGCGTTTGCGCTCGTCGTGTGCTGCGCCACCCATGCTTGCTAATTTCCACCACCGTGCGCCGTTGGCACCGCCTGCGGGCAAAATGGCGAACGCGTTCCGTCAGGAGACAGGCTGCCCGATCCTTGTACATCGCGATTAACTTGCCTCGTGAGGTACCAGTGTTTTGAGGGTGCGGAGGTTGCTTCGGCTCCCGACGAATGGTTTCAGCTTCGTCGAAACACCTGGCCTGATGATGTTCAGGAGAGCGATGACGAATACGAATGGCGCCGACGCCCATACTTCGACGACGCCTCCGGCTTGGCTGTCGTGGTGAGGGTGAGCATATAGGGCAGAGCCCCGAGGTTATGCGCACGCTCCCGGCATTTGGCAATGCCTTTATTCCAATGGGGAGACAGTCGACGCAGGGCGCAGGATCTGGAGGCGACGAATATTCCCTATCTGGGGCGAGCGCTCAAGGATCCGGCTTTTGATGAATTCTGGCAACAGGACAGGCGGGATGTTGCTTGGTACTTCCTGGACGAGTTGGGATGGCACCGTACCGATGTAATCGTCGGGTGCATTGCACAAACTGTACTCGTAGGTAACGTGATACTCCATGGCGGGGACGCAAATAACTTTGTGTACGGATTGTACCCTTGTCTGTGCGGCCGGGGACGAGCCGGCGGTTCGGATTGGGCAAATGCGCTGGCGATCCGATCGAAAAGTGCAGCATGGCACTGGACCACGCGTTGCGCCGCACATGAGTGCGGTCTGCTCTCATGAGGGGGCCTGTCAGGAAACGAAGTTGCGGCCATTCCGGCCTGCGAGCGTTCGAGAGGTGTTCTGCGCGATGACAGCGTGCTAACCACCACGATCTTGCGATAGCAGGTTCGCCGTGCTTGCCGCTTGACGCGGCCAGCGCTGTCGACGTAGGGCGCGCATGCATTGCCGCGCTGGCGCAAGTGCATGCTGTACCAGCTATGGCGCACCCTGCCATTTTTCGCAGTTGATATTTCGTCTGAGAAAACCGAAAAACGATACGTGGGCGAAGCCCCATAACTCCACAGCGATCAACGCACACGATTGATCGCTGGCGGAAACTGCGCGTGCCACTCCGTTTGCAGGGGACAGCGAGAAACGGGCGCTGCCGGAACAATACAAGTATCCGCATTTGAGGCAGGGAACATCATGAAAGAACTCAATGCATGGACCGCCACGGAAATGGACAGCGTCCCGCCGATACCATCTGCAAACGCAGTCCCTGATCGGCGGTTGCGGCGGGCCGAAGCCGAAGTCCGTCGGCTGACCCGATGTGTTGAGCTGAAGGACCGGCAGCTCTGCGAGTTACGCAGGGCGCTCGCGCACTCGGCGACCGTTCACTATTCGTTTGAAGATCGCCTGCAGCGAGAACTCGATTCCCTCCGGATCATGGCGCCCAACGACGGATTCGAGGAACACTGGGGCACGCCAGCGAGCGATCAACCGGGTGAGGGCGTCGTCGTGAAGCTGCCCTATATGACATCGATCCTGTCCATTCTGTTCGATGCGATGTGTACCTTCTGGGGTGACTGCGATCGCGATCGTCCTCCGAAGTCTGCGACGGTGGCACACGCGATCGATGAGTGCCTCGGCTTGAGTTCACAACAGAATGGCGAGGCGTCGCGCAGCGGTCAGGCATATGCATCGGCGATCAGGCCGGACTGGGTGAAGGAGGCCGACAACCGGCATCATTGTCGGCCAGCCCGTATGCGCTGACGCTACGCTCCAGTGTCAAGCTGTCTAAACGGTTGCCTGCTTGCGCGTCGCCCCTCCGCGACAGACTGCGCCGGACATCTCATCGCACGCATGCCCCGAATGTTCGCAAGGTTCGGGAAGGGATAGCTCTCCGAAGCGGGTGACGGAGGCCAGCAATATAAGCGGATCGCACTGGAGTCTCTGGAAAGTGGGAAGCCCCAGGTCGATTGAGCACGCAACGATGTCGGAATGGGCGGATGCATGAACGTTCATATCGTGCAGTTCCAGCCCGAAACGTCGGTACAGGCGGGCAACAGGCCGTGAGACCACGCCGATCACGCGTGTTGCGCCGAACGAGAGGGCGAGCGCCATGGCATACGGGAACAGGGACATGCCCGACGTCGAGCCCGTCCGGCGATCCGGTAGCCCTGAACCGGCGAATCGCGACATCTCCCATACCGAAGGGGATGACGGCAGGGGGCATGGACCTGCAAGTTCCGGAAAGACGTTGCGGAGCAGATAGGGCCCAGTGGTCGGCATAAGTCGGGCGCATCCACATACCTCGCCGCCTCCTGACAGCGCGACCAGATGGACAGTATTGGCTCCGTCGAACTCATCCCACTCGCTTGTGGCATCCTGGTGGACGCCGGGTATTTCCCAGTGCAGGCGCTCGACGAAGACCTTGTGGCGGAAGACTCCGAGACGGCGATGGATATCCGGTGGCAGCTCATCAAGCCTGCCGGCGACAATGAAAGACATGGGCTCCTCCGGGTGTCAGCGTTTGACACGACGCTATCAGCGCACCTGCGGCGCGGAAACTCGGAGCTTTAGGAGGGTGTCGGTCAGCACGCAAGCGTGCGCTGACGCACCTTGCCTGCACGGCGGTGTATAGCGGATGTGAGGGATCTGTCGGAAAAGCAGGTTCAGGGTTTGATGATGCCCTGGACGCTCGCGTAGACGGCGGCGGCCGTCCTGCTGCACATGTTGAGCGCCTGCATTGCCTTTCCGATGTGGTAGTCAACGGTATAGTGAGATCGCCCGAGAATTTTGGCGATTTCGGCCGAGGTCTTGCCGCGGGCGACCCAGGTCAGGCATACGATCTGACATGGCGTCAGCAGGCGCGAGGCCCTGCATCGTGATATCGGGGAGAGCCGATGCAGTTCGCAATGAAACTGTGTGCTGATGAGGCAGGCGATCCGTGACTTGATGGCATCGTTCACGGAATGAAGGGGGCCGGACAGATTGAACAGCACGACACTGCCATCGGCCTGATGGACCGGGATGCTAAGGCCGCCGGGCAGCCCTGCCTCTTTTGCTTCGTCGAGCAGACGACGTTCGGCTTTGCTCAGGCCGGCGATATCGTGCCACCGGTAAGGCGTGGACTGGATGAACGCAGCCCGATGCACGGGATCGGTGGCCGCATAATCCCGCCCCTCGTAATACTGTACCCATTCCCGCGGGTAGTGGGCACCGATCATTTCTATCGCCGTGCGGCGTGGGTTGCTGAGCGTGAGCACGTAAATCGATGGGGCAATGAGCAACATAAATGATGTTCGAGGGACGAAGTAAAACGGGAGCGATGAAGCTCCCGTTGTCGTTTCAGAATGGCTCGTCAATGCTCTGGTGTGGCGGCTGTGTCGGACCGCGGTACCAGGGCTCGCGATAGCGGCGGATCTGGGTGGCGTAGGCGCGGCTGAACCACAGATAGAGGTCTTCGATGAAGAACTGCATCATGTAGGCTGCCTCGTCGGAGAGCTCGGGCAATGGCAAGCTCCGGGAGGCGTTGGGTTTGTGAGGTGATGCTTTACGGGACATGTCATCGGGCTCCGTTGGGTTGACGCGCTGGCGTGCGGCGCGAGGACTGTGTTGATGGTGCAAAGACCTCGAAGTACAGCTTCTCGTCGAGTTCGGACAGTTCCCGCTGCGCGGCGGTGGTGAGCAGTTCGTTGGCGAGCGTGGTGAGCACGCGGTAGTTGCCCAGCGCGTGTTCGCACAGCGTGTGGCGCAGCGGCGGTGTCATCAGCTGCGGGGCGCCGGCGCTGGCGAGCAGATGTTCGAGGCAGGCCAGCAGGTCGTCGGCCGAAGCCTTCTCGGTCCCCAGGCGGGAACGGATACGGCTGCCCAGTGGCAGCAGTTCGTCGCGCCGCAGCTTGTCGGTCAGGCGCGTGTCGCCGGCGAGCACCACGCACAGCAGGGGCTGCGAATCGAAGCGGGCGCTGGCCATGAGCCGCAGTTCGTTGAGCACGCCGGGACTCATTTCCTGCGCTTCGTCGATCAGCAGGATTGGGCGCCGGCGCGTGCTTTGCAGGTGCGACATCCACCGGTCGCGCAGCGACCTGAAGCCGCCCCAGCGGTTGTGCGGCCGGAGTTCCAGACCGAAGATGTCGCCCATCTCGCGATAGAAGTCGGCAAGGTTGCTCTGCGGATGATTGATCGAGACGACTGTCAGATCGGTCAGTCGCTCGAGCTTCTCGGCCAGCACGCGCATGACCACGCTCTTGCCGGTCCCCGGCTCGCCGTGGATCATCGCGAAGCCGCCTTCGCGCACGAGCGCGTTCTCGATGCGCCAGCAGAAGTTCTCGACGCGCGGCGGCACGTACAGCGCTTCGAGGGGAAGCTCCGGCGAGAACGGGTTCCACTTCAGGCCGTAGAGGGCTTGCAGACGCTGGCTCATGCCTCCTCCTGCCAGTTGGCGGGAATCCAGGCTGGCGGCAACCCGGTTGCGGCGTGGTCGGCCAGCATCTGGCGTAGCAGCGGCGCGATGCCGGGCGCACTGGCCGGTGGCGGCTCGACATTGACGGCATCGAGTCGCCTGCGCTGGCCATCAGCATTGGCGGCCTTGTCCAGCGGCCGCAGCGGGCACAGCACGGCGCCGCTGCCGGCGTCGACGAGATCGACGCCGCTCAGGTCCCAGCGCGCATAGCGCAGGTGCACGCGCTGCAGGTGCCGGTAGGCCGAGGGAATCTCGAAGCGCGTGCCGGCCAGACTCACGGTGCCATCCGAGCGCCGCTGGGCGCGCGTCACGTCGATACGGAATGCGGCGCGCAGCGCGTCACTCGACGGGCATTCGCGGCCCACATCGGGGCCGGCCAGATAGCGTTTGAGCGGCGTGCCACCGATCTCAGAATGATGCGCGTGGTGGTACTCGCGCTCGATCCACGCGTGGGTGGCCTGATTGAGCAGTTCGAGCGTGAGATTGGGCTCGCCTTCGAGCATGGCCATCACGCGCCCTTCGATGCGGGCCCAGAACGTTTCCTGCTTCGCGTTCTGGTACGGCGAATATGGCAAGGTCGTCTGGTGCAGCACGCCGAGCGCGAGCAAGCCGGCGGTCGTCTCCTCGGCAAGCATTGCTGCGCCGTTGTCGGTCATCAGTGCGCGAGGCCGGCCACGACGCTGGAGCGCCTGGGTGAGCCCATGGATCAGACTACGTGCGGTCTCATCGAGAAACCATTGCGCGTGACAGACGACGCGCGAACGGTCATCGAGCACGCACAGCAGCATCGGCGTGATCCACTGGCCATCATGCGTGAGCAGCTTGCGCGAGCCGTGATGGAAATCGAGATGCCAGAGCGCGTTGACGTGCTCGACCTCGAAGCTGCGGACCTCGAGCTTCTCGAGGCGATCGCGTGCGAGCATCGCGCCGGCGCTGGTATGACGCGGCTTGCGTTCACGGGACAGGCCCTGCGCACGCAGATAACGACGCACCGTCGTGTACGACGGCAGGTTCGCCGGGCCGAGCGTGACCTTGAGATTGTCGACGTGCAACTGGCAGGTCCAGCCGGGATGTTCCCGGTACTGCGCGCGAATCGCCTGTACCGCCTGAGGCGACAGGCTTGCGCCGGCGCCGCTGGGGCGCTTGCGGTCGCGCAGGCTCGCCACCGGATCGTGGGCCGCCTTGCGGGCCCGGTAGAACCACCGCTCAACGGTGGAGCGGCCGAACTGGACATCGTCGCCAGTGACGGGATGACGCCAGCGTTTGGCGGCCAGCGCGGTGATGAGTTCGCGCACCTGCCCGGGTTCAGGCGGTGCTGCCAGCAAGGGGCCCACAACCGCAAAGCGCAGGCGCGCCCAACGATCCCGCAGGGGTAAATCGTGAAGTTCAGTCATGCTCTCTCCAGGGATGCGGCGCACCGCGCCGCGATTCGGGGGAGAGGCGAGACTACCGGCGCAGTCCGAGGGGGGCGAGCGACAAGTTCTGCGGGCGGTTACCGTCCCTCACGCAGGGTGCTCACGGCGCTGCCGCTGGTGAGCGGTGAGAGCCAGCGCAGCAGGCATGGCAATGGCTCGGCAGGCTGCGTGGTAGCGAAGCGCTCGAGCAGGCTTGCCGGCACCTGTGCGGTCTCGACGGGCGGCACGAACGCCGCCCGTCCGAGCGCCCAGAACGGTGTGCCGACAAACCCGGTCATCCACCAGTGCCGCCATCGCGCGATCGTCGAGGGTGGCACGCCCAGCGCATCGAGCTGGCGCATTGCCGCGGCCGTACCGGCGCTCGCACGCGTGGCGCTGACGACAATCATGATTGCGGCGGTGTAGACGCGCCGGCCGAGAAAGCGCACCGAGAATGGCGTGGTACGACGGCGACAGTCGGCGCAGCAGAAGCTGTAGCGGAACTCGCAGTGGCAGCGGGCTTCGTATGAAATTCCGCGCGGCTTGCGCGGGTAGCGGGCGCTATGGAGTACGCCACCGCAGCGACAACGCTGCGCGCGGGTCTGTTCGGCGAAGTCCTGATCGATACGTAACAGCAGGTGATAGAAGTTGGGATCGCGGGCACTCACGTGGCACACTCTGGAAGTCTCGGTTCTTGGCAGACACGAGACTCTCCCTTGGGCGTCGTTTGTGCAAGATGCCTGAGGGAGACCCCCACCGCTACATCACGCAAGCTGCTCAAAACGCCCCGAATTCCCATCGATTTACGTGCTCACGCTCAGGTTGCTTGAGCGGCTGCGCATGACGCGGCTGATGACGTAATGGGGAAAGCCAAGCGTCGTGGCCGCGCTGCCGAATGAATCGACAAGCGAAGGAATGTCCGAAGCGGATGCAAGACGCATCACGAGTGCAGGCGTATCAGCCAGTAGATGATCCGCTTCAGATGCCCTGCGCTGGAGTTCGTTTGAACGGCGTCGAGAGACATGTTTCATCTTCGTCACCCCGGCGCTGCTCCACAGAATCCGGGTCGCGTGTGCCTCGCAGATGCAAGACTCTGTGCCACAGCCGCGTGGCTCATACGACGCGCGTCACCGGGGGTGGGGAGCCAGTCAGAGGTCCACACGTGACCGCCGCCTCAGCGGCGTCCCCAATCGTCAGCTCAACGCCTTACGGCCGCCCAGCTGACTGCATTTAACAATCATTATAGTATGCAGATTGCGAGTTGGAGGTTCGCGGTACAAAGATCCCAAGGGAATTCAGTTTGCCTTGCTCACGGGTGTCTGAAGCGGGAGGCGTGCCGTGGCGGGACCCTAGCGGACCAGCAGTGCAACTGCCGAAAATCCACCGATACCCCTTGCAAACAGCAGGAATGGCTGCCCTGGCGCCAGGTCGTGACACTGGGCAAGATTGATGAATGCATCGCTGACGGTGACGTGCCCGATGCGCGAAAAGTTCTCCGAGAACAGCCGGTCCCTGGGAATCCGCAGCGAATCCAGCAACCGGTGCCACGCAGGCAGGTCAAGGTGATGCGGCAGGATACGACGGATATCGTCCAGTGCGATATGTGCCTGCCGGGCGGTGTGTGTGATCAGTCTGCGCGCCGTGAAGAAGTGTTGTGCTGCCAGGCGCGATTCGTCTTGTTCCAGCACTCCTCGCCAGCCTGCGCCGGTGGCATGCATTGTGATCGCCACCAGGCGGTTGATGGGAGCGTCGCGCTCGATGAAGGCGGCAAACGCACCATCCCCCAGAATCCCTTCGGCGATCATTAATCTTTCTGATGCCAGCGGCATGACGTCGGCGCCGACAAGCAGCACCCGTTTCATATGGGGGCGGGCGACGAACATTGCCCTGATCACGCGCAGTGCGCCAAGGCCCGACGCACAATGCTGCTGCGCGAACGAAAAGGCTTCAGCGTTGCTGAAGCCGAACCGGTCACACAGCAGGCCCGGCAACGACTGTGGCGGCGGCGCGATGCTGCCCTGTAGTGTGTGAACATAGACGAGGCAGTCGACCTCACGCGGCGCAATAGCGGACGCAACGAGAAGGCGCTGAACCGCGCTGGCCGCCAGGCCAATTGCGGTTTGTCCGTTCGCACTGCGGTACTTATACATTCCGGCCTGCTCAAGTTTCCGCACGGTGGCGATCGTCTGCCGGGTACGTTGCCCCCAGTCCCGGATATTGTCGATGCACGGGGGGAGATAAAAAGCGACGTGCGCTATGCCGAGATCGGGAATCATGAGGCGGGGCGGACCTCGTCATGCTGACAGAAGGAGGGCACGCCGTTCGCGCCCAGCAGCGCCGAGCCGACGAAACCACCTATCCCGTAACCCCAGAGCAGCGTGCGGCGCGCTCGCAGAGACGCCGTGCGGTTAAGTGTCTGTGCCAGTCGTACGATGGAATCGGCTGCGCCGAGATGAATACCGACCTCATGCTGCGCTCTCGCGTTTGGTTGGCCGAAATGCTCACTGACTGCAGCCGCGAGCGACGTCATGCCTGGCTGTCCGACAATCTCGTCAATTTCATCGCAACGAAGGGCGTGTCGCGCGAGGAGAAAGTCGATTATCGACAGCAACGAGAATGTCCAGGCCTCCGGGACGACTTCGGTACATCGTCCGACCTCCTGGGGAACGTGCCGGACTGCTGCATCGAGCAGGTACAGGCCGTCTGTTCTCCGGTCGGCTCTTTCAACGAGCAGTGCACCGGCAGCGTCCCCGTGCACGATGCCAGGTCCGCAGATTCTGGAAAACGGCGGATACCATTTCTCCGCTGCAACGATCAGTATCGTGTGCACGTCCGGTTCAGCGTCGAGCAGGTCGGAAGCAAGCCTTAACGCTGTGAAGGGTGACGCGCCATGCTGCTGCGAGACCGAAAAAGCAAAGCACGGCGGTCCCACTTCGGCACACAGCCGCCCGGCAACCGTCGTGGAAACGTGCTCGTCCGGTATGCTATGGCAGAACATCACGACATCGATGGGTCGCACGCGATGCGGCCGCACCGAGCAGATCCCGTTTGCCACTTTTGCGGCGAGTCCTGACAGATCTGTCCTGGTTTCGACCGGTATCTCGCACGCCAGGTCGAGCGGCAGAAGACCGGGAGGCACAGGCAGCGAACCACCGGTTTCCCCATGTGGCGACGCCTCGATCCAGTGCCCGTAGTCGGGATGCCACGACTTCACCCAGGCATCCCAGCCAGAATGACCGGTCGCGCGAAGTGCCGGCTCCATTGCCGTCCATCGGGACAGCGTCATGGTATCAGGCACCCAGGCCGTCACGGCGGTGATGACGGCCGGGCTCATGGGCCGCCCGCAGCTGAATGGAAGCCGTTGGGCAGATCGCCCGGCAGCAGATCGTAGAGGACTCGCCCGCATCGCGATCCCTGCATGACATGGCAATCGCGCTGCATCCCGATCATGCGGAATCCGATCCGTTCGAGCAGGCGTCGCGAACGTACATTGCAGTCCACGGCCCATGCCGTGATGCAATGCAGCCGCCCGATTTCAAACGCCTCGCGAAGGATCGCCGTGGAGGCGAGAAGCGTCATGTTCCTGCACGCGGGCCGCCGACTGTCGCGCAGTACCCAGAATGAGCCCGTGCCAAAGGCGTGTGTGAGATCGCTGACGGCAACCAGTCCACTGGCGAGGGGGTTGCCCGTGGCGCCGAAGACGCGGAGACGATGCCGGCCGCCTTGCATCATGAGCTGCACAGCGAGAACGGGAAGCGTCTGGCGACCCTGCCCGAAGTCGAACCACTGGTTGATGCCCGGATCGGCGAGCCAGGTCGCGATGTCATTGACGTCATTGCCATCGGGCTCACGCAGCCAGCATGAGGCCGTTCCTACGGACGTCTGGAGGGATCCTTCCGTCTGCCGGATGGATGCCTGTGCCTTTGCGTCGTCCCTCACATCGAACCTCCTGCCGGTGTACGTTTCACCCGATTACGGTGAACGCGCGCAGCGCGGCCTCGACCTTCATGAGCAGCATCGCAAACCAGTGCACCGTCTGGAAGCGAGCCGACGGCGGCAGTCCCTGCACGTAGCCATGGCCGCCGCAAAGCTGCACGAGTTCCCTTGCAACGTCCAGTGCCTCAGTCGCAACGTGGTGGGCCATCGACCGTACGGACCTGATCTGCACCTGCGTCTCCTGTGCTGCGACGGACCGGAGAAATAGGCGGGTGGTATGAGCCGAGATGAGCATGTCGGCGAGCCGCGCGGCGACGAGCTGATGCGCAGCGATCGGCCTGCGGAACGTCTGGCGGGAAGCGCTGTAGGCCAGGGCGAAGTTCACGCCCTGCTGGACCGCGCCAGAAAGCAGCGCAGCGAAGTAGATGGCTGCGTCGACAAGCCACCGCCGTACCGAATTGCCGTCGGTCCTCCCGTCATCGGGCACCACCAGACACTGCATATCGCCTGCGCATGGTGGTGCTGTGGTGTATCGTCCGATCGAGAGTGCGCCCGGCAGGGCAACGACGGCGGAGTATGGTTCGACCCGCCGGGCAGGTAGCTTGGCGAGCACGAGCTGCGGATATCCGCCCTCCAGCCGGACCATCATTGCGTGCGAGGATGCCTGCTGGCGCAACACCCAGAAACCTGAAGCGTCGACGTCGGGTATGCCAGGCGCAATCGATGTCGTGCCGTCAAGGTAGTGCTGGATAGGCTGGTCGGGCAGCCGATCGAGTGCATCGTACTCGCGCAGCGTCATCAGTGCGGCGCTGCTGAGTGTCAGTTCGGCGGCCCGCTCGAGCGGGCCCGCCGCGAACTGTTCAACGACCAGTGCAAGGTCGTGCCGGGTGATGCCCATGCCGCCCATCTGTTCCGGCAGGATCATGGTCGCGAGGTCGAGCGTGGCGGCGAGCTGGACCGTTTCGGTCCACCGCGTGGAGTCGGGTGCGCCTCCCAGTAGCGGCTCGAGGCGCTCGCGTGCGAAGTCCCTTGCGGCCGCAACGAGCCCCTGCTGGTCACCGTCGAGCGCCCACGACACAGGTACGGGATCTGCAACAACGGATTCACGGAATGGCATGACGTTTCTCCGGGATAGGGCAGTGTCACACGAGCATTTCGACGGGTTCCGGGTGGCTGAGGAAATGCACCGGACTTGCCGAATGGCCATAGGCACCCGACTGCTTCACCACCACGAAATCCCCGATGTGCGCTTCGGGAAGTTCAACGTCGTCCGCGAGGCGGTCGAGCGGCGTGCAGAGGCACCCGACCACGTAACACCGCTCGCGTGATATGCCGTCTGGCCGGTTGCCGATCACGACCGGAAAGTTGCGGCGCAGGACCTGGCCGAAGTTGCCGGAAGCCGCCAGATGATGATGCAGTCCGCCGTCCGTGATGACGAATGTTCTGCCGCGCGAGACTTTCCGGTCAATGACACGGCACACATAGATGCCGGCCTCTCCTACGAGATAACGCCCGAGTTCCAGAATGGGCGTGGTTCCGGGCAGACGTTCGCAAAGCCTGGGCAGCCAGTCGTGCATCGCTTCGCAGACCACCTTCGTGTCGAGTGGTGTTTCGCCCGGAAAGTAGGGGATGCCAAAGCCGCCACCCAGGTTCACGAACCGTAGTGGTCGAGGCAGATCACTGGCGAGCCGAAGGATGAGATCCACGCTCTGGCGCTGGGCCTCGATGATGGTTGAGGCATGCAGGCACTGCGAACCCCAGAAGACGTGGAAACCGGCGAGCGCGACTTCCCGCGTTTCGAGTTCGTGCAGCAATGCCGGAATCTGGTCGACATCCACGCCGAACGGAGCCGCACTGCCGCCCATGCGCATGCCGCTGTGGCCGACCTGAAAATCGGGATTGATGCGGATCACCACGTTCGGCTGCACGCCAAGCTCCCATCCGAGCGCGGTAACAAGGCGCAACTGGGTATCCGACTCGACGTGAACGTTGACGCCGCTGGCGACCGCGCGGCGCAGGTCGTCGTGAGACTTGCCTGGCCCGGCAAAGCCGATTGAGTCGGGAGTGGCACCGGCATCGAGTGCCAGCGCCATCTCCTGCGCGGAGGCAACATCGAACCCGTCGACCCGTTGGGCCAGGTAGTGGATCACGGCGGGCATCGGGTTCGCCTTGATCGAGTAGTGCAGCTGCATGGCGGAGGGCAGCAGGCTGCGCAATTCCCGCACACGGGTGTCGATCGCCGAGCGGTCGTACGCGAAAAAGGGTGTCTGGCCGGCACGGTCGGCCAGCTGGCGCACGTCGATACCATTGAACTGCAGCCCGGGTGGGCGCTGGAGGAAAGTCAGGCTCATGATGTCCGCTCCCCTGAACGACCCGTCAGCGAGGCGGCCCCGCACGACGCAACCCCGCTGCGGAGCGCTGCCCTGTCGAATTTCCCGTTGGGATTGCGCGGCATATCCCGATAACTCACGATATGCCGGGGAACCATGTAGCGTGGAAGACGCTGCATGCACCAGTCGCGCAGCCCATCGACATCCGCATCACCGGCGAGGACGACAAATAGCGCCACGGCTTCGCCGAGCTCGTCATCCGGCACACCGAGCGCTACGGCTTCCACGACGAGGCCACTTGCATGTACCGTTTCCTCGATCTCCTCAGGACTGATCCGGTAGCCGGAACTCTTGATCTGGGCGTCGTTGCGAGCGATGAAATAGAGAAAGCCTTCACTGTCGTATCGCACAAGGTCCCCGGACCACACCGCGATGTCACGCGGCGTGCCGCCAGGTTTCGCCTCAGGCGAAGGGCGGTAGCGCTGTGCGGTGCGCGCTGCGTCGTTCCAGTAGCCGAGCGTGACGCACGCGCCCACATGGACCAGTTCGCCCGGTTCGTCGGGAGCGCACGTCGTACCGTCTTCACGGACCACCAGGACGCGCGCATTGGGCACGGCCTTGCCAATCGAATCCGGCCGATGGTCAACCTCGGCCGGGTCGAGGAACGTGGAGCGGAACGCCTCCGTCAGCCCGTACATGAGGAAGGGGGTGGCGCGCGGAAACAGCGCCCTCAGCTTCTGCAGGACGGGTAGCGGAAGGCGTCCCCCGGTATTCGCGAAATAGCGCAGATTGTTGCGCGCCGCGTCGGGCCAGTTTGCTGCTGTAAGCTGCATCCACAGGGGCGGCACACCCGTGATCGCTGTGATGCGCTCCCGCACGCACGCAAGGACGGCGTCGTGCGCCGTGAGATAGTTCAGCAGCACCGCTGTCGCGCCTGCCGACCAGGCCGAGGTCAGCTGGCTAAGGCCCGCATCGAAGCTGAGTGGCAGGACGGCGAGAATGCGGTCCGACGGACCGTGCCGCAGGTACTCAGCGACGCTCCAGGCGCCTTCAAGCAGGTTCCGGTGGCTGAGCATCACGCCCTTGGGCAAACCGGTCGAGCCGGAGGTATAGAGAAGGGCCGCAAGGTCAGTATCGATACAGGCGGCACCCGCAGACGGGATGGACGCGTCGTCGGGCCGGGTGATGCACAGGTCTCGCCAGCGGTGGAGCCTCACCGAGCCCGACAGCACAGAAGGCCCCGGGTCCGGTTCATCCACGATGATCACGTCGACCACAGGCGCAACGCCCTCCGCGGTCAGGGAACGGGCGCGCAATGCGGAGGTGACGAGGCACCGGGCGCCGCTGTCCCGAAGCACGTGGGCCACCTGGCCCGGTTTCAGGAGTGGATTCACCGGAACGAAAACGCATGCTGCGGCACTCGCGCCGAGCATCGACACAACGGTCTCAATTCGCTTGTCGAGGAGGACGGCGACGCGTTCGCCCGGAGCCACGCCGAGGGATGAGAGGGCCTGCCCGAACGCATGGCTGTGCTGCATCAGCTGGCGGTAGGTGAGGCGGACATCGCCACAGACGAGCGATTGCGCGTCGGGTGTGCGGCGAGCGGCCGACTGGACGAGATCAAGGAGATTTCTCATGGCTGGATAGCGGTCAGGTTCAGGATCAGTGGCGGATCACCATGGCGCCAAAGCAGCCAGCAAGTCCGCTGGAGAACAGCAGGGAACAGGAGCCCGGTTGCCCGTGCGGCGCGGTGTGGAAGTTGATGAACGGATCCGCGCCGAACACGTGCCCATGGCGTGAGAAATTGGCCATGTAAAGGCGCTCCTGTGGTACGGACAGCATGGTCATGAGGCGCGACCAGCCAGGCAGGTTCACGTGGTGAGGCAGGACATGGACAAGTTCATTGCCCGTGACGCCAGCCTGTCGCAGCGCCGCACGCATCGTGGCGAATGCCGACCAGTAGTAACGGTCGTCTGGCACGGGCTGCAGGTCGTCGTCGGTGCCGCGGAAGTAGCGCCCGTCGGTATAAAGGTGCAGTCCCACGATGTCGTTGTGGCCGCCGCCGCGCTCCAGCAGGAGCGCGCATGCGCCGTCGCTGTGTAGTGCGAGATCCTGGATGGCGCGCAGATGGTCGCAGCCTGAACCCATCACGTCCGCGCAGACGACAATCGCCCGCTGGATCGGGCGCCCCGCGAGGGTGAGCACGCGCAGCACGCGGATGGCGGCCATCGGCGAGACGCAGTTCTGCTGCATCACCGAGAACGCGAGTGCGCGGTCCAGTCCCATATGGGACTGGACGAAGGCTGCCGTGCCGGCAGGCGGTGCCATGACGCTGCTCTGGATGGTGTGCGTGTAGATCAGGGAATCGATACTTGCCGGTGTCGTGCCCGTATCTTCAAGCAGGGCGGCAACCGCTTCGCAAGCGAATGTGACGGGAGAAGCCGCTGCGGCGTCGTGGAACTGCTGCACACCGTTCTTCAGCAGTCCCGTCGCGCGGGCCTCGGGCAATCCGCAGCGACGAGCCCAGGTGTTCGCATCGACCGACCGGGCCGGAACGCTGAATGCGATACCGGACAGCGACAGCACGGAACGGGTTGAGGGCGCAGGCATCGCTAGCTCCCGCAGTATTGAAGGATCGCGCAGGCAGCCTGCGCCTGGAGGCCGGTCGCCCACAGCAGGATGCGTTGCCCATCCGTCGGAGCAACCGACCGCAGCAATACGTGGAGCTGCGCCAGCGCGTCTGCGGCACATAGATACCCGATGTCGCGCGGTTCGGGGTACCACATCCGCCAGACAGGAAGCCCGGCATCTGCACTGACGTCGCATGCCAGGGTGGTATTGATGCGCGGGGGCACTACCCAGTTGATTTCCGCGGGGTTCAGGCCTGCCTGCGTGCACGTCCGCCCGATGACTTCGACCAGGACTGTTTCGTCGACACAGACATCGAGGAACGAAAATGGGAGGCCGGGCGTATCGACGTTGACAGTGAGCACGCGCCATCCGGGCCCCACCTGCCGCGTGACCAGCGCGGCGGCTGCACCGTCACCCAATGCGGTGAGCGCGCCGACCTGCCTGGAGAACGGTGGCAGCCAGCGTTCAGCGCCGACGATCAGTGCGCTGCGCATGCGCTCGTCGCTGGCCATCATGTCGGACACCATCTGCAGCGCAAGAAAGAAAGAGACACCCTGCAGCTGTCCAATTGCGAACGGCACACCTGTCGATCCCAGCTCGCTGTGCAGCCGCCCCGCGCACGATAGCGCGAGGTCGTCCTCAAAACTTGTCGCACAGACGATGAGCTGGTCCGGCGGGAGGTTGTCCTTCCCGGGAGACCGGCGCATGGTTTCCCTTGCGACCATTGATGCCATTTCCGAGAGCAGGAGGCGTGACTCGCAGGCGACGTACTCCGGCATCGCGGTGCCCGGCGGGCTTGCCGAATGATGGACGGAGCCCGGAACCACCTCAGGGCGCCAGCGCAGCGTATCGGCATAGACTGACCGCATGATGGCTTCGCGCGCGGATGAAGGGGGGGCCGGATGCTGTAGCGCAACGTTGGCCCGCACGCGCGCTGCCGGAACATACCGCGCCGTGGTCGCTATGCAGGGCCGCTGGCGAACGGGGTCAGTCGCGGGGGACATGGGATTCCACGAAGTCGACGAGGTTGCTGAAGCGCATGAACAGATCGGCAGACAGGTCCTCAGGCGCGAGCGTGAAGCCGAAACGTTCCTCGAGCTGAAGCAGCAGGTCTGTCATGTTCATGGAGTCGACACCGACGTCGAACAGGTTGGTGTCGTCTGCGATCAGGTCTGCAGCCACGGTGCTGCCGATGGCCGATACCAGGCACGACCGGATCGTGGCGGCGATTTCCTCGCGTCTGGGGCTGTGCGTGTCATGCGTCATGGGATGTCTCCTGCCCGGGCTGGCGTACGTTGGCGATGTCAGGGGATGAGTCGGACGCGGTGGTGTCGCGGGAGGGAGGCTCCGTGATGTCCCACGAACTTGGCGTCGATCGCAGCGCGGCCCGCGCAATCATGAGTCGCTGCAGGTCGCCGGTGCCTTCCATGATGTCGAAGGCCCTGGCGTCCCGGTAAGCCTGCTCGAGTGACGGACAGGCGGTGATGCCGTCGATACCGGCGAGGTCCATTGCGGCGCGCGTCACCCGCGCGGCCACGCGCGAGGCAAACGCCTTGGTCATAGACGAATCCATGGGCGTCACGATGCCGCGATCCGTCTTCCAGGCCGTGCAGTGACAGAGCAGCCAGGCGGCCGTGATCTGGCGGTCGATGTCGAGCAGCGTCGCTGCCACGCCTGCCACGTGCTGATGCCTGTCCACGGGTGTTCCACCCCCATCGAGCCAGGCGGCGAGGTCCGCGCGCACCCGCCGGCAGGTACCGACCATGACGGCGGAAAGCAGTGGCCGGAAGTAGTCCCAGGATCGCTGCGCACCCGAGAAGGCGTCGTCGAGCGGCTTCTCGTCGCCGCGGACAAGAAGCGCATCGTCGGGTACCTCGCAGTCGGCATAGGAGAGCACGGCAAGCTGGGTTGCGCGCAGGCCGGCCATCCGCTCGATGCGCGAAACCGTGAATCCGGGTGTATTGCAGTCCACGAGGAACGCGCGGATACCGTAGCGGCCCATCTGCCGGTTGATCGTGGCAAACGTGATCACGCAACCGGCGCGTGCGCCGTTTGTGATAAAGCACTTGGTGCCATTCAGGGCCCAGCCTCGGCTGGTTTTCCGCGCGGTTGTACGCATGGCAGTCGCGTCGGAGCCACAGTCAGGTTCGGTGATGGCGAAGGCGCCCCAGCGTGGCGTGCCGGACTGGAACCCCTGGAAGAACCGGGCCTGCTGTCTGGCGGATGCGAGCGCAACGACCGGTGGCATGGCGAGTCCCGGGCCGGGCAACGCCAGCGCAAGGCTCGCGTCGGCCTCCCCGAGGCAGGCCATCAGCGTTGCCTGCGCCACGAGGGACTGCAGGGCCGGGCAGCCGCCGTACCGGGTGGGCACGAGGTTCATGTTCAGGGCGGATACGTCGTCCGGGCGCCAGGGAGGACCGGCGATGTCACCGGTCACGTCTGATTCGAGGCTGACTGCCCGCATTCGCCGCGCGAGCAGTCCGAGATCGAGCCCGCGATCGGCGAGCGCGGTACCGATATCATCGATGGTGTGAGCCTGCTGCAGCGTCTGTTGATACTGGGCCATGACATGTCCCCCGGGCTGGGCGCATCTGCGCCCGGGACCGATATTCACGCTTACCCACGGACAAGGTTCACGTGTCGTATGGCCAGAGCGTAGGCATCAAGGCCCGGGTTCGTCACCTCCAAACATTAGGAGGGTGTTGTTTGGTTGCAGTCGCGGGGACGTCACGGCGGTCACGCTACGGCAGATGTCCGATAATGACGTTCAGACCAGAGAATGATCGGCAACTACGGGTGTGACGTATGGCAGCGCGAAAACAGACGACCGAGAAAGAACCGTTGCTTCAGCCAGACAACAAGGGACCGCGCACGACCAAGCGGGGAGATCAGGTGGCCGAGCTCATCAAGAGCTGGATTACCGACGGAAAGCTGCGCCCTGGCATGCGATTGAACAAGGAGGCGGAGCTTCAGGAAATGTTCAGCGTCAGTCGCGGGTCCATGCGCGAGGCTCTCAAGTCCCTGGAGGTGCAGGGGCTGGTGCGTCTGAGTACCGGGCCCGATGGCGGAGCGACGATTACGCGGGTGCCGCTCGCCCGCGCATTCCAGTCGCTACAGAACTACCTGTTTTTCGAGAGCATCAGTCTTGAGGACATTTATGCTGTGCGACGTGTGCTTGAACCGCTACTTGCGGCGGGAGCGGTGGAGCATCTGACTGACGCGGATCTGGAAGCGCTCGAGTGCAGCGTGGAGGTATGCGAGCCATTTGCCGCGAGTCACGAGCGCGCGCTCGATCAGCGACAGGAGGACATCCGTTTCCACGATGTGCTGGCCCGGGCGAACCCGAACGCATTCCTCCGGCTCAGCTGTCAGATTATCAATCAGATGCTGCATAGCCTGGTGATCGTTGCGGGCAATGTGACGCGAGACGATTACCAGGCGTTTGGCCGGCAGACCGTGGTCGCGCACCGCGCGATCCTGGATGCGGCAAGGCGCCGCGACACAGCGGCGGTGGAAAGTCTCATGGCGGCCCACATGGAGGAGGCGGAAGCGCAGCTTCGCAAGGTGCACGCCGCCTTGCGTCAAAAGCTGGTGCTGGATTCGGACGTCGGGCTGCGCACAGGAAGGAAAGGTGGTTCGTGACCTGGCGTTCGGTCCGCGTTCTGCAGATCCAGGCGTCTTTCCTGATAGCTAGTCTCAGTGCGTTTGGCGGGTAGCAAAGGACGAGGAAAGCGTGCGCACCAGGTCGGCGAATGGCGCGCGTCCGAAAGCGAGTTCCAAAATGTGGCTGGCCCAGAGCACGAGCGCATCCGCGTGACGCCCACCAACGATCTGCACACCGACTGGAAGACCTTCCGGAGTCGTGCCCGCGTAGATACTTGCTGCAGGCAGGCCGAGCTGGTTGCACCAGGCCGTGAAATGGGGAAACAGCTCATGGTTTGCCGCGAGTTCTGCCAGTGGCATGGCGACCCGGGTATACACCGGGCAGATGACAAGATCGTACCGCTCGAAGAACGCGTTGATAGCAGCGCCAAGTTCCCCTCGCTCGATGAGGGCGCCAAGCAACGCCTGGCGCGATATCGCCGCACCGGCATCAGAGTATGCCTGCAATGATGGATCGAGCGCCGCCCCTGCGTCAGCCATGCCTTCGGTAAGCTGCCGACAGCAGGCCGGCCAGAGCGTGGCGTGAACCGCGTTGCAGCGGACGATGCCGGGGGGATCTTCCTGTTGGACCTTGGCGCCCAGGTCACGGAAGATGTCGGCTGCGCGTTGGACTGCGTCCAGAACACTGGCTTCGGGCGTGACAGCGAGGCCCAAGGATGGACTGTACGCTATGCGCACGCCGCCCGGTGTTGGCTTGCACTTCAGACCCAGTTCATAGTCGCTGCCGTCGTGCGGTAAGGCGTACCAGTCACGACTGTCGGGGCGGCTGATGACGGTCAGGATTCGGGCAGCATCTGCGACGCACCGGGTCATCGGGCCGATATGGCTCAACAGCCCGAACGGACCGCGCGGAGCATGAGGAACGCGGCCGAAGCTCGGTTTGAAACCAAACGTACCCGTGAATGCGGCTGGAATCCGGATCGATCCGCCGCCGTCGGTGCCGATCGCGGCCGGTGCCATACCGAGCGAAACTGCGACGGCCGCTCCGCCGCTGCTGCCGCCCGGAGTCCGGCTCGTATCCCAGGGATTGCGCGTTATTCCGGTCAGTGGACTATCGGTGACGATCTTGTGAGCGAAATCTGGCAAGGTGGTCTTGGCGAAACAGAGCGCACCAGACTCGCGAAGTCTCGCTACAGATGGACTGTCGTGGGGTGATGGCGTTTCATCGGTGACGCGTGAGCCGTATCGTGTGGCGAGTCCGGCAACCGCGACGTTGTCCTTGACGCTGATTGGCACCCCGTCGAGCGGGCCAAGCGGGCGATTGCCTTTCCACCGTTTCTCCGATGCGCGGGCCATGTCGAGCGCGTCCGGAGCTATCTGGCAGAAGGCATTCACGGCTGGATCGAGCCGCTCGATACGCGTCAGCACGGCCTGGGTCACCTCGACCGGAGAGGTTGCGCCCGACTTATATAGCGCGTGAAGTTCCTGTGCCGTCAGATCGCAGATGTCGTCACTCATATCATCTCCATAGTTAATCATCATAAATACACATTAGACATCGCTTCTGTCCGTGTCAAGTGATCATCTTTCTGGAAAATTCGTGGTAAACGAGCGATGTGGCAGCGTTGACATCCAGATTTTGAGGGCGTAGATTTATGGTCAGAAATAACTGATCGATTTCCTTCGGGAAAGGATAGTGTCGGCGTAAGACGTGACGCAAGTTTGACGGGCACCGTGGTTCGGTAGCAGGAACCGGTTGGCGCGGGTTGCTGGTTTAATGCCCTGAACCGTCCAGGTGTCAGTTACGGCGTCGTCTTCGGCTGGCCACGAGACTCAGGAAGTCTTAGTTTATTCCTGGGCCAGTTTCTCTGCACTGGCGAGGAGGGCTCTCTTCTTTTCCTTGCTGAGCCTGCCGGCGATTGCGAGCAGGCTCGCGAGGAGATCGTCGTCCTCGTAGAGGAAGCCTGTAGGGACGAGCAGCGCCCGCGCCAGACGCTGACTGGTCTGTATGGCTGGGGTGTGTTTGCCCTTTTCGTACTGGTTGACGCGGGTGCTGGCAGAAAATTCGTCGATACCCGCCTGGATGCCGAGCTGCTCTTGAGTCAGGCCCGAGCGCTGTCGCGCCTGTTTCAGGCGTCGAGGGAAGACGGCATCCGATGTAGTTGTATCGCGCGACATCCGGCGAGTGTCCCGGATTCGCTCAGGGATTTTACTAAGTAATTCTTAGTCGAAAGACTAAACATTACCTGGTTTCTTGATCCTGGATGTTGCTGATTGGGATAGCGTCTCCGCATTCGCGAGGAGGACCTTCTTCCTGCTCCGGGTGAGCCGGGCTGCAGCGACGAGAAGAGCTGCAAGCAGATCGTCCTCTTCGTAGAGAAAAGAGGTGGGGACATGCAGTGCCCTCGCCAGACGTTGCCCCATCCCGAGATGGGGCAAGTGTTTGCCTCTTTCGTACTGGTTGATGCGGGCACTGGCAGAGAATTCGTCGATTCCTGCGTTAATGCCGAGTTGTTCCTGGGTAAGGCACGAGCGTACCCGCGCCTCTTTCAGGCGTTTGGCAAAAACGGAGGATGTCGCGTGCTTAGCCGGCATCCTAGGAGTCTCTGGGAATTGCTCGGCCTTTTTACTAAGAGTTCCTTAGTCTTGATCCTAAGGAACTCTTGGTGGTGAGGGCTGAGGTACGGGAAAGCGGCTCGTTTGCCGATTGCACATCCGGGGCAACGGCTGCGCAGACATGAAGACTGGGACTGACTTATATGACGACGATTTTGAACATTCTGGGTTACGTGAGCATTCTGATCCTGGTTGCGCTTGGGCTGGCGATCGTCTTCGGCATGATGGACATCGTGAACCTCGCGCATGCCGAGTGGGTCACGATTGGTGCCTACGCGTTAGCTGTCGCGCAGGCAGTTGGCGGGCAGCAGGCGTTCTGGCTTGCCCTCTTCGCGGCCCCCGCAGTCGGGGCGTTTCTCGGCTGGTGCCTCGAAAGGTTCATCATCCGGCTGCTCTATGACCGGCCGCTGGACACGCTCCTCGCGACCTACGCGATCAGCCTGATCCTGCAGAAGGTGCTAGAGCTGATCTTTGGCACCCAGCCGATGCTCGTCTATGCCCCGTTCAGCGGGGCAGTACCAGTTCCCGGCGGAAGCTATCCAGCCTACCGGATCTTCGTGATCGGCGTTGCACTGACCGTGACGGCAGGATGCTGGCTGCTGTTCGCGCGAACGCGCTTTGGTACCCAGTTGCGCGCGGTGATCCAGCACCCTGCGATGGCGGAGGCCGCGGGCATCGACACCCGGCGTCTGAACCGCATCGCTTTCTGTGGTGGAGCGGCACTCGCCTCGCTCGCGGGTGTACTTGTCGCGCCGATGGTGTCGGTCGAATCGCATCTGGGCGTTTCCTATCTCGCCAAGGCGTTCTTCGTGATCGTGCTGGGCGGCATCGGGTCGATCGCCGGCAGCATCCTGGGCAGCGCAGTCATCGGTACCGCCGAGACATTACTGAGTTATCGCATCGATCCCTCCCTCGCATCCGCAGTGGTGCTGGTTCTGTCCATTGTGGTGATCCGGTTCAGACCACAAGGGCTGATTCCGGGATTCAGCGCGGCCCATCAGCTTCTTGGTAAAGGATAAGGCGTATGTCTGGAAAACACGCAGGCTGTCTGCGGCTCTGGTTCTCGCAGCCCGCCCTCGGCCCCAGGGATGCTTCCCCCCTGTTGATGTGGATCGCAGCCGTGGCTGCAGTGGTCCTCGTGCCATTGGTTGCCAGTCCCTGGTTGCTGGCGATGGTGCGCGATGCACTGGTGATGGGGATCCTCGCGTTGAGCTATGACCTGCTCTGGGGACGTGCTGGCGTGCTCACGCTCGGGCACACGACGTTCCTGGGCCTCGGCGCCTATGGATTTGCCGTCATGACCGTCCAGTTCGGACAGGCGCCCTTGACGGGCGTGGCGGTCGGTGTGCTTTGCGCTGCGGGTGTCGCTGCCGTGATTGGCTATTTCCTGCTTTTCGCGGGGGTGAGGCTCCACTTCTTCGCCATCATCAGCCTTGCCGTGCTGATCGTCGCACAGCAGCTCGCCGTCAGCTGGCAGTCGGTCACAGGGGGCGATACGGGCATCCTGGGTATCCCCGGGCTGTCGTTCAGCGTGGACGGTTATGCATTTGACCTGAGCGGTCCCCGGACGTCCTGGTACACCGTGGCGGCCATACTGCTCGCCGCGACGGGCCTGATCTGGCTCGTGTGTCGCAGCCACTACGGCAAGGTGCTCAATGCGATCGCAACCAACGAGTGGCGCGCGAAGGCTTGCGGCTATCACACGCCGTTGCACCTGCTGCTCGTCTTCGTCGCGTCGGCGGCGCTTGCTGCAGTCGCCGGCGTGCTGATGGCGGCGTGCTCGGGGGTGGTGGCGCCAGACGTGTTCTCGCCGCTTCTTGCGACCGAAGTCATCCTCTGGGTAGCTATCGGTGGCCGGGGAAGAACTGGTGGTCCCGTCGTCGCAGCGGTCGCCCTGACGCTGCTCAGGCAGGCCGTCTCCAGTTACAGCACGGACGGCTGGCCGCTGATGCTCGGGGGTCTGTTTCTCGCCTGTGTGCTGTTCATGCCGAACGGACTACGCCTTGACGGATGTGTGGTGGGTGCGCGCCGGGCTGGTCGGGCGATAAGGGGCCGACGACGGGTTCAACCGATTCATCGCGCGGGCCACGCACAGGAGAAGCGCTAATGGACAGCCAGTTTCTTCTGGGCACCGGCCTTTCGCGCGCGTTTGGCGGGATCAGGGCGGTGGCCGGCGTCGACGTCAGCATCGCGCCACGCGACCTGCTGTGTGTGATTGGTCCGAACGGGGCCGGCAAGAGTTCGCTCGTCGGCCTGCTGTCGGGCGCGATTACCCCCGGATCCGGTGAACTGTATCTCGATGGTGAGCGGATGACAGGCCGCCCGATGCACGCGTTCTGCCGGCGCGGTGTGGTGCGCAAGTTCCAGGGGACCAACACCTTCCTCACGATGACCGTGCGCGACAACCTGATGGTGGCAGGCCTGGGCGTCGCGGCTTACCGGGCCTCGCCCATGCCGGATCCCGACGCCGTCCTGGAAGAAGTGGGTCTGTCCGGGCAGGCGTGCGAACTCGCGTCGCATCTGCCGCATGGGGAGCGGCAGTGGCTCGAAATCGGCATGGCGATCATGTGTCAGCCCGCACTGCTGCTGCTCGACGAGCCTGCGGCGGGCCTCTCTGCAAAGGACGCGCAGCGGCTGGTGCGCCTCATCCACCGGCTGCGGGAGCGGTGCGCGGTACTCGCCATCGAGCACGATCTGGACTTCGTGCAGTCTCTCGCGTGCGAGACATGGGTGATGCATCGGGGCGAAGTGGTTCGACGCGGATCGTATGCGGAGATCGCAGCCGACGAGGAGATCCGCCGCATCTATCTGGGACGGGGAGCGACACATGCTGCACATTGAAAACCTGTGTGCCGGATACGGTGACATCGACGTGGTTCACAACCTCGCGCTCGACGTGATGCCGAACGAGGTGGTCGGTGTGCTCGGCTGCAATGGCGCGGGCAAGACCACGCTCGTGAAGGCCATCATGGGGCTGTTGCCGCGCATGAGCGGCCAGGTTGCTTTCCTCGGCCAGCCGCTGAAGGGACTGCGCACACATGAGATTGCGCGCCGGGGGATCGGTCTGGTGCCGCAGGGGCGCTGGATCTTTCCGAAGCTGACCGTGCGGGAGAACCTGCTGATGGGTACGCAGGCCGCCGGGGGAGCTGACATCCTCGACGAGGTATTCGATTACTTCCCGGTGCTGAAGTCGCGCCTGTCGCAGCAGGGTGGCACGCTTTCGGGAGGCGAGCAGCAGGTCCTCGCCATTTCACGCGCCCTGTGCGGGCGCCCGAAACTGCTCCTGCTGGACGAACCCTCCGACGGTGTGCAGCCCAACCTGGTCGAGCGCATCGGCGAGGTGATCCCCGACCTGTGCCGCCGCTCGAAGCTGGCGGTGCTCCTCGTCGAACAGAACCTCGATCTCGTCCTCCAGAGCGCGCAACGCTGCATCGTGCTCAGTAACGGGCGCCTGGTGCATGCCGGCACCGTCGAACCGCAACCGGGTGACAGCGGTGAACACCCGCTCGCGCGCTATCTCTCTCCAGCCGCGGAGCTTGCCGCGGATTCCCAGCATGAAAACCTCCAGTGACCTTCAGTGAGAATACGCATGAACCGTCGTGACTTTTCCCGAACCGTGCTGCTGGGTGCGGCCGCTTCCCTTGCCGCATCAACTGTCCCCCGGCTTGCGCGCGCGGCTACGCCGTTGAAGATCGGTCTGCTCGCGCCACTTAGCGGACCGCTCACGCGTGTGGGACAGACCAACCGCAACTGTGCCGCGCTCGCAGTGGACGAAATCAATGCTGCCGGTGGTCTGCTTGGCCGGCCGCTGCAACTGAGCGTCGAGGACACGCAGATGTCCACGGCCGTGACGCTTGAGAAGGCGCGCCAGCTTTTCATGCGTGACGACGTGGCGATGATTACAGGCATGGTGCTGCCGTCCGAGCGAGAGGCGGCCCTTCAGGCCGCACGGCCGGCGCGAAAGCTCATCGTCTATCCGAATTTCGACGAAGGACGGTGCGACCCGCAACTGCTCACGACGGGGCTCGCCGCCAGCCAGCGGATCGAGCCGCTCATTGCGTGGCTCATGCGCGACGGTGGCCGATCCGTGTGCGCTGTCGTCTCGGATATCGGCAGCAACCGGAAGGTGCTGATTCCGCAACTGCAGGCTGCGGTGGCCCGCCATGGCGGCAAGTTCCTCGATGTCTACTGGCTGCCCTTCGGGACACGCGACTATGGCGCCGTCCTGCAGCAGGTCGCCGGCGCCGGGCCGCAGATCGTATGGCACAGCATCGGCGACGACCCGGTGACGTTCGTGAAGCAGTACCGGTCGTTTGCGATGAAGCCGCAACTGGTGACGGACATCGCACACGAATCCCTTTCGATTGCCACCACGGGTGCCTCGACCGGGACGATCGGTGTGTCGTCGTATTTCATGAGCATCGACAACCCGGAAAACCAGGCGTTCCTCACGCGATATACGGCCCGTTACGCCGGTGCGCGCGATCCGCGGCTGGGCCGCTATGCCGTGGTGCTGCCGCATGGCGAGAACACGTACGCAGGCATTCGTCTTTTCGCCGAGGCCGTGAAGTCGGCAGGAAGTGTCGACGCCGATCGCATCAGGGCCGCGTTACCCGCCGTCTCCGTTGCGCTACCGCGCGGAAAGGCCGGCGTGAGTCACGACGGCGGTCATGTGCTTTGCCAGACACGCATCGGCCAGGCACTTGCCGACAACAGCTTTGCGATCCTCGAGTCCACTGGTCCCGTCATCCCGGTGTGTCAGGGATAGGTACGTTGCATTCATTGTGCGCAAACGTTCGTCTCAGTAGATAAGGACTACAGAATGAGTGAAATTGTCATGCTGAGCGCGGCTCAGCTGGTTGCCGGGTTCCGGCAGTGCACGCTCTCGCCGGTGGAGGTCATGTGCGAGGTACTGGACCGGATCACGAAGCTCGACCCGGTGGTCAACGCGTTCTGCGCCCTTGACGAGGAAGAAGCGATGTCGGCTGCCAGCGAGGCTGAGCGGCGGTGGATGCGCGGCGAGCCGTGCGGTCCGCTTGATGGTGTACCAGTATCGGTCAAGGATCTTGTTGCCGTCGCCGGTCTTCCAACACGGCAGGGGTCGTGGACTGCCTCGCCGGACCGCGAAAGCGTCGATGCGCCGGCCGTGGCGCGGCTGCGTCGCGCTGGCGCCATACCGTTTGGCAAGACAACCACGTCCGAGTTCGGCAACAAGATCGTCACCGACTGTCCGATGACAGGCGCAACGCGCAATCCATGGGATACGCGTCTTTCGCCCGGGGGCAGCAGCGGCGGGTCCGCAGTCGCGGTTGCGCTGGGCTTGGGACCGCTGTCGCTTGCGACCGATGGCGGTGGGTCGATCCGGATTCCGGCCTGCTGGAGCGGCGTGGTCGGGTTCAAGCCGACGTTCGCGCTGGTGCCGGCGGGCAGTGCGGCGTCGTGGACTGCATTGTCCACACTTGGCCCGATCACGCGAACCGTGCGCGACGCAGCGTTGATGCTCGATGCAATGACCGGCACGAACACCTGCGCAAACAGCGACGGCCCCCCGGGGACCGGGAGGACGTCCGCCTATTCGGCCGGGCTGGACGACGGCGTCGCGGGCCTGCGGATCGCGTGGTGCGCCGCCCCGGCCGGCGTGTCAGTGGCGCCGGATATTGCGGAGTGCGTCGGGCGGGCAGTGGACGCATTCGGGACGCTCGGCGCGACGGTCATCCCGACCGACGTCGCACCGATCGTGGACTACTACGGCGATGGCCGTATCCATTCGGTCCAGTGGTCGGTGTTCTTCGCCCAGCGTGTGCGGCATATGGAGGCAGCCGACAGGACGCTGCTTGATCCTGACCTGACGGCACTTGCGGATGCGGGGGCACGGATCGACACCGCGACGTTCGTCGATGCCCTGCTTGCGCGTCACGCGCTCGGCGCGTCGATGGAGACCTTCTTTAAGCACTACGACCTGCTGGTTACGCCGACGTTTCATTGCGGGCCACCGCCGGTTCCCAGCTTGCCCGGCCATCTGCGCAATGCCCCGCTGCTGACCGCGTGGTGCAACCAGGCCGGCGTGCCAGCGATATCCGTGCCGTGCGGATTCGCTGGGGATATGCCGACCGGCCTGCAGATTATCGGGCGTCGGGGCAGTGATGCCCTGGTGCTGCGGGCAGCGCGCGCATATGAACTGGCACGCGGGGATTTTCCGGCGCCGGAAGGGGATCTGCCGCTTCCCGGTGACACGGAGATCGCGCCATGAACGTCCAGATTGTCAGGGTGGTGGTCCATGTCGTTGAACGGTGCGCGGAACTGGGCGAGCCGGTCACACCAGCGCATCGGCAGGTGGTCGCTGCTGCCGTGCTGAAGCCGGTCGACCCGGATGGCGCGGGTGACCTCGAGGCGCTCTATGCGACGGGCGCTGACCTGGGTCTGATCCTCACGGGTCGGGCGCTGCACGCGCTCGGTTGTCCGGGAGAGCAGATCCAGGGCTACGGGAAGGCAGCGCTCGTGGGCACTGGCGTGCCGCTCGAGTGGGGCGCGGCGCTGCTACACCCGCGACTCGGCAAGGCGGTTCGCAGCTGTCTGCCGGGCGCGTCCTCAATCATGCCGTCCGTCACGAAGCGAGGGCCGGCGGGTGCCTGCGTCGATATTCCCCTGCACAGCGTCACAGACATGTGGAGCTTCGACCATTTCGACACGGTCACGCTCTGCCTGGCGGATTCACCGGCACCGGACGAACTGCTACTTGCGATTGCACTGGCCGAGCGCGGCAGGCCGCTCGCGCGCGTCAGGCCGGGGTGACGTGTGGCGATAAACCGTGCGGTCAGTCAGGCGCGCGTCAAGCAAACGAGCGAACACTCACAGGCGATGAAGGAGATAAACATGTACAGGGATGGTCGGGGAAGGTGGAGGAAGGGTCTGGCAGCACTGTCGTTGTGCATCACGGCGGGTGCAGCGCACGCGCAGTCGTCAGTGTCGCTATACGGACTGGCCGATGCGTTTGCCGGCGTGGTGCGTACGCCAGGCGCGTCAGGCAACACCTGGCAGGTGGGTTCGGGCGGGCTTTCGACATCGTACTGGGGCATGTCGGGCGCCGAGGACCTGGGCGGTGGCATGAAGGCGATCTTCACGCTCGAGAGCTTTTACCGGATCATCAGTGGACAGTTGGGGGCGTACAACGGACAGTCCTTCTTCGGGCGCCGCGCGTTCGTGGGTTTAAGTGGCCCGTTTGGTCAGCTGACACTGGGGCGCAATGATTCGCTGCTGTTCGTCTCGACTCTGCTGTTCAACCCGTTCGGCAACTCGTTCGTCTTCTCCCCCATCGTGGTCCACAGCTTTCTGGGCTCCGCGATGGGTGCGGCTTCCGTGCAAAGCGATACGGCGATCGACGATTCGATCGTCTACCAGACGCCTGAGATTGGCGGACTCACGGGCAGTCTGCAGTACAGCAATGCGGGCGTCGCGGGCCACGCCGGGCAGGCAAACTACAGTGCGAACGTGCTCTACTTTGCGGGGCCGTTTTCTGCGACGGCCGCAGTCCAGAGCCTGCACACCGCGTCGCTTTTCCTGAACGGCGCCACGGAACAGACAGCGTGGCTGGTCGGCGCCGCGTATCGCCTGCAGGCGGTAAAGCTCTATCTCCAGTATGAGCGGGTGACCAACAACAACGAGCTCACCGACGATACCGTTCAGGTGGGCGCGAGCGCGCAGGTCGGCACGGGCAGCATACTCCTGTCCTGGGCGGGAACGCTCAGGCAGCCGGCACAGGGCGCGGATGTCCGCTGGTCGACCGTGGTGCTCGGGTATGACTATCCACTCTCGAAACGCACGGACGTCTACGCCGCATGGAGATACGACACCATGACCAGCGTCTCGTCCGGCAACAGCCTGGGCGCCGGTATCCGGATGAAGTTCTAGCCGCCCCCATCCGTCGTGGTCGGGTCGCGTTGACCGGGGCCGCTTCAGCGGTTCCGCAGCCCCCATGAAGCAGGCATGACCGGCCTAATTGCCGCCATCCCAAGCCGGTACGTTCTGCTCGCCGCATGTTGTTCACTTCGTCCGACGGGGTTCCCCGTCGATAAGACGGGTTTGTGTGTTGGCGTCAACCGCTGCTTGAATGCCCTCAGGTTCCGGCCACTGCAGGCCAGAACGATTCCTGGGGGCAAGTCATGTCAATCGAGGACAGTAGCGCGGACAGGATCCTGCGCCGTCGACAGGTCGAGGCGCGCACGGGGTTGTCGCGCTCGACCATTTACCGTCGTATGCAGGCCGGAACCTTTCCGCCGGCGGTCGCGCTTGGCGGCCGGCTGGTCGGGTGGCGGCAGGCCGATATCGAGGCGTTTCTCGCGAACCCTGCCCGCTATCGTGTGCCGGCACGCCTTCGCGATGTGGGCGCGGGAGGCGCGCCATGAGCCGGAACCTTGCTTCAGGACCGCTCGGCCCGCGTCTGGAGAATTGGGGCAACGCAGCGCGGGGCGCCTACGATCTGGTCGATGCGGCGCGGATCACGAAGGCGTGGGAGACCTTGCATCCCCGGCATCGTGACATGCTCCGCATGGTGTATCTCTGGCACGCCAACCAGGAGGTCGTCTGCCGACGTCTGCGCATACCGCGCCGGCCGGCGCAACGCTTCGCACTCGAACTGGCGGCCGCGCACACAGCGCTCGCGCGGGCGCTGGAGTCCGGAGACCCGCACCGCGGGAAGAACTCGCCGCCATTGGACGACGGTCACTAAGGGCGTGCTACTGCGAGGGGCATATCGGGGCTGGCCGCCCGGCATTCGAAGAACGGTAGATAACCGGCTTTTCGCAGCCATGAGGTGCCGCCCAGGCATCGGATGAAGCACCGAAAGCGCAGTGCGCCAACGAGGGGGAGCGCATCATTGGCCATGCCGGTTCAACGCACTCGCGCGCCTGCCGGCCCCGTATCGCCAGAAGGTGGGACCCATGGCAAAGTTGGGCGACCCGCTATCGGGCGAACCACCTGATTCGTTTCTCGCGCAACGACTCCTGGTGATTGTGGTGGCTACCGGTCAAGCCAGTTCTCGATCGCAAGACCGCGTATGCGGCTGAACACCTTCGTGTTGTCAGTCACGAGTGTGAGCCCCAACGCACAGGCATGAGCCGCGATCAGAAGCTCGTTTGCACCGATCGGCTGGCCAGCAATCTCAAGCTCTGCACGAATACCCCCGTATTCGGTGTCAGCAGGCACGTCCAGCGGCAGCACGGGAATGATCGCAAGCAGGCTTTCCACTCTGGCCAGCAATTTTTCGGAACCCTTTCTGGCACAGCCATAGCGCAGTTCCGCCGCGACGACGACGCTCGTGCAGATCGCCCTGGGATCAATTTGCCCGATATGGGTGGCCACCTTTCCGGACGGATAGCGGATCATGTCGCGGATGACGTTCGTGTCCAGCAGATAGCCGTTCAAGGTATGCCCTCCGGCTGAAGAGGCGCATCCTCAATATCCGGAAACTGGTCGTCAGGTCCGAACCGTGGCTCCTGTCTCCATGCATCCAGCAATTCGATGATGTTCGCGGGGGTTTTCACCGGCTCGATGATGAGCCTGTCGCCCTCCCGATAGATCAGGACGCGATCACCCGGCAACTCGAATTCGACCGGGATGCGTACCGCCTGACTCCGGTTGTTGCGGAACAGTCTGGCCTCCCTGGGGCGGCCGGAAGGAGGGGGCACGGGCATGATCATCTCCTTTGTATATACAAAATGTATATGCCAGAATGCCCATAGTCAAGCTCGACCCGGGTCGTAATAGCAATCCGTAGGGTTTGCGGTATCGTGGCATCCTCTGTGTCCAGACCCGGCGCCATAACCGGTGCCATGAAGCCGCTGATGCTGTTCCGCCATCGCAATTTTTTTGGGAACGCGTGGGAACACATGGGAACCCATGGGTAAACGCAGAGCCGGCGAGGTGTCTGCAGGCCCTTGCATTGCGCCACGTAGTCGCCTAGATTGAACCCAACAATCTGATCCGGTCAACGTGCCACGCACGACCGAGTACGCGTTAGCGGCCCCGCAGTTTCGATGTCTGAGCAACGACGTGGTGTGCCGTGTCGCATTCGCAAAAAGCCTGCATATGCAGGCTTTTCTGTTTTCTGGCGCTGATGCAATGATCCCCCGTTGAACCCGCGGTCAGCCTCCCCGGCGCCGCGGGTTCCTTTTTCTGCACAGGTTCATCGGCAGCGGGTGCGGCTGAGGACGATGAACCATGAAATCGCTTCTGATCATTTCGGCGACGGGCCGTTCGGGCAGCACGACGGTGTCCTGTCTGCTCGCCCGCCATCTGCAGTGCGCCTGCCGCTGCCGGGTACTGGTACTGGACCTGGCCGACCCACCCCGCTGCGCGCACGTGCTTGCCGGACTCGGCTTCGACGCGATCGCATCCAGCAACCAGGTGGTGGCCCCGAAAGAGAAGGGTCGATGCGTATCGGGGGGCTGTGTGCACGTGCTCAACGCCAACACCGTCGACGCGCTGGTCTTGCGAGACGATCCCGACCGCACGCGCTATTACGCGAACCTTCGTCACCTGCTGTCAACGGCGGCACGGTGGTTCGATGTCTGCCTGATCGACGCGCCCGCATTGCCTGACCTGCGCGCCGTCTGCGCGGAGGCGCTCGTAGACGCGGCGCTGAGCCCGGTCCCGATGTCGGCCGGATGCCTCAGTTGTGCCTCGGAGGTGATCAACGGCACATACGGCATCCGCAACGTCCGGGCCCGACTGAATCCGGCACTGCGCTTCACCGGGATCCTGCCGGTCGCAACGACGCCTGCGGCGATGGAAGAAGCGTGGATGAAGATGATGGAGACGACACTGCGGGAGTGGCTCATCGCCGATGTGGCGTCTCCCCGTGGATACGTCTGGCTGCCCCATCTGACGTCCGGCCGGCATATGGGATCGCTCACGCCAGGAGAGAGCGGGCGTGCTGCACGCGATGCCGGGGTGCATGAAGACCTGCCTGAAGAACCGCCTGAAAACATCAGGGCGAAGGCGGCCTGCCTGGATGTGCTTGCGCACCGGCTCGAAGCGATTGAGGACGCCACCGTGCCTGCGCTTCGTCATGGGGAGGCGTGTGATGCATGACGCGACCACCCTGATGAATACGGCCAGTGCCGTTGTCTTCCGCGCGCTGCGGCACGCACTGCGCCGCGGGTCGATCGTCGCCGCGGCATGCCTCGCCACGTCGGTCATGGCGCCGGGCGTTGCCCACGCCGACGACTGGGGCTGCCAGGTCATCCTCTGTCTGTCCAATCCCGGTGGTCCCGAACAGTATGGCGAGTGCGTGCCGCCCATCGAGAGACTGTGGACTGCACTGCGTCACGGCGATCCTTTCCCGACGTGCGATTTCGGGGAGGGTGGCTCGCAGGGGACGTCGGCCGCGAATGTCTGGGCGAGCGCGGGGTACTGCCGTGAGGACCTCCTGTACTGGGGTGGTTCCGAGCAGAGCGAACTGCTGTGCAACGCGCGCGGGGCGATCAACGTCGAGATCGACGGTGAACTGTACACGCGGGTGTGGTGGGACGCGCGAGGTACGGATCGAACGATCACGGAGTTCTACGGGGCCGGCAGTATCGCGCTTCCATATGACCCGACGCAGTCGGCCCGCCTCTTCCTCGAGCGGGAATCGGAGGGCTCCGGTGGACAGGGAGGTGGCGAATGATCCCGCTTGCCGCGTTCATGGTCCTCGCCCAGCAGTGCGCACCTGACGTGGCCCCCGCCACGATGGCCGCTGTCGTGCGCGTCGAGTCGGACTTCAATCCCTATGCGATCGGTGTGGTGCACGGGCGCCTGCAGCGGCAGCCGGCCAGCCTTGCCGAGGCCGTCGCCACCGCACGCGCACTCGATGCAGCGGGCTGGAACTACAGCGCCGGGCTCGCACAGGTAAACCGGTCGAACTGGCCGCGCTTTGGTCTGACAGCCGATACGGCCTTCGATCCGTGCCGGAACCTGGCTGCGGGCGCAGCCATTCTCCAGGGCTGCTTCGAACGCGCGAGGCGGATCCATGCGCAGGCCCGACAGGTCCAGCAGGCGTTGCGTTCGAGCCTCTCATGCTATGCGAGTGGCGACTTCTCGACCGGCTATCGCACGGGCTACGTGCAGCGCGTGGTTGTGCACGTCGCCGACACCACGCGCATCGTTCCCGTCGTGCCGGCCATTGACCCACAGGCCGAACCGCGGACATTAGCCATTCCCGTTGAAGCGGTGGCGTCCCCGGTCACACCTGCAGCAGGTGCACGACCGGACGTCGCATCGTCCCGGCCAGGGAATGGGCAGAGTGGTCGCCCGGACGGGCAGCCGGAAGAAGCAGCACAGGAGAGTGCGGTGGTGTTCTGAGTCGCAAAGAGATCACGGTGTGGAACAGGAGCATTCCATGAAATCAGGACTACGAATGATATGGCGTTGGCTTCCGGAGCGGCTGGAAAAACCCGGGACGGCGCGCCCCTCCCGACGCGGGCTTGCACTTCTTCCAGTGCTGGCCCTGACGGTGACGCCTGCCTGGGCCCAGCTTTCGCAGGTCAACACCCTGCTCACGACGATCCAGACGACATTGCTTAGCGTGGGCGCGGTGGTGTGCTCGATATCGATCATCTGGGCGGGTTTCAAGATGATGTTCCAGCATGCGCGCTTTGGCGACATCGCCAACGTATTCATCGGCGGCCTGTTCGTGGGCTGCGCCACGGTGATCGCGGCGATGCTGATCCCGACGAGCTGAGGCGGAGGCGCACATGAATCCGGCCGCAAACCGACTCGTGGATCCTGTCTTCAAGGGCTGCACGCGCCCCGCGATGCTCTGGGGTGTACCGCTCGTGCCCTTCCTCATGGTGGGCGGCAGCATCCTGATACCCGCGATCTGGGCGCTACTCGCGAGCCCGCCAGCAGGCGTCGGCATCGTGCTGCTCCTGATCCCCGTCTTCGTCACGATGCGCGCGGTCACGCGCCATGACGACCAGCGCCTGGCGCAACTCGCATTGCGGCTGCGCATGGTGGTTCGCCAGCGTAACCGTGGCTTCTGGTGCGCGCATGCCTACACGCCGCTGCGCCTGAAGAGGAGGGGCTGACATGGGTGCCCAGCCGCAACTGATTGACGTAGCCGAACGCGAGGTCGTACTCGCGGACTTTGTGCCGTTCTCGTCGCACGTCACCGACCAGGTCATCCGTACGCGGGAAGGAGACTACCTGCGCGTCTGGAAGATCGCGGGTATCGCCTTCGAGGCCGCCGATCCGGGCGACATCCTCGTGCGTCACGAAGGATTCAACCAGCTCGTGCGCAGCCTGCCGGGTGGTCATGTTGGCCTGTGGGCGCACCGGATACGCCGGCGCGTGACCGATCACTTCGCGACACCCTACGGCAACCCGTTCTGCCAGGAACTCGCCACGCGTTATTACGCGAGCTTTGCCGGCTACCGGATGATGGCCAACGAGCTCTACCTCACACTCGTGTACCGGCCGCACCGCACGCGCCTGGGGCGTCTTTTCAGCCAGGCAGCCCGACGCACGCCCGATGATATCCGGCGCGCCCAGCATGAGGCCCTGAAGGTGATGGCGGAGCTCGCGGCGCAGGTGGAATCCGCCCTGAAGCCCTGGGATCCAGTGCCGCTCGGTGTCTACCGCAAGCCGATCCGTTACACGCAGCGACCCGTGCGCTTTTCGGCGGCGCTGGAGTTCCTGGGGTATCTCGTCAATGCCGTATGGGAGCCGGTGCCCGTTCCGTCTGGCCGCATCGCCGATGCACTGCCGACGTCGCGACTGTTTTTCCGCACCGAGAAGGTGGAGATCCGTATGCCGGGTTCGACCCGTTACGCGGCGCTGCTCGACCTGAAGGACTACCCCGAGGAAACCGAGCCGGGCATGCTCGACGGTCTGCTTTACGGTGACTTTGAGTACATCGAGACCCAGAGCTTCACGATCCTCGACCGTCCCACGGCGAAGGAAGCGCTTGAGCGTCAGCGCAACCAGCTGATTGCGGGAGAGGACGTGGCGGTATCGCAGGTGGGCGCGATGGACCAGGCGCTCGATGACCTGATCAATGGCGACTTCGTCCTCGGCGAATATCACTACTCGCTGGCCGTCCTCGGTGACCGGCCGGACGAGGTCGCGCGACACGTGGCGAAGGCGCGCACGCAGCTCGCCGACGTCGGCTTCCAGACGGCGCTTGTCGATCTGGTGGCGGATGCTGCATGGTTTGCGCAACTGCCCGGCAACTGGCGCTACCGGCCCCGCGAGGCGAAGCTCACCTCGCGCAACGTCTGCGGCCTCGCGAGCCTGCACAACTTCGCGACCGGCAAGCGCGACGGTAATCCTTGGGGCGAGGCGATCACGATCGTCAAGACCCCGAGCGGCCAGCCGCTGTATCTGAACTTTCATGCGACACCGGAGAAGAAGAACTCGGCAGACGAGAAGGCGCTCGCCAACACGCAGATCATCGGCCAGGCGGGTGCCGGCAAGACGGTGCTGGAACTCTTCCTGCTCGCGATGGCGATGAAGTATGGCCTCACCGGTGTCGTCTACGACAAGGACCGGGGCACCGAAATCGCGATTCGGGCAATGGGAGGCCGCTACACGGTATTTCGACGGGGTGTCCCGACGGGACTCAATCCCTTCCAGCTCGAGCCGGACGGGACGGTGCTGGACTTCTGGGAGCGGCTGGTCCGCCGTCTGGTCGACATGGGCACGTTGCTCTCGGCGAAGGACGAACTCGACATTTCGCGCGCCGTACGGGAAGTGGCGCGCATGGAGCGGCCGCTGCGGCGTCTGTCGATGGTCCGGCAGCTCCTGCCGGCCGTGGGCGAGAACAGCCTGCATGCGCGGCTCACGAAGTGGTGCGCGGGCGGGCGTCTGGGCTGGGTGCTGGATAACCCGTCGGATCTGCTCGATTTCAGCCAGAACCATCTCTTCGGCTTCGACGATACGGAACTGCTCGACGATCCGGAGGTGTCGACTCCGGTCACGATGATCCTGCTGCACCTGACAGAGAGCCTGATCGACGGCAGGCGCTTCGTCTATGTAATGACGGAATTCTGGAAGCGTCTGGGAGATCCGGTCTTTACGGATTTCGCCAAAGACAAGCAGAAGACGATCCGCAAGCAGAACGGTCTGGGCATCTTCGACACGCAGTCGCCCGCCGATGTGTTGCGCAGTGACATTGCGCGCGCACTGGTCGAACAGACCGCGACATTCTTCTTCCTGCCGAATCCGCGCGCCGACCATGACGACTATGTGGACGGTTTCAAGCTGACCGAAGCCGAATTCAACATCGTCCGGTCCATGGGCGAGAACAGCCGCCTGTTCCTGGTGAAGCAGGGCCACCGATCGGCCATCGGCCGGCTGGATCTCGCCGGGCTCGGTGACGTGCTCGACGTGCTGTCGGGCACCACGGACAACGTCGAACTGCTTGACGGTATTCGTGCCGCAGTCGGCGATGATCCCGCAGCGTGGCTGCCGGTATTCCACGAGCAGCTGGCGAGGCGTCGCGCGATGGAATCGGCTGCACGCGGCCGTGCTGCGCACGCGACGGGAGGTTTGCGATGAGCGGCCTCTTTACCGCCGTGGGCGGCACGCTCGAGAACGGCATGTCCACGTATGTCACGAGCGTGTCCTCTGCGCTTTCCAGCGCGCTGGTGCCGGTCGTCACGACCGCAGTGTCGATCTGGATCATCACGTACGGGTTCGCCGTGGTGCGCGGCGAAGCCCATGAATCCGTCCCGGCATTCGCGTGGCGGGGGCTGAAGGTGGCCGTCATCCTCGCCTTTGCGCTCGGGTCGGGCATCTACCAGTCGCAGGTCGTCACCGTAGTCGAAGGGGCCACGACGGGGCTTGCGCAGACGATCCAGACCGCCGCCGCCAACGCGGGAGCGGGTAACGCCGGCTGCGGGACTGTGAGCGGCAGCAGCGTGACGGGCACGAGTGCATCCGCCATTTACCAGACGCTCGACTGCTACGACCAGCAGATCAATCTGGTGATGGATGCGTACTTCAACAAGGCAACGCATGAAGGCTTCAGCATCGCCGGCATCGTCGCAGGGGTGGGCGATTTTCTCTGCGGGCTGGTGGCGGCGCTCGGCGCGTCGGTCTTCCTGATCATTCTCGCGTTCGAGGTCGTCATGGCGAGGATGCTGCTGGATCTCGTGCTTGGCCTTGGGCCCCTGTTCATTGCGTGCGGGGCGTTCAGTCCGACCGCCCGGTTCTTCGAGGCGTGGATGGCCAAGATTGCCAACTACGCCCTGCTGCAGGTGCTCATCGCGGCCTTTCTGGGCATGGCGCTCACCGCATTTTCTGCGGATCTTGCTCCGTTTCAGGTGACGACGTCGGCACCCGATGCGAACGCGTCTGCGTTGACGGCGGCGATTCAGGGCGCACTCGATAACACGGCGTCCTGGGGGGCGGGGCTTGGCATGTTTGTGACGGGCGTGCTGCTGGCGACAGTGGGGTGGCAACTGCCTGCCGTCGCCTCTGGCCTGGCGGGTGGCGCCACGCTGTCCGGCTTCGGTGCCTTCGTGGCGGGATATGCCGCGCGGCAGGCTCTGCGCGGCCTCGGGGCGGCCGTCCAGTTCGGGCACGGGCCGCGTCGCCCCGGTGGAAAGATTTCGGATGGCGGCACACGAAACGGTTCAACACCTGCCTACCAGCGTATCGCCCGCGAGCATCTGGGTGACCTGGATAACAGAGGAGGGTCATCGTCATGATCAGGTCAATTGTGCAAACCGGCATCGTTCCCGTTGCGGCGGTGGTGATGATTGTCGGAACGATGCCATCGGCCCGTGCACAGGGCATTCCGGTCTACGACGCGCAGAACGTCCTGCAGGCCATTGCGACCGTCGGGCAACTGAAACAGGAAGTGCAGCAGGAGCTTCAGCTGTACCAGTCGCTCAGCGGCACACGCGGTTTTGGCGAGCTGATGAGTAATCCGGTCCTCTCCAATTCGCTGCCGTCGAACTGGCAGTCCGTCTATACGTCCATCCAGAGCGGCGGCTATGCGGGCCTCACGGGCAGCGCGCAGACCCTGCGCTCCGCGAGCGAAATCTACAACTGCGAGGACCAGAGCGGCATCGACCAGCAGGTCTGCCAGCGCGCACTGAACAAGCCATTCCAGGACAAGGCGTTCGGCACGCAGGCGTACCAGACCGAACTGCAGGAGCTCGACCAGATCCAGGGGCTGATGCAGCAGATCGACGTGACGCAGGACCAGAAGGGTATCGCGGAACTCCAGGCGCGCATCCAGACCGAGAGCACGGCGGTCGGCAATGAGATGACGAAGCTGCAGCTCTTCAGGATGCTGGCCGACACCGAAGACCGGCTCATTGGCGAGCAGCAGCAGGAACTCGTGCTCAAGCGCGCAGGCAACACTGCCCGGCTGCAGGACCAGATGGTGCCTGCGGGCTTTGGCAACTGAGTTCGGTAACCGGGTTCGGTAAAGAGGAGAGTGAAATGAGCCGATCCACCGTGGCAATCCTGATCGTTCAGTTAGTCATGCTGATGAATGGGTGTTCGGACAGTCTACCCAAACTAGTCCTGCCGGACGGTTCGCATCGCGTGCCGGTGAATCGCGTGCAACCGGTTCCTCCTTCCGACGGAGGCAGCCATGAGCAGTGAGCATGACGGCCGTGACGCCGGTGACTCCCTTGGTGATTACCGGCGGGCACTCGATTTCGAGGTGTCGGTCACCCACCTGCAGGAACGCTCGGAGCGTCGTGCGTGGCACGTGGCTCTGGCCTGCGTGACTGTCGCCATCCTGTGCGCCGTCGCACTGGCGGTGATGGTCCCGTTCTACCGGGTCGTGCCGTTGCCGATCGAGGTCGACCGGCTGACTGGTGAAGCCCAGGTGATCGACGTGCTGGACTCGAAGCAGGTGCCTATGCGTGACATCGAGGACAAGCACTGGGTGGAGGTGTACGTGCGCTCGCGCGAACGCTACGACTGGGGTCTGCTGCAGATGGACTACGACCGCGTGCTCGACATGAGTGACGAACGCGTGGCACGGGACTATCGCTCGGTCTATAACGGCCCTGATTCGCTGGACCGGCAACTCGGGGCGAACGCGCAGCGGCGCATCCGCATCCTCTCGACGACGCTCGTGCCCGATGAACCTGGGCGCGCGGTCGTGCATATCGAGCGCACGACATGGAAGAACGGTATCGACAATGCCGAGCCGCCACAACGCTTCGTCATCACGCTTGCCTTCACCTACCGGCCATCCGTCTTCACGCGTGAGCGCACGGCCATCGAGAACCCGTTCGGCTTCAGGGTAACCGCCTACAGCCGCGATTCCGAATACACGCCTGCTGCGCCGTTGCCGGCATCGTTGCCCACATTGGCACCCGCTTCGGGAGGTGCGCGATGAGAACGAACACATTGATGAGAGCCACCGCGCTGGCGACAGCGCTGGCAGTGTTATGTGTTGGCTCGTCCGGGGCGCACGCCTACGACGTGCCGGGCTGGTCGGGCGACTCGCGCGTGCGGCAGGTCGTGTACCGGCAGGACGAGGTGGTGCGGGTTATCGCGCAGCGCGGCTTCGCCACGCACATCGCGCTCGATCCGGCCGAACACATTCTCGTCGTGGCCCCGGGCGACCGGGATGGCTGGCAGGTGGTCGCGAACCGTGGTGACCATGATGTCTATCTCAAGCCGCAGCTTGCCGCGCACGACACGAACCTGGAAATCCGCACCGACCGGCACAGTTACAGCTTCGATCTGGTCGTGCTGCCACTCAGGGCCCGTTTCGGTAACGACGATGAGATGTACCGCATCACGTTCGTTTATCCGGACGTGGAGGCCGCGAAGACAAAGACCACTGACGCCGCTGCCCTCGTGCGCGAGCGTCTTGACCAGCCGCCGCGGGTGCGCAATAGCGCGTACTCGATGCAGGTCATGCCGCATTCGGAGGACATCGCGCCGACAGCGGCCTGGGACGACGGGCGCTTTACCTACATCCGCATTCCCAACAACCGCCGTATTCCCGCGATCTTCCGGGTGGCCGACGACGACAGCGAAAGTGTTGTCGACAGGCACATGGAAGACGACGTGATCGTCGTGCACGAAGTAGCCCGGCGTTTCGTACTGCGTCTGGGAAAAGAGGTGGTGGGTCTGTGGAACGACGCGTTCGATGTGGACGGCGTGCCACCTGCCGATGGCACGACCGTGAGCGGTGTGAAGCGTGTCCTGCGGAGCGATGGCCATGAATGAGCAGACGCCGCGCAATGCGATTGCGCCCGATACCGACCCCGCAAAGGTCACTGATACCATAAACGGTGACCTTGCGAGTCCGCCGACGGATCGCGGCATGCCGGAGCTGGGACAGGCGGGCGGCCGGCCCCGTGTCTGGTGGCTTGCACCACTGTTGATTGTGGCCTTCGTGATCGGTGGAGCGGTCTGGACGATCCACGGCTTCCTTGCCCGGCACGATGCGGCGGAGAAGGCGAAGCGCGATACCGTACAGGACCAGGTAGCCCAGGGGCGCGTGTTCGGCGACGGCGCCGCCCCGGCGTCGGCGGGTACAGCAAGCGGTCCGGTGGCCACAAGTGCGACCGCATCGGCACCGGTTGTAGCGTCAGCACGCCCGACTTCCGCACACACTGCACCGGCGCGCAGCTACTACGACGCGCCGCTGCTCTCGACCGGCTCAAGTGGTTCGGCCAACGGCGAGGCCGATACGGTGGCATCCGCACCCGCTGACGCGTCCGGTACGCAGACAAACGTGGCGATGGTGTCCGGAGGCCAGTCGTCGCAGGGCAGCGGCCCGCTTGCCCAGGCGCTGACGCCGACCGTCACGCCGAAGGTGCGTGCGGGCTTTCTCGGCAACCGCAGCCTGATTCTTGCAGAAGGCGCCAAGATCGACTGCGCCGGCGATACGGCATTCGATTCGACCCAGGCGGGTATTTCGACCTGTACGGTGACGAAGAACGTCTACTCGGACGATGGTCGTGTCGTGCTGATCGAGCGCGGCTCGCAGATCAACAGCGAGTATCGCTCGAACCTGGCACCCGGACAGAAGCGGGTGTTCATCCTGTCGGCACGGATCCGGACGCCGGAAGGGGTGACGGTCGAGATCGATTCACCAGCAGCCGATGCGCTCGGCCGCATGGGGATCGACGGATACGTGGATAACCACTGGGGGGCACGGATCGGTGCGGCGCTGCTGCTCGGGCTGACGCAGGACGCGATCGGCTACCTTGCGACGCGGGGCGGCAACGGCAACAGCTCGACCATCTACGAGAACACGCAGCAGCAGGGCAACGACATGGCCTCGCGTGTGCTCGACAGCACGATCAACATTCCGCCCACCCTGACGCAGAACCAGGGGGCCGAGTTCACGATCGTCGTCGCACGGGACCTGGATTTCAGCCCGGTGTATGCGCTTCAGCCGGAGGGCACGCGATGAACGCGCAGGCCCACATCCACGATGAAGCGGCCACGGGCGCTGATACGTTGCTGCCGAGGCTGGCCGACGATGCGTCCGTGCGGGAGCTGATGCGGCCGTTCGCCGGCCTGCTCGATGACTCCTCGGTCACGGAGCTGGTGATCAACCGGCCGCAGCGGGTGCTGACCGAAACCCATCTCGGCTGGCAGCCACACGACTGTGCGGACCTCGACTTCGAGCGCCTGATGTCGTTTGCGGTCGCGGTCGCCACGCTCACGAACCAGGAGGTGTCGGCCCGGCATCCCATCCTGTCCGCACTTCTGCCGGGTGACGCGCGTATCCAGATTGTGGTGCCACCCGTCGTACCACCGCGCACGGTCTCGATTACGATCCGGCGCCCGTCCGCGCGCGAGAAAACCCTTGATGCGTACCGCAGCGAAGGCCTCTTTGGGGAAGCCGTATGGCGTCGCCAGGATGAGCTCGACACGTCGCGCCCGGCGCTGCGGCCTGCGGTTAACAGGCTCCTTCACTACCTGGAGGCGCGGGATTGGAGCACGTTCTTCGACCTGGCGGTGAAGGCCCGTCTGAATATTGTGGTCGTCGGCAATACGGGTTCGGGCAAAACCAGTTTCATGCGAACCCTGTGCCGCTCCATCCCGTCGTCCGAACGAATCATCACGATCGAGGACGTTCGGGAGCTGTTTATCCGGCATATCGAAAACAGTGTGCACCTGTTGTACAGCAAGGGCGGACATGGCCAGGCGGATGTGACCCCGGCTGACCTGATCGCATGCACGATGCGCATGCGTCCCGACCGTGTGCTGCTTGCCGAACTGCGCGGTGCCGAAGCCTATGACTTCCTGAAGCTGCTGACCACGGGACACTCGGGTTCGATCACCAGCTATCACGCGTCGAGCGCATCGGTGGCCATCGAGCGGTTCGCGCTGATGGCGAAGGAGCATCCCGAAGCCGCTACGTGGGACGACGCAGCACTGCGGCGGCTCCTCTTCATGACGATCGACGTGGTGGCGCATATGGAGGCAGTTGCGCTCTTCGACGAGACCGGTGTCCAGACCGGCCGGCGCTGGTCCATGACGGAAGTCTGGTTCGATCCGCTGCGCCGCCATCAGGCGGACTTCCGCTGAAAGGGGCACGCACCATGGACATCGGAAAGACAACCGGAACGGTACGGTCCACCAGCGATGGGAACAGAGGAATCCGTTACCACGCAGTGGTCGCCCTGGTGACGCTTGCGATCGTGGCTGGCGCGGCAGCCGGACTGGCGCTCGCGCTGTGGCTGGCTTCGTTTTTCTTCGTCGCGAGCCAGCACGTCAACCCGCTTCATGCCGGGTTTCATGCGTGGCCGGATGCGGCGCTGGCCTGGCATGATGGACATCTGCCGAAGCAGGGAAGACGCCTTGCCGGTGCCGCGTTGTTCGGCGTGGTGCTGGCATTTGGTGCCCCCGCACTCGGCGTATACACGCTTCTGGAACAGTCCGGGCGCCGGCGTCTCTATGGCAGCGCGAGGTTCGCCAACGAGGCGGATGTCCGCCGGGCAGGCCTGCTATGAGCACGATGGCGAACCCCGGCGTCTACGACAGCGGGCCGCCGCTGGTCGTGGGCGTGTGGCACGGCCGCTATCTGCGGTTTGCCGGCCAGCAGTTCGTGCTGCTCGCAGCGCCTGCGCGCTCAGGCAAGGGCGTGGGTATCGTGGTGCCCAACCTGCTGAGCTACCCCGATTCGGTGGTGGTGCTCGACATCAAGCAGGAGAATTTCCACCTCACCGCGGGCTTCCGTCGGGCGCACGGGCACGACGTGTACCTGTTCAACCCGTTTGCGGAGGATGGCCGTACGCACCGGTACAACCCGCTGTCGGCCATATCGGGTGGCGTTTTCCGCGTCGGTGACATTCTCGCGATCGGCTACGCGCTGTACCCGGTCGGTGGTCACGACGACTTCTGGAAAGACCAGGCGCGCAACCTTTTCCTCGGCATCGTGCTGCTGCTGTGCGAATGGCGCGATGCGCGCCGCGCGGGCAATACCGATGCGCCCGACTGTCCGGTGACGATGGGCGAGGTGCTGCGCCAGTCGTCGGGCAACGGCATGCCAGTCAAGGCGTATCTCCAGCAGGCATTGCTGCAGAACCGGCGGCGGCTCAGCGGTGCGTGCATCGACGCGCTGAACCGCTTCCTCGCGAACGACGACAAGGTGCTCGCGAGCATCCTCGCGACCTTCAATGCACCGCTCACGATCTTCGCCAATCCGATTGTCGATGCGGCCACAAGCGCCAATGACTTCGACCTGCGTGACGTGCGCAGGCGCCGCATGTCGGTCTATGTCGGCATCACACCGGACCACCTGACCGAGGCGGCACTTCTCGTCAACCTCCTGTTCTCACAGCTGGTCAATCTGAACACCAAGGAACTGCCGCAGGACAACCCGGCGCTGAAGATTCAGTGCCTGCTGCTGATGGACGAGTTCACCTCGGTCGGCAAGATCCACATCATTGCCCGCGCGGTCGCCTACATGGCGGGCTATAACCTGCGGCTGCTCTCGATCGTGCAGTCGGTCTCGCAGCTCGAGTCGGTGTATGGCCGGGCGGACGCGAGAACGTTCGTCACGAATCACGCGATGCAGATCATCTATGCACCGCGCGAGCAGAAGGACGCGAACGAATACTCGGAGATGCTCGGCACCTTTACGGACCGCTCGCGTAGCGTGAGCCGGTCGAACGCGATCTTCGGCGGACGCGGTGGGTCGAGCGAGAGTTTTTCGGAACAGCGCCGGCCGCTGCTGTTGCCGCAGGAGCTGAAAGAGCTCGGGCGCGAGAAGGAAATCATCCTGCTCGAAAACACCAAACCCATCCTGGCGGAACGCATCTGCTACTGGCGTGATCCGGTTTTCACGTCACGCCTTGCGGCCGCCCCGGCAATTCCCGCGATGGACCTCGTGCGCTTCACCGCCCAGGTCGAGCGGCGGTTAAGGGATCTGCAACCCGATGACATGGATGAAGCCGGCGTCCTGCACGTATCCCCGGAATATCTGGAAGTGCTGCAGACATGGGATCCGCGCGAGCTGCCGCGGCATCTGAACGACATCAGCGATGAAGAGGCAGCCGCGTACGTCGAGCGGCATTTCATCCTGTTGGGCGTACCGGCCAAAGGGGTCGCGGTAGCGGCACGCCGACTGTCGCCATCCGATCTCGATGTCGCGGAACTGCGCCCCGCGGATGGCGTCCCCAAAGCGCATGCCGCGCGCGGTACAGGCGCCTCGCGGAAACGCCAGGGGCGCACCCCGTCGCGCACCGCTGAGGGTTCGAACGTCGTGCCGCTTCATGGAGACCGCCGATGAACACCCGCTACCTGAGCGAAGAAGAACGCGCCCGTGCGGCGCTGGCCATGATCCCGTCCGGGGACTACGCGACCTGGGTCGATATGGCCTTCGCGCTCAAACAGGGGTTCGGCGAGGCCGGCTTCGACATCTGGGACGAGTGGAGCCGGACCGCCCACAACTACAGCGAGCGTGCCGCGCGCGTGACGTGGCGTTCAGCCGGTGAGTCGGGCGGCAAGACGCTCGCCTCGCTCTTCTGGCTGGCGCAGCAGCACGGCTTCGACGTCCGGGCTTCGCGTGCGGCGATGGATCCCGCGGACAGGTCGCGGATGCAGCCGATCCGCCCGTCGGAGGAACAGGCCCGACAGGGCGCGCAGCTCGAGGCCCGCGTGCGCGCGCGACAGGAGGCTGTCGCCCGGGAAGCACTCGCGATCTGGAAGTGGGCCCGGCCCGTGGGTCCAGACCATCCGTATCTCGAACGCAAGCAGGTGAGGCCCGTGCCGGCGCTGCGCGAGCTGGAGGCCGAAGAACTGCACGCGCTGCTCGGCTACGCGCCGCGTAGTGCCGAAGAGCCGCTCACGGGGCGTGTACTGGTTGTGCCGGTCCGCATCGGTGACGCCCTTTCGACGCTGGAACTGATCGACGCCGACGGGCGCAAGTCAGCGCTCGCGGGCGGCGCGAAGTCCGGCGGCTGCTGGGTCGTCGAACCGGGCCAGTTCCGTGAGGGCGCCGTGACGCCGGTCCTGATTGCCGAGGGCGTCGCCACGGCACTGGCGGCGTGGCAGGCGACGGGCTGGTTCAGCGTGGCCGCCCTGTCGAGCGGCAACCTGCGGCCGGTGGCTGCCATGTGGCGCGGCCGCTATCCGGAAGCGGAGGTGCTCGTGCTCGCCGATCTCGGCGCCGGATATGAGCATGCGAAGCAGGCCGCGCTCGGCACGTCGTCACTGCTGGCTGAGCCCCGTTTTGCATCGGACGCCCGCATTGCCGGTGCGATACCGACCGATTTCGACGACATGGCCGTACTGTCCGGAACCGGCGCGGTCGGTGATCTTTTACGGGAATCGCTTTACGGCGTGCGGGTGCGGGATGCAACAGGTGCGGAAGTGGACGGACCAGTCGCGGTTGCACAGGGAGCAGAGGGTGTACTGAAGGAGGACCATGCAATGGGCAATGTGAAAGAGAAACTCGTGGGCGATGGAGAGGCTTCGGGGCGGCGCCGTACTTCGCGCCGTCGGGCTGGCCATCAGGACGCGCCGGAACCGGCACCGCAGGACAGCACCGCACCGGAACCGGCAACTGAACAGCCCCAGTCGCAATCGCAATCGCCGGAGCCGGTTCCGGAACAGCGGGAAACCGATGCACCGAAACCTGCTCGTATGTCAGCGCGCGATGCGGAACCGCCGGCGCGCCGCCGGGTAGGTGAGCCACTGTACGGATTCGACGAAGTCCCCGGTGAGATCAAGGCACTCGCGCAGCACCGGTTCGGCGCGCAGATCCGCATGGCGACGCCCCGCGAGAATGGCGGACCGTACCGCGGCGAGGTGTTCAACACCGAGCACTACCTGATCCAGGAGGTGTCCACGCGCAGCGTCGTGTTCCATGCGAAGTCGAACATGGAGTTCGTCTCGGACCGCCTGCGGTGGATGGATGAGAACCAGCGGCTCAACGGCGCGGAGGTGCAGGTCGGGTATGACGGCGCACGGGCGAAAGTGTATCCATGGGACCGCGCCCGCGACCTGCTCGAGCGCACGGTCGCCTCGCTGAAGAAGTCTGCCCGCGAGGTGGGTTTCGGCAGCGAGCTCGACGCGACACTGGACCAGCTGCAGACGATATCGTGGACCCGGGTGCGGGAAGCACGGGCGGCGGCGCTCGCGCAGTCGAAGGAGCGTGCAGGCCGCGAACAGGAGCAGGGACCGGGGCCGCAACGCTGAGCGATCGACGCGCTGCCTGCCAGGGCAGTGACCAGAGGGAGATCCATGATGGATGACACCGCAATTTCTTCCGGGCCGCCTGCGGACGAACCGGTCATCAACGTGATCGAGCCGGACCCGCCCCCACTGCCGGATCCGCAGGGCGGCGCCGGGGGCGCGGAGCGCTTCGATCAGATGGCAGCCGATGCACTGGCCGCACGCCGACGCCGTGAGTTCGATGCGGCGCGCTCGCGGCTGCGCGATCGGGCCATCCAGGCGGATGCTCCGTCGCAGGATGCCGCACAGCATCCGGCACCGCAGTGGGCAACGCAGCCAAGGGCACCACGTGGCAGCGGCGACGCACCTTCCGTGCAGTGGGTGCCGCTTGGCAATCCGCCGGAGACGGTGAGGAAGCGTTACCTGCGGGCGGGTAACCAGTATTTCCTGAAGGACGCGCCGCATCAGCTCGCGTTCGAGGATATCGGCCCTTATCTGGTCACCGAGCACAACCGTCCTGACGTGGTCGAGTCGATGGTGGACATGGTCCGTGCGAAGGCATGGGGGCGTATCCGCGTGGCGGGTCATGAGCAGTTCCGGCGCGAGGTCTGGGTCCAGGCCACGCTGCTCGGCATTGAAGTGAGCGGATATGAGCCGAAGGCCGTTGACTTTGCGCGTCTGGCAGAAGGGCGTCGCGAACGCATGACCAACCGGATCGACGTGACAGAAACGTCGGCCGCGACGCAGGTACCTGCGGGTTCCACGAAAACGCAGGAGGTCAAGCCAGGTGTGTCTGCCAGCCCGAACGGGCAGCCTGTGAAACAGCCGCTGAAACCTGACGCCAACCCCCAACCTGCGGCAGGGGCAAAGATCCCCCCTGCGCCGGGCGAGCTGCCGCAGACTGCGTCGTCGCGTGATGCCGCGTCGCGCGAAGCCGAACCCGAGGGTCAGGAACGGCAGCGCTACGTGGGTGAGCTCGTCGAGCACGGTGGGGCACCCTACCAGCACAACCCCGCACGCAGCGACTCGTACTACGTCGTTTATCGCGATGCGGCTGGTGCGGACCATGTCGTCTGGGGCGTGGATCTGGAACGGGCCATTTCGGAGGCGGGCGCCATCACGGGAGAACGGGTGACACTGGAAAATCTCGGCAGGCGCTGGGTTACCGTGAACGTCCCCGTGCTGGATGCGACGGGTAAGGTGATTGGCGAGGAAGAGAAGGAGGTCTACCGCAACACGTGGCAGGTGGATGTCACCGGTCGGGTGCGGACGCAGTCGCAGGTCGACGTGCCTGATATGCCCGATACGCCCGAAAGCAAGGCTGAAACCGACAAACCGATGCCTTCCCGTCATGCCGCGGCCGCAGACAGACACGACCGTTCGACAGCGTCGCCGGAGGAGCGAGCGGTGCAACTGGCGGTACTGACCACGGCGATGCGGCAGCAGGGCTTCAGTGAACGATCCATTTCACGGGTGCAGCAACGGGCGCAACGGCTGCTGGACGCATTCGAGGCCGAGGGCGTCGAGGTCCCGCGGCCGCGCGTGTTTGATCCGGAGGCGCCTTCCGCACGCAGCCGCCGGCCGCGCGCAACCCAGGAGCGCGCCACGGCTCGCGAGATGGAGCGCACACCGTCCGAGCCTGCGCCGCCAGGTCTGTAGTTGCTCTCCCATGAAGACGCGCGCACGGTTGTGTGTAGATCTCGGGCCGGTGAAATCACACTGGGAGGCGCGGTGCGCCCGCGACGGTGTTTCGCCGGCTGAAGGTATCCGGCAACTGGTGCACGGCGTGCTCGCTGAGCACGAGCTGTCCGACGACCTGCCGGGACCCGCTGTGGGCTGGCTTTCCGTCGACGGGCCTCGTGAACGCATCGAGATTCGCCTCACGCACGCAGAACTCGATGCCGCGAGGCGACACGCCCTCGCAGGCGGACTGGCCGTCAATCGCTGGATCGTCGCCGTGGTCCGTGCCCGGCTTGTGCACGAGCCCCAACTGGGCGAGCGTGAGATGCGCCTGCTCGCCGACTCGAACCAATACCTGGCCACGATCGTCACGCTGCTGGGCCGGTTGCAGGCGCGCGGGGACGTGAGCGACGCGGCGCGCGTGCTGCAAGGAACGCGCGCCGTGATCGATGCGCACCTGCGCGCGGTCACGCAGGTGCTGCGTGCCAACCTCGATCGCTGGAGCCGCTAGCATGGCGTTCCCGAAAACCTGGGTCGATCAGATGCTGCTGAACTGGGGAGACCGGCTCTTTCATGATCCCCTTCACCATGTTCGCGCGCCGCGCATGTCTCGGGGAGAACCCGGCCGGCACGCGCGGCGGGTCCGTGACCAGCTTGCGCGCACGCTCAGACGCTCCCCGGAGGTGATGGTCAAGATCACGAACAGGGCATCGGGTGCCCAGGGTATGAGTGCCGTGCGGCGCCATCTGCGCTACATCTCCCGCAACGGCAAGGTCGAGCTCGAGGATCAGGACGGCATGGCCGTACTCGGACGTGAGGCGCTTCACGATCTCACGGATGCGTGGCGACTCGGGGGCTGGGGAATTCCGGAAGAGAGCCGCAGGCGCGAGGTGTTCAATGTATTGTTGTCGATGCCACCCGGCACGGACCGCCAGGCGGTACGCAACGCGGCACGCGCCTTTGCGGCGGAAGAATTCGGCGACGGCCGGCGGTATATCTTTGCCGCACACGACGACGAAGCGCATCCGCACGTGCATCTGGCGGTTCAGATACGTGGACCGGACGGCCGGCGTCTCAATCCGCGCAAACAGGATCTGCAGCGCTGGCGCGAACGGTTTGCGTACCAGTTGCGTGAGCATGGCGTCGAGGCCAATGCGACTACGCGACTGGCACGCGGTGAGACGCAGCGCTATCCGAAACAGGCCGTCGTACATATGGCTGCGCGCGATGAAGTACCCCGTTACTGGCGGCCGGAACTCGACGGCGCCGCGCGCCGCGCCTTGCGGGAGGCGCACGCTGGCGCACTCGAAGCGTGGCGGGGCGTGGCGCATGCGATGGCGGGCTCGCAAAGTGCGGACGATCGAAGCCTGGCGACAGTGATCAGGGACTTCGTGCAGACGATGCCGGTGCAGCAAGAAAGGCCATCGATGGAGCGCAACGAGCGCGAGGAACAGCAACGGCGCCGCAAACCGGTTCATGCACAGGAGGAAAGTCACGCACGTCGCCGTCAGGGACAGCATGATCTGTTTCCGGACGATCCGCAGGCCGGGGTGGAACGCTGAGCAAAGGAGGTGTCATGGCGATGCCGATCATTCCGTGGATAGGTGGCAAACGGCGGCTCGCGGACGTGCTTATTCCGCGCTTCCCGCCGCATACCTGTTACGTTGAGGTGTTTGCTGGCGCTGCGGCGCTGTTCTTCATGCGCCCGCCCGCCGAGGTAGAGGTGTTGAATGACGTGAACGACGAGCTCGTGAATCTGTATCGCGTGGTGCAGCACCACCTCGAAGAGTTCGTGAGGCAGTTTAAATGGGCGTTGACGAGCCGCCAGGTGTTCAGATGGCTGCAGGACACGCGGCCGGAAACGCTCACGGATATCCAGCGCGCGGCACGGTTCTACTATCTGCAGCAGAATTGCTTTGGCGGCCGTGTTGACGGGCGAACGTTCGGCACGGCGACGACCTCGCCGCCTGGGCTGAATCTTCTGCGTCTTGAAGAAACACTGTCCGCAGCCCACCTTCGACTGTCGGGTGCCTATATCGAAAAGCTGGACTGGCAGACATGCATGACGCGCTACGACCGGCCGCATACGTTCTTCTATCTCGACCCGCCATACCTGGAAACGGAGGGCTATGGCGTGCCATTCGAGTTCAGCGAGTATGAACGAATCGCGGCAGTGCTAAAGGAACTGCAGGGACGGGCAATCCTCACGCTCAATGATCACGTGGCATTCCACGACCTGTTTGCAGGATTTCAACGGGAGCGCGTCGAACTGCAATATACGGTCGGAGGACCGGCCAACACCGCCTTGCGCGGCGAGCTGATCATCTATAGCTGGGACAGGGCGAAGGACCCTGTGGGACTCTTCTGATGTCGGCCGGGCGACTACCTGAACTTTTGAAATACCTCGGCCCTACTTCAATTCAGCAACGCACCCGCTTTGGCCTCAGCGGTCAATGAGCAACGCGGGGCCAGCCTTGTACGAGGCGACGAGTATGAAGACCATGCCGAGTATCAACAAAGGGAAGCTATAGAGTGCGAGGGGAAGAAACAGCACCAACTGCAGGGTCGAACCACCGATGCCGTGAATGAGATCTGTGTCTCGAATGTTTTCGTAGAGAAGCCATGTCACCACAGCGACCCCGAACAGCATCAAAACGATTCCGTCCGACATTGTCGTATGGTGGATGTATGCAGTCCCCCAGAAGTAGAAACCCCACCAGAGCAGATTGATGGCAATGGCTGCGATCCAGAACCCACGCGTCGTAAAAAAGGTGTGTCCGAAACGACGTCGGCAATGCCGGTTGAACAACTGGATGCCCTTCGCAACACCAACGACGATAGCGACGATTAACGCGAGTTTCAGCCAACCCGTCATGATTCGCTCCTTTGGGCTCGGAGTGCTGCATCAGACCACTCCCGTCAGCACACGAGGTCCGGACCGGAGCGAAGTTTCATCTGTCAAATATAGACGTTTGACTGACGAATGCAACGGACTCAGGTCAGCAGAGGGGCGGGAAGGGGTGACTATTTTCTGACAGGACCGCATATCCGTAATGCAACAGTTCTCTGCTGCTTTTCAGGAGTGTGCTCCGCTGCGTAGATAAGCGTCACTGCAAGCTGTACGATTTCGGGACGCAATGCTGGACGGGATTCGACGGCGCACATGTATCCGGGGTGCGCAGTTGACGCGATGTCTTCGCAGGCAGTGAACATCCGCACACGGCGTCAACTTTGCCCAATGCCAACTTCCTGTTCCAAGCTGACGCCGGGCAGGCAGTGAACGATTGTTGCGTATCCGGGCCAGATGATTCTCGATGACCATCCGTCCGGAGCCGTTGGGACATCTTCAGGCTGCGTGAAGGAACGGTTCGCTGACTTCAGATTGGTGCTCTGCAGGGGGTTTGCCCACGCCATTTCGACCATTCCGCCGTATGACTGGTACGGGATTGTCTACGTGTACGGCGCTCGAGTAGCGGGTCCACGATCACTTTCCCTCCGCATCAGTCAATCGGTGCCTCCGCGAACTCAGGGAGATGAGGAACGCTGCACTCGGCGATGCACGCATCATGGTTGACCGGTGCTGGATTGATGTGGAGTGGTTTAAAGACCATCTGTCCCGCCACGAACGCATTGCCCGATAGTGCACAGATACCGGCAGCCGATGCTTGCGCGCGCACCCAGCGCTGCTCGCTGTAACAGCAGCGGCCCGCCTCGCGCCACGCGACAATCAGCGAGTCGACATTGGGGCGTTCAAAGACCCGCACGGTACGCTGCGTTTGCCCGGTTGCATCGCCAGGCGTCCCTGCAGGAAGCTGCGCGACGATCCCTGTCTTCTGCCTGGCACGTCGTCGTACGGCCAGCATGGTACCGCGGCAAACTGGCGAACCGCATCGGCAGGCAAACCTTTCCCGAAGCTGCCGGGTATGTCGCGCCTCCACGACGAGAGCGTAATCGATGCTCAGTTCTTCGCCCGGCTGGATGGCACAGATGGTACGGATGAAAATCCGGACGTCGCGCAGTTCGGCTGACAGGAGTGGTTCAGCCAGCGCGCGCTGTTGCCGCCGACGCCGCCGTCGATTACCGTGCCGTCGCCAACATCGAAATAGAAGGTGTGATCGGGGTGATCCGGGTCCCTGGGATGGCGGCGCATGGCCTTGTCCCACCCAATGCGTTCGCCCTTGTATTCACAGACCAGGGCGCCGACGGGAAAGCCACGTGTTGCGAAAACGCCTTTGCCATGAACGGAAGAGCGGCGGACGGTAATTCGGCTACGGCTCGGCGTAGCGGGGGAGCGTTTCAGAGACGACACTTGAGATGCACTCGTAAGACCCGTGGCCAGCACGGAAGGGGGAGACGGTCTGAAGGAGGATTGACGTACAGATTGCCTGCGTCGAATTATCGGCGCAAGGGGGATGAAGGTGGGCATGCGAGACCGCGCGAACCGGAAACGGGAGCGCGGCATACCCGCACTGGCTTTCACGGAACGGTCTCGCCGTGTCCGTTCAGATCCCGGCATCGGGCGCTTCCAGGCGGCGGAGCAGATCGCGTCCGGCACTGCGGGTGGTACTCCTCGTAGCGCCGGACGCAGAGACCGTTGCGTCCGGTGCCGGACAGCCTGCTTCGCCGGTCGCTAGCCCATATGCAGCCCGCCATTCAATGAAAAGTCCGCGCCTGTCGCAAACCCGGCGTCATCGGAAGCGAGCCATGCCACGATCGATGCGATTTCTTCCGGATTGCCCAGCCGCCGCACCGGAATGCTCTCCACGATCTTCGTAAGTACATCGGGGCGCACTGCACGTACCATCTCGGTACCAATGTAGCCGGGCGATACGGTATTGACCGTCACGTTCTTTACAGCGACCTCCTGCGCCAGCGCCATGGTGAAGCCGTGAATGCCCGCTTTGGCCGTGGAGTAGTTGGTTTGGCCGAACTGGCCTTTCTGTCCGTTCACCGAAGAGATGTTGACGATGCGCCCCCAGCCACGCTGGACCATGCCTTCGATCACCTGTTTTGTCACGTTGAAAAGGCTGTTGAGATTGGTGTCGATGACGGCAGTCCAGTCTTCGTGGGTCATTTTCCGGAACACGCCATCGCGCGTGATGCCCGCGTTATTGATCAGCACGTCGATTTCGCCAACTTCCTTTTTGACCTTTTTGAAGGCCTTTTCCGTCGACTCCCAGTTGGCGACGTTGCCCTCGGAGGCGATGAAGGAATAGCCGAGTGTCTTCTGCTCCTCCAGCCATCGGGCACGGCGCGTCGAGTTCGGTCCGCAGCCCGCGACAACAGTGAAGTTCTCCTTGTGCAGCCGCTGGCAGATTGCTGTACCGATGCCACCCATGCCGCCCGTGACATATGCAATACGGGTTGCCATAAATCCTCCTTCGTGTTGGTCGGGTTGGACAAAAGTCTGTCTGGAGGATGGAAACAATATTGACCACCGCGAGCGGCTGATGCGATGCGCAATTACCCTTAAGCGCACGCATCGGTCTCGTTCTATGGGTAGAAGGGTGCTGTGCGAGAGGGGCCTGCAAACGGGAGAACCGTGCCCTCCCGGTTCCACTCCATGAACTGCTTCGGGGATGCCCGCCTTGCCATGGCGAAGCCGCCGGATGCTGTGCCTGACGTTGGCGGCGCGCAGCGGGCGCAGCGAAGCTCGATGCCGCAGACGCGTGCGATGAGGACGCTCGACAGGCATCTCAATGCTGATCTGGGGGCAACCGGGCACGCGTGCGGTCCGCCCCGCCAGACGAGGCGATCAGGCCGGACGGGACCGGCATAGCCGCGGCGACAGATCAGAACGATGTTGCGAGCATGGCCAGCGCGATGACCAGCATGACGAGTGTTGCAAGCCAGCCCAGCGTCCGCAGCCGGCCCTGGACGACGAAGCGGCCCATGATGTCTGCGCGGGAGGCGACCAGCATCATGACGATCATGATCGGCACGGCGACGACGCCGTTGAGCACCGCGCTCCAGTAGAGCGCCTTGATCGCGTTGATGGAAGTGAAATTGACGATCATGCCGATCAGCGTGGCGATGGCGATCGTCGCATAGAACGCTTTGGCTTCCTGAACCTTGCGGGTGAACCCGACCGGCCAGCTACGGGCTTCACCGATAGCATAGGCGGTTGAACCGGCCAGCACCGGTACGGAGAGCAGGCCCGTGCCGACGATGCCCGTGGTAAAGAAGATGGCTGCGAAGGAGCCTGCAATGGGGCGTAGCGCCAGCGCCGCCTGCGCAGAGGTCTGGATATCCGTGATGCCGTCGACGTTGAGCGTAGCAGCGGTAGTGGCGAGAATCGCCAGAGCCACCAGATTGGACAGCCCCATTCCCGCCACCGTGTCGATTTCGATCCGATGCAGGGCGCCCGATCCCTGTTGTGGAGCATCGAAGAGATCCCGGCGCTTCGGATGAACGTGCATGTCCTCCACTTCCTCCTCGGACTGCCAGAAGAACAGATAAGGGCTGATGGTGGTACCGAACACGGCGACCACCGCGGTCAGGTAGCCCGCGTTCCAGTGCAGATCGGGAATGACGAGCCGGGTCGCGAGGCGCATCCAGTCAAGATGGACCACTGCCAGTACGGCGAAATATGCGAAGAGCGATAACGTGAACCACTTCAGCACCGCGACATAGCGGGTGTATTGCAGCAGCAGTTGCATGCACACGCAGATCACGGAGAAGAGCAGCACGTACCCCTCAGACGTATTTGCCAGGAATTGTTAAAGGCACCGGCATTTCCGGCAGACTCAAGCTGTTTTGGTATATGTTCGCGACATTCAGCCCACAGACTACGTCGAGGAGTAACTGGGGGACCCGGATCCGATTCCAATTTGCACGGTAAGCGCTCATTAGACGACGTGGCTTGCGCGCGGCGCCGGGGTGTGCGTCAGTCTGTTGAGGCGGCGACCCGCCACGGCAACAAGGCCTCATAGTCGTCGGCGCTGTGTGCAAGCGGGAGTGCCTTGAACAGCGCGACGAGATAGCCGTACGGTTCGACGCTGTTTGCCTTACACGTTTCGATCAGCGAATACAGGTTGGCGGCGGCATTCGCGCCAGCGACACAGTTGGCGGCGCAAAAGCCAGTGCCACGATCTACAGCCTCGTGCTGACGTGCCGTGCCTGCGACGTCGAGCCGTATGACTATCTCCTGCACGTGCTCACCGAGTTGCCGTAGCGCGTGCCCGACGCCGACGTCACGGATCTGCTGCCATTCAATTACGCCCGCTTGCAGCAGGCCAAAGCAAAAACTCCCTGACTGACTTCCACCCTATCCACGCGGACGCCGCCGCTCGATTCCGAGCGCCGCGACGCGACTACGCTCGACCTTCAAAGGCGCGCAAGCTGCCACGCCGTGTGCTGGAATCGTCGCTTACGGATAACCCGTATCGCTGAAGTCCTGAAAGCGTAGCACCGGCCGCCGCGCATGCGCGAGGAACAGCGCCAGCCGCGGGAGTCGCCGCCTGGTGGCCGCAATGGCGTCCGGAACGCGGATGTAGGCGGTTTCTCCCGAGATCCGCCGACTGCTCAATATCTCCGCGTGCACAAGAAGGCCAGCTCCAGTTTAGGTATCGTCAGGTGACAGGGGATAGTCAGATCTTGTTTGGCGATATCCGATCATTATCGGCAGGGTTCAGTTTTTCAGCCTACTTCCGTTAATATGCAATGCATGGATTTAAATGGTTTGGCCGGAAAGCACGCAGGAAGTGGAGCTGGAAAAGGATCACGAGGCGATGGTGCGTCCCGGGTATCGACGGACGTTAAATGCCCGATTATTTTTGAAGTGCTGACTATCGGTTGGTGCCCGAATACAGGATTTTCTGAAGGGAAGTCAAAAAGCATAGATTCCTGGCAAGACTTGTGAAGAAGCATGGTCAATCCGCGCGCAATAACGTTTGACACATGGAACGTGGGCTGGCGATCACGATACGGACAACGATCTGTTCGTGACCCGTCGGCATGGATGATGGCGCGAACCAGTCATACCTCTGTCCGTCGTGTGCGGGTTGATTACGCGGCGTGCAGGAGCCAACTGGCGGTGCGGGGTACGGGGATATATCGTCGTGGTAACAGTGCTGGGATGCATTACTGAGAAGCACAACGTCTGGCTGGTACTCGTGGCCGGGTTACTGTGCGCCGTGGGTTCCTGGGTGACCGCCCGGCTGTTCCAGCGCACGGTGGGCACCGCCGGCATGCAGAAGCTGGGCTGGCATGTCCTGACGGCGATTTCGGCCGGCGTCGCCATCTGGTGCACCCACTTCGTCGCGATGCTGGGTTTCGACGCGGGCGTGCCAGTCAGTTTCGATCCTTTTTTGACGGTCCTGTCCCTGCTGATCGCGGTAGGCGGCAGTACCTTTGGCTTCGCGCTCGCCGGCAGCCGGGTGACCCGGTTCGCGCCCGCACTGGGCGGCGCGATCGTTGGCGTGGCGATCGCCCTGATGCACTACACCGGCATGATGGCCTGGCGGATCGAAGGCATCATTTCGTGGGACGTGCCGTATCTGGTCGCATCAGTCGCATGTTCCGTGGTGTTCGCGGCGGCGGCGCTGGTTTGCGCCATGCGGGCCGGGCCGCATGCGGTCAACCTCATGGCCGTGACGCTCTCGCTCGCCATCCTCACGTTGCATTTCACCGGCATGACAGCGCTGCGCATCACGCCGCTGGTTGTCCCAGGGGCATTCTCCGACCTGGCGGCACTACACACACTTGCGCTGGCGATTGCCGGCCTGTCGCTGGTCATCGTCTGCACCGGGCTCGTGAGCTATCTGATCGACAGCGATGTGCGGGCCGAATCACTCGAGCATCTGCGCAGGATGGCACTGAGTGACCTGCTGACGGGGCTGCCGAACCGGGGCAGTTTCAACGAGCGCCTGGATCTTGAAATTGTGCTGGCGCGCGAGGCAGGCACGAGACTGGCACTCATCGGCATTGACCTGAACCGGTTCAAGGAAGTCAACGACCTGCGCGGCCATCACGCCGGCGACGAAGTGCTGCGCATCCTCGCGCGGCGCATGACGGGCCTGCTGCGCGAAAACGAATTTGTCGCGCGTATCGGCGGAGATGAATTCGCCGCGATCTGCCGGATGACGGGGGAGGTGACGGCCGAGGCCGGGCTGGAGGATTTTCTGGGCCGCCTCGAAGCAGCCCTGTACAAGCCCGTCAGGCTCGATGAATACGAAGTCGTCACGGGAGGGAGTTTCGGCGTGGCGATCTATCCCGACGATGCGACCAGCAAGCCGGTTCTCATCAACAACGCAGACCTGGCGATGTATCGCGCAAAGACCAGTATGACGCGGTCCGTCTGCTTTTACGAGCCGGCGATGGACGAAATGGTGCGGGCGCGGCGCAACCTCGCCTCGGATTTGCGCGGCGCGCTGGCAGCCACCCAGCTCAGCATCCACTACCAGGTGCAAACGTCGCTGGTGACGGGCGAAACGCGGGGTTACGAGGCGTTGCTGCGCTGGCGGCATCCGGTACAGGGACCGATTCCACCCGCGACGTTCATTCCGCTTGCCGAGGAGAACGGTCTTATCCTCGAGATCGGGGAATGGGTGCTGCGTCAGGCCTGTGCGATGGCCATCTCCTGGGACCCGCCATATCCGGTTGCGGTCAACGTATCGGCCGTCCAGTTCGCGCATGCGAACCTGACGCAGCTCGTCGCCGGCGTGCTGGGCGAAACCGGTCTGCCAGCGCAACGCCTGCAGCTGGAACTGACCGAATCGACCATCTTCGCGGACCGCGGCCGCTCGCTGCGCACGCTGCGGCAACTCAAGGAACTGGGTGTGAGCATCGCGCTGGACGATTTCGGTACCGGCTATTCGTCGCTCGACACGCTGCGCTCATTTCCCTTCGACCGGATCAAGCTCGACCAGTCGTTCTTCAGCGAGGCGGAAGCCAGTCCCCAGGACCGGGCCATCATCCGGGCCGTGCTGGCGCTGGGCAAAAGCCTGGGCATCCCCGTACTGGCAGAAGGGATCGAGACGCAAAGCCAGCTCGCGCTGTTGACCGAGGAAGGTTGCGACGAAGCGCAGGGCTTCCTGTTCGGCCGCCCGGCTGCGCTGGCGGAGATCGTCGGCACTGGCCGCATCAGGCTTGTCGATACGCGTGTCGCCCATTCGGTGCCTGGGAAAGGGGACGCAGAGGGTATCGACAACGGGAAGAGTCCGGGAGCCGAACACGGGCAGACACTGGACAGCACGACGTAAAGAAATGACCCTGATGCAATTACGGATCGCGACACCAGAAGAACCGCCGGGACGAAGTCCTGGATAGCAGCATTACACCAGGGAGGACAATGGCGCCGCGTTTTTCCCCGTTATCCAACCCCTTTCGCGCGAAAAATCGATGATCAATCATCCGGCCGTTCGTACGGAGAGCAGGACCCTGTTAGCTCAGGCTCGCGACGTCACTCTGCCAGAGACGGTCGAACGGCATCTGGCCGCGCGCGGCCTTTTGCCTGTCCGTTCGCTGGAGCAACTACCGCAGCCGCCGTGCGAAGCCGACGTGCTGCTCACGCCCTCGTCCTGGATGAGAGAACTGGCGGCGCCACAACGTGAGCGGCTTTCGGCGTATGGCCGCGCGGTCGGCGCCTGGATCGCGCTCACCGATACACCGGTTGCCTTCGATGAAAGCCTCAACCTGCTCGACCTGGGTGTCGACCACTTCCTCCCTGTACCGACGTTGGAGGATCAGTGGGGGGCACTCATTGACGGCTTGCGTTCGAGGATGCCGCTCCGCCGCGCGGGTCCGCGCGCTGCTCCGATGCCCTGCGAGACCCTGGGCGAAGGCGAGGCGCGTTTTCGCTTCTTTCTCGATAACGTCGAGGAAGGCGTCGTGGTGTGTGCCGACGGGATCATCGTCGACGTAAGCGACCGCTGGCTCGAACTGTTTCGCTGCCGGCGCGAAGAAGCCATCGGCCACCCGGTGCTCGATTACACCAGCCCGAGGGTCGTTCCCATGGCCCGGCAACTGATCGAGGAACGTTGGGCCGAAACCTATGAATCGGAAATGCTGCGCAGGGACGGCACCACCTTCCCGGCCATCGTTCGCGGGCGCGACCAGAGGTTCGGCGGGCGCGAACTGCGGCTGACCACCATCCTCGACATCACGCGACAGAAGGAATCCGAACAGGCCCTGAAGCTGGCCAAGGCCGAGGCCGAACGGGCCTGTCATGCGAAGTCCGAGTTCCTCTCCAGCATGAGCCATGAACTGCGCACCCCGCTTAATGCCATCCTGGGGTTCGCGCAGATACTGGAGATGGATGACGGGTTGAGCACGGACCAGCTCGACAGCATCGCAGAAATCCTCAAGGCGGGGCACCATCTGCTGGGCCTCATCAATGAAGTGCTCGATCTGGCCAGCATCGAGTCCGGCAAAACGACCCTCTCGCTGGAGACGGTGGATGTGTCGACGCTCATCCGGGACTGCGCACAGCTCGTGCAGCCGCTGGCGACGAGCCGGGAGATCGACCTGCACCTGGAGATACCCGAACGTGCTGCCGCATGTGCCGACAACCAGCGCCTGAAGCAGATCGTGCTGAACCTGTTGTCCAATGGCATCAAGTACAACCATCCCTCGGGCGAGGTCCGCGTCATAGTCGAGCCCGATGGCTCGCGGCTGCGCATCGCCGTTGCCGACACCGGGGCGGGCATTTGCGCCGAACGCCTGGGCGAACTGTTCCAGCCTTTCAGCCGGCTGGGCGCAGACCACGCTTCGGTCGAAGGGACCGGCATCGGCCTCGTTATCACCCGCAAACTGACCGAAGCGATGGGCGGACGGATCGGTGTTGAAAGCGAGCCCGGCAAAGGCAGCCGCTTCTGGGTGGAACTACCTCTGGCACAGCTGTCGTCGCAACCGGCGCCGCTGTCCCTGCTGGCCAATGATTCCGGTGTTGCGCCAGTGACGGCAAGGCAGGGTGAGCATTACATCCTGTACATCGATGACAACCCGGTCAATCTCAAACTGGTCACCCAGATTCTGGACAAGCTACGCCACATCCGTCTGGTCACCATGTACGCGCCCGAGATGGGCATCGAGTTCGCGCTTTCGCATCAACCTGACCTGATCCTGCTGGACATCAACCTGCCCGACATGGACGGCTACCAGGTGCTGGAGGTATTCAAGTCACACCTCCAGCTGCGGCATGTGCCCGTGATCGCGGTGTCGGCCAACGCCATGCCCCGCGACATCGAACGGGGCATCGCCGCAGGCTTCGCCGATTACCTGACCAAGCCTCTCGACATCGGGCGTTTCCTCGCCAGCATTGATGCCCATCTGCCGGGCGTGATGGAGAAACGCAGCAATGACGCTCAAACATGATGACGCGCACATTCTTGTCGTTGACGACGAGCCAGCCAATCTCAAGCTGCTGGAAAAGCTGCTCGGCAGCGAGGGCTATTTTCGTCTGACCTGTGTGCAGGACCCACGCCAGGTTTTGCGTGCCTATCAGGAAATTCGCCCCGACCTGATCCTGCTGGATATCAACATGCCGCATCTCGACGGCTATCAGGTCATGGCCCAGCTCAAGGCATTGGACGACCCGCTGCTGCCGCCCATCGTCGTGCTGACGGCGGAGCACGGCCGCGAAAGGCTGCTCAAGGCGCTGGCGGCGGGGGCGCGGGATTTCGTCGGCAAACCGTTCGACCGCAGCGAGCTCCTGATGCGCGTGCGCAATCTGCTCGACGCCCACCTTGCCCACCGCCTGATGCACGAGCATAACGACGTGCTCGAAAAGCGGGTTCAGGCCCGCACCCGCGAACTGCTCGAAACCCGGCTGCAGATGGTGCGCCGTCTCGGCCGCGCCGCCGAGTACCGGGATAACGAGACCGGCCGCCATATCCTGCGCATGAGCCATACTGCCGCGCTGCTGGCCCGCCATCTCGGCTGGAGCGAAGCCGACGTCGAATTGATGCTGCACGCCAGCCCGATGCATGATATCGGCAAGATCGGCATTCCTGACGCGGTCCTGCTCAAGCCCGGAAAACTGGACGCCGGGGAGTGGAAGATCATGCAGCAGCATCCGGCCATCGGAGCCGAACTGCTGGGCGGCGACGACTCGGCGTTGATGACCATGGCGCGTCAGATCGCTCTGGCGCACCATGAGAAATGGGATGGCAGCGGCTATCCCCAGGGTCTCGCGGGCGAGGCCATTCCGCAGGCCGCACGCATCGTGGGCGTGGCCGACGTGTTCGATGCGCTCGTTTCGGCTCGCCCGTACAAGCCGGCGTGGCCGCGCGACGAAGCCGTTGCCTACATTCGCGACCATTCGGGCAGTCATTTCGACCCGACCGTGGTCGAGGTGTTCATGAAGGCGCTGGACGATATTCTGGCCATCCAGGAAAGCTATTCCGATTCCGTTGCCCCGTGACAGGGCTGCAATCAGGCGCGGGCACTGGCAACCCGCGGCCAATGCCCCCGACAGGCGTGCGCGTCCGGTGAAACGTTAAAGATTGTCAAGACAGGACCCCGGGCATCAACCGGAGACCGTTCGCTGCCGATAGACCGGTACGCGTTGCTTCGTCTGCCGGACGGGCAAATCCTGACACGTAACAATTCTCATGGTTTGATCATGGACTTCGGTCTGCCGCGCACTGCAAACCCTTTAACCCGGCCCGCCCCCGGCTGGCTGACGCCGACGATCCGCTCCGTGGAAATTCGGATTAGAAGTCGCTACACAATCCATCCTTACCTGCGAAGGCGAGAAATTCCTAGAGGAATCATGCGTCTGCCGAGAGCGGATTGAGCTGCCTCCCGTTTTCGTCCCAGCCGCAGTTAGAGTTGTGGGTTAAAGACTCCTGGGCTGGGTCATGCGTCCGAGCGAACTGCTCTCGCAACAGATAGCCGAGCGAGCTATAGGGCCGCTCGGTGTTGTACTCGATTCACCACAATTCAATCAAGCTTCTGGCATGACGCATGGATACAAACCAGTGCTCGTTCAAGCATTCATCCGGGAAGCGCCCGCTGAGACACTCAATATAGCCGTTTTCCAATGGCTTGCACGTCCAGATGGGCGACACAGCGAGGACCGGCCCATATAGCCTACCGTCACAATGCTGAAAGCTGGGTGCGCTTAGTTCAGCGATTTGCTCGAATTAGAACCGGTGAATCATGCCGACGACGCCCTCGAACAGAGAGTTGTATCCATTAAAGGATTGGGTAAAGCCAGAAGTCGAAGCAAGTTTGGTCCACTGACCGGTGAGATGATTGTAATTGACGCCGGAGTACAAATCTGTCCGCTTGGACAGATGGTAAAGAAGAATCGGGCCTGCCGTGACGCGCGTACCTTCGCCATCTGCATGATGCAGGATGTCGACATAGGCGGCACCACGCAACTCTATGGACGGCGTGAACAGATAGGATGCGCCTACCGAGAACGAGTCATTGCGATAATCAGCCGGATAGACGTGACTGAAGATGTATTGCGCGTAGATTTTGGCTTGGGCAAGCGCATAGGTCGCACCCACCATCGCAATCTTTTGAGAGCTGTCCGGAATGGCGATGCCGAAATAGGTATTGCCGTACTGCGTGCTAGCTGGCGTTGCTCCGCCAATGTTGTTGACCTGCTGATACACCGCGCCAATGTTCAAAGGACCAACGTCGTAGCTCAAACTGACGGCCGGCGAGGAATAGCGATGTATATCGCCCGCTACACCGCCAAACGTGTAGGCGCCACTTACCGTGAACCCAAAAAGCTTGTCGGATGTGTATTGAACAGTGTTATCGAGACGCGCACCGCCCACTAGGCCGGCAGATTGAAATCCCCACGTTGCTGCGTAATTGGCGAACCCAAATACGTCATGCGCGGACCCCATCAGATAGGCGAGGGCGTATTGCCGACCGAAAGTTACCGTGCCCAATCCTTGGTGTGAAAACCCGACGAATGCTTGTCGTCCGAACAGACGCTGCTGCCCTCCCGGCGTCGAGAACGCAAGTGCGCCCGTGTTCGCAACGAAACCAGATTCCAGCACAAATATCGCTTTGCTGCCGCCGCCCAAATCTTCGGTACCACGCAGCCCCCACCTGCTTCCAAGGAGCGCGCCGCCCGTACCCATGGTGATGTTATGGCCGCCGTCGCGTGTCTGATGGTTGTCGTAGCGGATTGCCTCGTCGATGACCCCGTACAGAGTTACGGCTGACTGACTCCACGCGGCATGCGCATGCAAGCCGACAATGCCGACCATCGACAATCCTGCTAGTTTTCCGATACCTCTACGCCGGTACCCCGATGTAAGTGAACGCTCGGACTGAGCATGCGCTTTATTTGAATATATTTTCACGAAAAGTCTCCAATTTAATATCGTTGTACTAATTGATGTGAAGCGTTGAATATCTTATTGAGAGATAAGATTCCGGTGTTTTCAGGGACGCTGCGTCTCGCAAGACGCAGCGTCAGGGTGGTGCGACGTTGCGGGAGACTTCAGTGACCAATGTCGGCAATCCTCGGCTGACCGGCGGTATGTTCCAAATCGTCGGGCATATGGTCGAGACCCACGCCGCTTGTCTCGATGCGAAGCGCCCAAACTGCAACGGCAAGCAGTACTTGAATGGCAACGACCGACGCGACTACCATGTTGACGCCGCCCATGGTGAAGAGCCACAGGACGAAGAACTGGCAAAGTGCGCTGGCCGCCCGCCCAGCCGTGCCGCATACGCCACTACCTCTGAGGCGATAAGACGTTGCGAAGAGTTCCGGAACATAAGCGCCTTGCCCTACCGCGACGAGGACGTAGATGCCGCAAATAAGACAGAGCCCGGCTACCAGGAGCATCGTGTTCGAAGCAGCGTGCTGATAGAACAAGCCCATCGCCGCTGTCACCAGTGCGGCACCGATAATTGCGGGCCGACGGCCCACGCGGTCGGCGAGGAAAATGCCGATGATTGTTCCCGCCGGCGCGCCCAACGACATCACGGTGCTGTACGACAACGACTTGACGATGTCGAAACCCTGACGCACGAAGAAGGATGGGAGCCAGTTAATCAGACCATAAACGCTGTAGCCGATAGTGACCATAATCAGCGAGCCGACCAGCGTCCGCCACACGACAGGTGACCTGAAGAGGACACCGATGGGAACGTGCTGTGGCTTTACCGGCTGCTCCCGCACGAAGTCGTCGAGCTCATGATTGCGTGAGATGTCTGCCTCAATCGACTGCAGCACCGCTTCGGCTTCGGCATATCTGCCCTGACTGACAAGCCATCTCGGCGACTCTGGCATCTTCTTTCGCAGCAGCCAGATGACGATTGCCGCGACCCCGACGATGGCGAACATGTAACGCCACCCGAAGTTCGGAATAATCCACAGACTGGTCAACGAAGCAATAAGAACTGCGGAGTTCGCGAACAGGGACAAGGCAGCCAGGAGTCGGCCTCTATAACGGGGCGGTACGAACTCCGACAACATGCCGTACGAGATAACAATCTCTGCCCCCATCCCGATGCCCATGATGAATCGCAGCGCGATGAGCCAGTACATGTTCGGCGCGAGCGTCGCAGCAAGCGACGCGCCACCGAAGATGATTAGATTCACCTGATAGGAAAACCTGCGCCCAAACCGGTCGCCAAGCTCACCCGCACTCCAGGCGCCCACCGTAAGCCCCGCGAACGTCATCGTGGTGAACCATGCGTTCATCTCAAGCGTGGACCAGCCAGTCTTGAGAAGCGAGCCGGTGACTACGCCGCCCAGATAAACGTCGAAGGCATCGAGGAAAAGACCGCCGCCGATGAGGAGGAACAGACGCCAGTGAAAACCACTCAATGGCAGCCTGTCGAGCCTCGGAGCGGCATAAACCGAATCCGACATGTTTGTCTCCTGAATTTGTTTTAGGAAGCTCGACTGAGCTAGTCTGCTGTGACTTCTACGGTCAAGGCAAGTAGCAGGAAGCTGAACGATTTACCGTGAAAATCAAGATTCAACGAGGCGTTTACACCGCCCTCCAGCGCGTCGCGAATCACAAAGTTGAATCCGTGAAGCGCAGGTATCTCGTATCGTTTGACCTCCCCTCGGAACAGGTCCGGGTAGGCGGCCGATACCCGTTCTGCGGTTAGCGAGGCCTTGATGTCGTCGTAATGCTTCGGGTCATAAGGCCAGACCGAGATGCACGACACATTTCCCTTGTCACCGGTACGAGCCGACGCGACTTCTCTGAGCGGAACAGTTTTCTTCATGACTGCAAGACCTCAACTTTGGTCTCAATCGCGTCGCGATTGACAAAAACAGCGTGGGTTTTCACCGAGGAGTCGATGTTGCCGCGATAGCCTCCGCCACCAGCCGGACCTGACACCCACAGACTTTCGACTTCCGATAACAAGGTTTCAGCCATCTCGCGGTCCGTCGTGCGCATCGCAGCGCGCACCCGAACATCCTGAGTGATGGCCTCACGCTGAATGGCGGTCGCATGCAGCGAGTTGATACCAATCAGGTCCAGACGAATCTTGTCCGCGCACCCATGGAGATTGCGCATGCGCTCTTCGATAATGGAGGCCGCCAGTCGGGCACGGTTCTCTGCGCCGGGACCGGCGTAGCTGATGCCAGCCTCAGCCAGAAAGCCACCGTCGAAGCCGACAATTGTCTTCAGTTGAGCAGGACGTTCGCGCCCGATGCCACCGCGAACAGCCACCCGGTCTTTGCCCGCCACTTCGATTTGCACGTTCGTGAAATCAGCTGTGACGTCCGGGGTGAGGTAAGCACGAGGGTCGTGTACTTCGTAGAGCAACTGCTCCTTCACTGTGAGTTCGTTGACAAACCCTCCCGTGCCGTCGAGCTTCGTGATGATGCAACTCCCGTCAGGCTGTACTTCCGCCAACGGAAAGCCGACATAGGCAAGGTTGGGCACTTCCTTGTATGGCGGGTCAGCGAAATATCCACCCGTTACCTGCGATGTGCATTCGAGCAGATGCCCGACCACCGTGCCTGCACCGAGTGTCATCCAGTCGTCGAGTTTCCAGCCATTGCGGTGCGCGATTGGCGCAAGGAAAAGCGAAGGGTCGGCCACCCGTCCGGTGATGACGATGTGTGGTTCTGTATCGAGCGCCGGGATGATGGCTTCCGCGCCGAGATACGCATTCGCCCCAACCATTCGCAGTCCCGCTTCTCCGACCGTTTTACCGATTTCGGGAAGGAAGGTTTGGTCCGAAATCTGACTGGTGACGTCATCGCCTTCGACGATTGCCACGCGGATTTTCAATCCCATGCGGCGCGCGAGGTCCACTGCGAGAGCGCCCGCGGCACGCGGGTTCGCGACACCCATATTCGTGACGATAGTCGTGCCACCCCGAACACACGCCTGCAGAACAGCAGCGAGGCGCTTTTCGAGGCGCGGGTTGTAGCCCTTATTTGGGTCTTGGGACCTTGCGAGATGTCCATAAGCAAGCGTCCGTTCTGCCAGACACTCGAAGACGAGAAAGTCGAGATTGCCTCGCTCTGCCAGGTCGCGCGCCGGGTCAATACGGTCGCCAGCGAAGCCCGCTCCGGCGCCGATGCGCACGGTGCTTCCAGCCATGGTTGCCTCCTAGATTTGTTCCGAAAATATTTTATCGTTCTGCTTTCGGAACATTAAAGGCCGGAGTCGCGACGAAGTCAAGCAGTTTTGTTCTCATATCGGATTTGACGTGTAAATTCGGAACGACTAGCATTGAGTCGGGCCAGCAGACTGCTGTACCTGCTGAAAAAGGAGACGACCGTTCAGCATCCGCACACCATCAATGCAGGCTCGACTGTGGTCGGCCTGACCGCGAAGGGACTGAAAAATGACAGCCAACCGAACGCCTCCCCGGGCGAATCCACTGGGTGCACGCAGAGACACGTCGCGTCCCGGTTTCCCCATTCCGGCAGGTGCGTGCGACTCACACATGCATATCGTCGGGCCGTTCGACAGATATCCATTGCGCGAGACGCGCTCACTCGAACCGCCGGAGTCGACATTCGCCGACTATCTGGAAATGAAGCGGGCGACGGGCATCGAGCGCAACGTGATTGTTCAACCGAGCTTCTTTGCGAAGGACAACGCGTGCACCTTGGACTCGACCGAGCGCATGGGCGAGCATGCACGTGCGGTTGTCGTGGTAGAACCGGATGTCGATGAGGCAACCCTCGCCGATATGCATGCCCGAGGTGCACGGGGCGTCAGGCTGCAGCGCGTGGTTGCCGGTGGGACGAGCACCGAGCAGATTGCGGAGATGGCATCGCGTATCCGCGATTTCGGCTGGCACCTGCAGCTCTTCGTCGATTCTGATGACGTGGAAGAACTGGCAGAGCAGTTGCATCGCTTGCCGGTGCCTGTCGTCTTCGACCATATGGCACACGTCTATAAGGAAAGTCCCATCAGTTCGCGGGGGTTCCGGACGTTGCTGGACCTGCTCGCTAGCGGCAAAGCCTGGGTAAAGCTATCCGCATGGCGCTTTTCTCCGGACAACGCACGGGCGCGGCAACTGGTCGATGCGAATCCTGAACGCGTCCTTTGGGGGAGCGATTGGCCGCACGTCTCGTATGAAGAAGATGTGCCCGACGACGGGAAGCTGCTAGACCGATTGGCGACGTGGGCACAGGATTCAGCCACGATTCAGCGAATATTGGTAGACAACCCTGCCGAGCTTTACTTTCGATGCTAGTGACCGCAGGAGGCCGGAGTAAGGCCCACGGCGCGTCGCCACCTCAGGGCCTAGTCTTCACGCCACTCGTCAACGACTACCATTTGATAGTTACTCGCCGCGTTACTATCACGTTTTCCCAAGCACGCCAGGACATGACAATGGACGAACCGGTCGACGTTGAGACCACCTCCTCGCGGAAGCAATATGAGACGACGCGCTCGCCGGCTCGGGTGCTGCAAATCATCTATGAGCTTGCGACCAGTGCGAACGGCCTGTCGCTCTCCAGGCTTGCCGCTCTGACGCATCTACCGAAAACAAGCTTGCTCACCCTGTTGCGTTCCCTGGAAGCGGCAAACTATGTTGTCAATGTGTCGGGCGCGTACAGGCTGGGAAGCGAAACGTATGCGATTGCTACGGCAATCCTGGCGAAAGAACGCTTTCTTCCGTCGGCTCGACCGTCGCTACAGGCCCTGTTCGCCGAAACGGGAGAAACCGTTCAATTGGGCATCCTCGCTCAGGACGAAGAGTTGGCCGAGACCATCGAAATTATCGAAACACGTAAGGCGGTCAGATTCTCGCTTTCTGTCGGCCTGCGTCGCCCGCTGCATTCCAGTTCTATCGGCAAGCTTCTGTTGGCTTACCAGCCAGCGCAGTGGACAGAAAGGTATCTGCAGCGAAAACCACTCGAGGTCTTTACGCCACAGACCATTTCAACCGTTCCTGAGCTGATGGATGAACTGAGCCGGATTCGGGACGCTGGTGTCTCAATTTCGCACGAGAGCATGTTCGAAGGCATGAGCGGAATATCGGCTCCAATCTGGAATCAGGCGGGTCACATGCTCGCCGGCGTGAGTGTCACAGGTCCTACATACCGTCTGCGCCCCCTTGAGTCTGGCCTGTGCGATTTGGTCAAACATGCGGGAGAAGAAATTTCCCGAAAACTTGGCTACAAAGGGAGTTACCCTAGCAAGCTCCAAAATGCGGACGATGTCGACGGAGATGCTGCCCATGCAGAGAAGACTCAGGCAATTGGGTAAAGGTGTCGTTCACTGCAACCGCCGACGAGCCGCCTTCAGAGGTGACTGCGGCGGCCCATCACAAAAGCATCAACCCCATCCAGCCGCAACACGTCTGAACTTGGCCGCATCCTAACTCGACGGAGTTTGCCTCACTCTCCGCAATCTTGAGCATCGAGAGCAGGAGCTTCTCCGAAGTCGCTGGTCCGTGCCCTGGCGCAGGCTTTATCGACTTCCGCGAGGTGCGGCGTTCCCGCGCCCACCGCCGGATGGGTTTCCGGTCGTACTCGGCCAATTACCACCGGACGAAGCACCGCCCGACCGGCCGCCGCTTCCGGCCGATTTTGCCCCACCGGACGAGCCTTTCGATGGGCCGCTCGAGTTACCGCGCGCGCCACCTTGGTTGCCGCCTGTTCCTTTGCTCATCGCCGCCTCCTTTGACCATGTGGGGTGCTACAAGTCACTTCCGATTTGCAGTCGCATCAGAGCCGCGGCCGCGAGATTGTCAAACGCAATCTCAAGTTGATACAGCTTCGGACGCAAACGCAATTTGAATTTGATACACCTGCGCATACGGTTATTAGCTGAGTGCTGCCTCCTTCGAGTTGCGTTTGCGTTTGACATCGTCCGCGTCGTTCAGGTGCGGTGGTGGGATGCGGTTGATCATGCCGGCCTGACGTTTTTCCTTCAGCCTGTACGAGTCGCCGGAGATCGGCACGACGTGTGCGTGATGAAGCAGCCGGTCGAGGAGCGCCGCCGTGAGCGTTGCATCGTCAGCGAAGGTCTGGTCCCACTGGCCGAACGGAAGATTGCTGGTCAGGATGAGACTTCCGGTTTCGTACCGTTTGGCGACCACCTGGAAGAGCAGGTTCGCCTGCTCCCGGTCCATGGGCAGATACCCCATCTCGTCAATGATCAGAAGCCTGTATGGCTTCGTGATCCGCTTGATAGTTTCCTCCAGCTGGTTACGCCGCAACGCTGTCGTCAATTGCATCAGCAGATCGGCGGCAGTAATGAAGCGGGTGCGAAATCCGGCCTGCGTTGCACGATATCCAAGCGCGACGGCAAGATGGGTTTTGCCAACGCCACTGGGTCCGAGCAGCACGACATTCTCGGCACGCTCCACAAAGGCAAGACTGCCGAGTTCGAGAACCAATGCTTTCGGTACGCCGAGCACGAATTCGAAGTCGAATTCATCAAGCGTCTTGATTGCCGGGAATCCAGCCAGACGCGTCAGCATCCGGCGCATTCGCTCCGCGCGTGCCATCGCTTCATCCTTCAAGGCCTGTTCGAGGAAGTCGAGATAGCCGAGCTCGCGTTTGGCGGCCATCTGGCCGAGGTGCGCAATCTGTGTCGGCAAGTGCAGCAGGTTGAGCTGCTTGCACAACACAGTCAGTCGTTCGAGCTGCGGCGTCATGCGCTTACCTCCTGTGCGCGGCTGAACGCGTCGTAGACCGACAACGGGTGCTGCAACGGTTTGTTCCACTCCGAGGTCGCGTACCGTGATGCTGGTTTCGGCTGCTGATGTGGCGTCGCTCCCGTTCGAACCGATCGTCCCACGTATGGTGCCGGCAGTGGCAGAAGATGCGGCCGCTCCTCGAGCAACACCTCGGCCGGAACCCGTTTGGTAGTGCCATGCACCCGGACGTTGGCGACGTCGCGCAACCACAGCCTGACGCGCTCATTGCACAGGCCGCAGTCGGCTGTGAGCCCTGCCTGTTTGAGCATTGAAACCAACGGGACCCAGAAGCTATAGCGCAGATATCCGTTCATACGCTCGACCTTGCCCTTCGTCTTCGCGCGGTATGGCTTGCACACGCGCGGCACGAACCCATGGTGTTTGGCGAAGTCAGCGAACCCCGGATGATATCGGTGCTGCTTCTTGCCATAGGCATCGCGTTTCAGAATCACCGTCTTCATGTTGTCGTACACGATCTCTCTGGTGACGCCGCCAAATGCCTCGAATGCCCGCACATGGCAAGCCAGCAGCGTTTCGATACGCATGTCGGTGACAAACTCCGCGTAGCTGACACGGCTGTCACGGATCGGCGTATTGACGCCGGGGATGATCGCCGTAATGGCGCCAGTTTGAAGTGAAGTAAAACGCGGATTCGAACGGACTCAAGGATGCGTTTTTTTGGTTGATTTCGCAAGTCGTGTCTGGTCGGGTTCAGGCAATGGCCTGGGCGTGCGGAAGCTGTCACCATCGAGCACGATACGATAGGCGCCGTGTCGCAGGCGATCGAGTGTGGCGGCGCCGAGGATGCGGTTGCCGGCAAACGCATCGCCCCATTCGCTGAAGTCGAGGTTACTGGTCAGGATCGTCGCAGCGGTCTCGTACCTTTCCGCGATCAGGTCGTGGAAGTCTTCATCCTGCGGCGAGCGCAGCGGCTTGAGCGCGAAGTCGTCGACGATGAGAACCGGTACGCTGGCAAGCTGTTTCAGTTTGCGCTCATAGGTACCGGTCGCGCGCGCTGCCTGCAGACTGTTCAACAGCCGGGTCTGCGTGGCGAACACGACATCACGTCCTTGCCGGGCGGCGCAATTGCCGAGTGCCTGGGCCAGGTGCGACTTGCCGGTACCGGTTGGTCCGGCAATCAGAATCGCGACCTTCTCATCGATATAGCGACCGGTAGCGAGGTCGTGGATATGGGTTCGATTCAGGTTCGGCAGCCGGTCGAAGTCGAACGTTTCGAGGGTCTTGCCCATTGCGAAGCCAGCGCGGGCCAGGCGGGTGCGCAGCTTCTTCTGATCACGTCGGGCGACTTCGTCGTGCAGCAGCATGGCGAGGAACTCCGTGTACGCGAGCTGGCCGTCGATGGCCTGCCGGTTGCGCTGCTCAAGGGAATCGAGCACGCCGGACAGGCGCAACTGCTTGAGGGTTGTGTTCAGTTCAGGACTGGGGTTCATGGGCGTTTAGTGGATCAGCAGGGATTGGAGATTGCGACCGAAGCGGCCGCCGTTGACGTAGGTATCGGTGAGCGTTTGCGGGGACTCTGCGATGGGCTCGCTCTCCAGACCTTTGTCCAGAATCGTCTTGACCGTTCGCCACCTGGGACTGGCATGGGCCAGCGCCCGTTCGCATGCGGCATCCAGCCGCGCGTCACCCACCTTGCCGCGAAGCCGGACGATGCCCTGCGCACCGCGCAGGTTGACGAGTACCTCATCGTTGAAGAGCGCCAGAATCAGCGCGTGGCAGGCAGGACCGATTTCTTTGGCCTGCGCCAGACACCATTGCGGATCGTGTTCGAGCCACGCCTGCGCTGCCGGCGGCTGATGATCGCGGACGGTTGAGCGTGCGCCTGGCTTGCGCAGCCGGGGATGGGTGGCAACGAGTTCGTGCTGATGGAACAGCTGCACGACCGTGTCTGTCGACTTCACCCACAGCGTCTTGCCGACCAGGGCGAACGGCACCGAGTAGAGCGCCTTGTGATGCTGGATGTGAGCGTCACGATGAACGGTGACCGTGGACCATGCGGCGAGCACGGGCGGTACATCGGGCAGCGCCGTCAATAGCGGCTTCTCGATGGCGAAGCGCGCCAGCGGCTGTTCGCGTGTCGTGCCGTGTTCACGAACGCTGGCTTCCCGCATGATCCATTCGCGCAGTTGCCGATTGGCATCCGGCAGATCACGAAACGCGCGCAGCGGCATGAAGGACTTCTTGACGTATTTGACGCCCGATTCAACGACGCCCTTCTTCTGCGGGTCGTGCGGAGGACAGGCATCGATCCTGAAGCCATATCCTTCAGCGAGGCCCGCGTAGGAGCGCTGGACCTCGGGGTCGTACGTGCATGCCCTGATGATCGCGCACTTCGCGTTGTCGATGATGATTCGCCCGGGGCAGCCGCCGAACCACTCGAAGGCGCGCCGGTGGCAGGCCAGCCACGTCTCGATGGTCTGATCGAACACGAGTTCGACATACTGATGACGCGACCAGCATAGCGTCATGACGAAGAACCACGTCTTGAGCGTGTGACCTGATTCGTGGATGAGCGCTGGACCGGCGCCGAAGTCGACCTGCGCGGCATCGGCCGGCGGGAAGTCCAGAATCGTTGTCGCCGTGACATTACGTTCGGCGCCCAGATGCTTCAGGAAGCGGCGCACCGCCGAATAGCTGCCGGTGTAGCCATGGTTGCGCTTGAGCGCGCTGTGAATCGTTGTGCCCTGTACGTCAGCGTCAAACCAGCTACTGATCTGCTCGCGAAAGGGTTCGAGTGTCGACACGCAGGTACTGGGCAGGTGCGGCGTGCGGCCGAACTGACCTGCGATCACGGTGTCTTGCGGCAGCGGCCGCGCCGGATCGAGCCAGCCGAGCTCTTGCGCGGTGCGCCTTACCGCGGTGAGCTTCTTGCGGCCCATGAGCCCGGCGCGCGCTATGTCGCGGTCGGAATCGCCTTGCCGCATACGGACAAGGACTTGGCGGTACTCAAACAATTCGAACCTCCGGTTGGCCATGGGCGCTCCGCTCAGAAAAGAGCGAAGCGTACCCAGTTGGGAAAGTTCGAACCGCGTTCTGCTACACGGCGCAGGTGGCGCCTATACGCCGATCATCGGATGGCGCCATTACGGCGATCATGGACTGGCTCCATTGCGCCGATCCTGCGCTGGCGCCTATGCGCCGATCATCAATTGGCTCCTATACGGCGATCCGTGACACACGGCTGTAGCCCAACGTCGCAACGAACGCCGCGAGCATGCCGAGTTTGTGCCCCGGCTTACGAAACTCAATCCAGTCCATCTGCATCTGATGTCCCGGCTCTGTCTCGAATCTGACCACCGGGTCGGGGCGTGCAGCGGGGCGAAGCTTCTGCAGATACTCCTGCACCCGACGCAAACCGCCCGTGTAGCCGCGCTCCTCAATCTCCCGCTTGAGCACCGTCGCCGGAATCCAGTCCGGCTTCGCTGCTTCGACACGGCCCTGCAAATAGGCCTTGAAGGGCGCAAGCTTGCCGACGACTGGCTGACGGGCCTTACGCTGCGGCGGACCCGATTCCAGATACTTCCTGACTGTGTTGACTGCCATGCCGGTCTCGACCGCGATGTCCCGAAGGCTGTTTCCCTGGCGACGCAGAATCTCGATTTCCATGTACTCCTCGTAGCTGATCACGGGCCGCCCAAAAGGAGCAACCCTACAACGAGGTGTATCAATTCCTAACTGCGTTGCTGTATCAATTTACAACTGCGCGCGACAAGATAACGATACGCCTATTTTAAGCGGGCTTCTTCCGGCGAAGGAGACTATCCACGCGGAGTTGGTAATATCAAAGAACATCGACAAACAACCAAACAATCAAGCGCAGTTGCATGGACATCTTTTACTACTGGCAGAAGCTGGAATCGAACCTGAAGAACCGTGAGGTCGGATACTTCGGCTCCAACAACTCAAAGCTCACAGACCTCGCTGGACGCTTGCCCAAGCGAATCTGGGTGTTCAAGACGCCGAAGGGCATGAAAGGCTCAATTCAGCTCGTGGGCTCGCTTTTGGTCTCCGATGAGCCACGCGTTGCCGTCAATACCGACTATCCGAACGTGATTTACTACGACCCGTTCTCGCCCGAATCGGTCATCTACACGGAGTCAGGTACGGCTGAGCGAATCACGGAAATTTCGGGTCATTTCCAGTACCGATTCCATGCAGCGTTCAGCGCTAATTTTCAAGGTGACTCGGGAATCCAGGCGTTGGAAACCAACGTCGTGCGTGGCTTGGAGTCGATGGTCGCAGCGTGGCCCAAGGTCCAGCTGCTCGAGCGGGTCAAGGAACCGGAGAAGGTGTACCCCATCAATCCATTTGCCAACAAGCCCATTAAGGCGCCGAAAGGACAATGAAGCGACGAGCAACAGTAATTTGTGAGCGCAACGGCAACGTTCTACTGGTCGCCCGGGAGCGTGGTCGCTGGGCTTTCCCAGGTGGCCGGCAGAAAGCCGGTGAAGACATCGCGTCCACGGCAATCCGGGAACTCGACGAAGAGACTGGGCTGCAAGTTTCAAATAACCACTACCTCTTCCGTTTCGGGGTCTGCGAACCCGGCACTTCGTCTTCATTGTTAGGCTGACGGACGGCTCGGAACCAATACCGTCGAACGAAATAGCGCGCTGCCAGTGGGTCAAACTGAAAGACCTTGCGAAGTTGGACACGAGCATTCCGACTAAGGGGATTGCGGAAATCTTCCTTCGTCAATCGCGCGGCAGCAAAAAGTCGCTGAGCAAGGCAATACAGACATTGATGACATAATCAGCACGAGCTCAGCAGAAGTTGCGACTGACTGCCGTTAGCCCGCCGAGCAGGTGAGACAAATCGACGAGCCTCTGCGCAACCAGGTGGCGAACCTCGCCTTCGCATTGCCACGTTCCGTACACGGCGAGGAGCGACGCGCCCAACACCTCCTGCCGGAACTTCTCCTGAACCGATGTCCAGATGATGATGTTCACGTTGCCGGTCTCATCCTCAATGGTGAGAAACATCACGCCTTTCGCCGTTCCCGGCCGTTGCCGCACTGTGACCAACCCGCAGCCACGAGCGAGTCTGCCATTACGATAGGTCATGAGTGTTGCCGCTGGCATCAGGCGCTGTTCTAGCAGGGCTGGCCGCAGAAGGGAAAGTGGATGCCGGCCGAGCGTGAGGCTCATCGAGTTGTAGTCTGCGACGATGTCTTCGCCTTCCGACGGCGCCCCGAACGCAGGCGTTTCGTCATCGACGCAAGCATCGGCAAGGATGTCGCTGTCGGGCACAGCGGCGACGGACGCCCAGAGCGCTTCGCGTCGATTGCCAGCGAGCAGTGACAGCGAGTTTGCTGCTGCCAGAACCTTGAGGTCATTTCGGTCGAGTTGCGCGCGGCGCGCAAGGTCGCTGACGCTGGAGAACTGCCTCACGGCTCTCGCGGCTTCGATTCGCTCCGCTGCACCGTCCTTCATGCCCTTCAACAGCGACAGGCCAAGGCGTACTGATGGCCTGGATGCCGATGTTTCACGCTCGAGCACCGAATCCCAGTTGCTGATGGTGACGTCGGCTGGGAGCACCTTCACGCCATGTCGCTGCGCATCCTGAATCAACTGCGACGCGGAGTAGAAGCCGAGTGGCATGCTGTTCAGCATCGCCGCGAGGAACGCCTCCGGCTCATGACACTTCAGCCAGCTGCTCGCGTACACAAGCAGCGCGAAGCTCGCCGCGTGGCTTTCCGGGAAGCCGTATTCGCCAAAACCGTGAATTTGCTGGAAGATGGATTCGGCGAAGTCCTTCGTGTAACCGCGCTCGGTCATACCGTTGACGATGCGGTCGTAGTATTTGTCGAGACCACCCTTACGTTTCCAGGCGGCCATCGCGCGGCGCAACTGGTCCGCTTCGCCCGGCGTAAAACCGGCAGCCAGGATGGCCACCTGCATCACCTGCTCCTGGAAGATGGGCACGCCAAGCGTTCGCCCGAGAGCGACCTCCAATGCGTCGCTCGGATACGTCACCGGCTCCAGTCCTTGGCGCCGGCGCAGGTAAGGATGCACTGCGCCGCCCTGAATCGGGCCCGGCCTCACGATGGCCACCTCGATAACGAGGTCGTAGAACTCTCGGGGCTTCATCCGCGGCAGCATGCTCATCTGCGCACGCGACTCAATCTGGAACACGCCCACGGTGTCCGCCCGCGAAATCATCTCGTAGGTCGCCGCGTCCTCGGGAGGTATGTCCTGCATCTCGAAACGCTCACCGCACTGCTCTGACACGATGTCGAGCGTGCGACGGATGGCCGACAGCATGCCAAGTGCGAGCACATCGATTTTCAACAGGCCGAGCGCTTCCAGGTCGTCCTTGTCCCACTGAATGGCGGAGCGGTCTGCCATCGTCGCGTTCTCGACGGGGACCAGCCGCGTGAGCTTGCCGCGGCTGATGACGAAGCCACCGGAGTGCTGCGACAGGTGGCGTGGAAAGTTGAGAATCTGAGCAGCAAGCTTCGCCCAGAGACCGATGAGCGGATTCTCCGGGTCCAGTCCGGATTCAGCGAAGCGTTGAAGCAGGTCGGCCGAATGGTCGAACCACTGATGCGATTTCGCCACCTTGTCCACAATTTGCGGGTCGACGCCGAGCGCCTTGCCGCTTTCGCGCAGCGCGCCGCGTGGCCGGTATGTGGATACCGCTGCAGCAATCGCCGCACGGTCGCGCCCGTACTTCCGGTAGATGTATTGGATGACCTCTTCGCGACGTTGATGCTCGAAGTCCACGTCGATGTCGGGTGGCTCGCCACGTTCCTTGCTGATAAAGCGCTCGAACAGCATGTTCCCGCGTGATGGGTCGACCTCCGTCACGCCGAGGCAGTAACAGACCGCACTATTCGCCGCCGACCCGCGCCCCTGACACAGGATGTGCTGACTGCGGGCAAAGCGCACGATGTCGTAGACCGTGAGGAAATAGGCCTCATATTCCAGTTCGCGGATGAGCTGTAGCTCGTGCTCAATCTGCTCCTGGACGTTGTGCGGAATGCCGTTGGGATAGCGCCGGTGCGCACCGATGTATGTCTCCTGCCGTAAATACGCTTCGTGCGTAAAACCCTCTGGCACGAGCTCGTCGGGATATTCGTAGCGAAGCTCGTCGAGTGAGAAGTTACACCGTTCAAGAATGTTGAGCGTCTCGTACAGTGCACGCGTCGGATACAGGTTCCCCAGCCGAAACCGAGAACGCAGATGGCCCTCGGCGTTTGGCGCGAGGTCGTATCCGCATTCGGCGACGGTCTTACGCAACCGGATTGCCGTCATCGTGTCCTGCAGCGGCTTACGCGAGCGGACATGCATGACGACGTTGCCCGTCGCCACGACCGGTACGCGATACTGGTCCGCCACATGCTCGACGATGCCCCGATGGATGTCGTCCATCGCGTGCTGGTGCAGCGTCAGTCCGACCCATGCACGTCCCGCGAACACGTCGTTCATCCATTCGAGCTGGACGGCCAGCGCATCTTCGGTCGCCGGGAAATCGGGCACCAGAATGGCGAGGCAGTCCGGCATTCCCCGCAGATGCGTGTAGCCTTTCTCTGGCTTCGAGATGTCGTGCGGCGTGAGCAGGTATTCGCCTTTCGCTGCACGCATGCGTCCGAGCGTGATGAATTCGGAAAGGTTGCCGTAGCCCTCGCGATTTTGCGCCAGCAAGATGAGACCGAAGGCCGGCGACCGGTCTGCATTCACGAGCTGAAAGTACGAGCCGATGACCAGGGGGAGCTTTTCTTTCTTCGCTTCGACATGGGCGCGTACGACGCCGGCGAGCGAACACTCGTCGGTTATTGCGAGGCCTGAATAACCGAGCTGGGATGCACGCAGCACCAGCTCTTCTCCGTGCGAGGCGCCGCGGAGGAACGAGAAGTTGGTGAAGGCGAAAAGCTCCGCGTACTCTGGAAGCATCGACGATGGGAAGTCCACGATTGCACCGTCTTATCCGAAGAGGCCGTGCAGATACCAGCGCACTTCTTCCGTCTTCACGACGGGCCGTTCGCGATAAATCCAGTAGCAGCTTTTATCGGCGGCCTCTGCAACGTAGTAGTCGCGCGTCACCGCTTCGCTGTCGTGCCATCCTGCCTCGATGCGCTCCCCAGTCGACACGAGCCTGAGCGGCGAGCCGTAGAACGGTCGATGGTTCTTCATCATGAGCTTGATGGGTTTCTCGAGCAGCCAGGTCGGTCGTGGCAGACCTGGAGGCGGTGCCTGCACCTTCGCATCGTTCTGGATGGGCACCCAGCGGTTCGCCATCTCCGGCCTGTGGTCGGATGTCGGCGCCGCGCGCTCGACGTTCTCCGTGCCAAGCCGCGCAACCAGCAGCTCGATAAGGCGATTGTGGTCTTCAGCTGAACCGCCCGGGTCGAGAAAGAGCGAATCGCTCGGTGGCTCGGCGGGCTGCACGCTGGACGCGGTCAGCCGGACCGCCAGGACGGCGGCTGGCAGTTCGGTGCGACCGAGGCGTTCCTTCAGCAAACGAACGAGGTGCTCCTCGTGCCATGTCGGTTCCGCAAGCGCTATCTCGAGAGTGGTTGGCTCGATGGCTTCGCGGCCGCGCTCATGCTCGAGCGACACCGTGGCATGGGTCAGCGCGAACTGCTGCGCGCTCAACCAGCCGCACAACTGGACTATGAGGCGTTTCGCCGAAAACAGGATGGCGTCGGCATGCTCGACCCGGTCAGGAAGCTCGGTGCGCGCGCTGAAAGTCGGCGGCATCTCGAGCCATTGGTACAGTTCGGGCGAGAGGCCGTAGGCGCGGTCGAGCGCATCGAGCAGCCCGACGCCACAGCGTTTCTTCAGGCCGGCCCGCGGCAGGCGACGGATGTCGGCCAGCACCCGGCAGCCTAGGCCTTGAAACCAGTCGGCAAACCCGCGCAGCTCCTGCACGACCGTGAACGGCAGTGCGTTGAGGTTCCGCTCGAGCGATGGCATCTTGAGCACGCGGCACCAGCCGCGTTTTGCAAGCAGCCATGCTCCCTGGCCAGTCGGCGCCACGCTCATGCGAATCGTCACGCCGATAGACATCACGACCTCGCGCATCAACGCGCAGACTTGGCGGATACCACCGAAGAGACGCAGGCTGGCCGTCACGTCCATCACGATGGTTTCCTCATCGCAGAGCGCGACTTGCGGCGAGAAGCGCAGCAGACCGAAGGCGACCTCGCGCTGCATATCTCGCTCGCGCTCGATGCTCCGGTCGTACATCAGCGCGTCCGGCGATAGCGTAGTCACGCCGCCGCGTTTCATCCCCGGAAGCACACCAGCCTCGCGCGCCATCGAATCTGCCACCACCACCTTGTCGCGCTCGAGCACGACGCACCCGTGCTCAGTGCGAGGTGACCACCTCGGACGGAACACCTCCAGCGAAAGCCGGGGCAGGAAGATGGCGACGAACACGGCCATAGGGGCTGAGAAGAATCGGAGACGGTTGCAGAGTGATGGACAGCGTTTCGCTTCGTATTGGGCCCCGTCGCTTGACGACATCGACGACGAGGCCACCGTCAGCGGGTCGCACTCCCAGCCGCAACGTGGCTGGCGAAGAATCCTGCGCGCTGGCGAGCGGCCGAATGAGCACAAGCAGCGTTTCCGACGTTTGCGCTGCCAGGTGTAATCGCCGCAGCGCCTCGGTTCGGATGTGCTGTTGCCACAAAATGAGCGCGCCGCAGCTCCCCGCCTGAAGCACGCGTTCTGCACACCAGAGCGCATCCGCCGTTTTTGGTGCTCGCAGCCTCATCAGTCGTTCGACCGGCACCCCGAGATACGCGAACGCCAGCGAATTAGGGACATGCGGCGGCTGCAAGAGCGCAATTGGACGTGCGCTGAGTTCGGCGAGCGCCGGCTTCAGGAGTCGCATCTCGCCAATCCCTGGTTGCTGGACCAGCAGCTCCACCAATGCACCCAGTGGCCAGCCGCCGCCGGGTAGCTCGGCCGACAAGGCCGCGTAGCCGGTGTCGACCGTCCTGCCGTGAACGCGCGCGAGCTGAGCCCCGCGCCAAAGCGTTATTCCCCCCGACTCCGAATACATATTTCTGTCGAGCGCAGCATCGAGGGAGCGCGCCCGTTCCTCGGGCGTGCGTAACTGCTGTGCGGCTAAGACAGGCCGACCCACGATCTGGCTCCAGGAGTACTGTATAAATATACAGGTATTCTAGCCCAAGATTTCGAGTTTGAGGGTTGGAGGGCGGGTTCAACTTTCTTCCCTCCACTCGCTATCTACCGTCCCTAATTGACCATCAAACACCGTGGCCGCATCGTTTCAAGATTACTTGAATCTTTGAATCGACAGGTCTATGATGCCGCCATGGACTCGAACCTCGTTGTACGCGCGCTCGGCGCGCTCGCTCATGAATCGCGCCTGGCGATCTTCCGCGCACTGGTTGTCGCGGGCCCCGAAGGCATGCCGGCTGGTGAGATTGCTCAGCAGCTTGGCCTCTCGCCGTCTGGCTTGTCGTTCCACCTTAAAGACCTGTCGCATGCGGGCCTCGTCAACAGCGAGCAGAAGGGACGGTTCATCTTCTATTCAGCCAACTTCGATGCGATGAACGCACTGCTCGGGTTTCTGACCGAGAACTGCTGTGCGGGCGCTGACTGTTCCGTTCAAGCTGTGTCGCAGTGCCAAGGAGCTAAATCATGAAACGCATGCACATCCACGTTGCTGTCGAAGATATTGATGCGAGCACCCGGTTCTACGTTGCCATGTTTGGAGGCGCGAAACCGACGGTATCGAAGTCGCACTACCGCAAATGGGAGTTGAGCGATCCGAAGGTCAACTTCGCTATTTCGCAGCGTGGCGTAAAGCCCGGCATTGATCACCTTGCATTCAGGTCGAATCGGACGAGGAACTTGCCGAGATGCGAGCGCGTTTCGCGAGCGCTGAATTGCCTGTCACGAATCAGACGGCGACGACCTGCTGTTATGCAAAGTCGGATAAGACCTGGACCGTGGACCCACAGGGCGTCGCATGGGAGACGTTTCAAACGCTTGAGCACGCCCCTGTTTATGGAGAGTCGCGCGATCGTTCGCGCGAAGCCCGCGTTTCTTCAAATGCCTGCTGCGCCGGCGCAGATCTCAATCGGAGCAAGACGTGAACGACAAGACCTACAACATTCTGGTCCTTTGCACGGGCAACAGTGCCCGAAGCATCATGGCCGAGGCGCTTTTTAACACGCTAGGCAAGGGTCGATTCCACGCGTTCAGCGCAGGCAGTCACCCGTCAGGCGCGGTCAATCCGTTTGCGATCGAGCGCTGCGAGTCGCTGGACTACGACACGGCCGGGCTGCGCAGTAAGAGCTGGGATGAGTTCGGTGCACCCGACGCGCCGCAAATGGACTTCGTGATCACCGTGTGCGACCAGGCGGCTGGCGAGGTGTGCCCGATATGGCCCGGTAAGCCGATCACCGCGCACTGGGGTTTTGAAGACCCTGCCGCATTCGTGGGCAGCGACGAAGAGAAGCGCGCGGTCTTCACCAAGGTCTATCGGCAGATTCTGACGCGGGTGAGCCAGTTTGTGAACCTGCCGTTGCACGTACTCGATCGCAATGCCGCCCAGAATGAAGTGCGCGCGATTGGCGAACGTCCCGCCGAGGAATCCAATGGGCAGCACTGATTCGGTCGCTCGCGCGAGCCGTCCGGTCATTGGCTTCTTCGAGCGATACCTGACGGTGTGGGTTGCGCTGTGCATCGTCGCGGGCATCGCGCTGGGCCAGTGGTTGCCGTCCCTTTTTCAGGCGATCGGTCGCATGGAATTGGCGCAGGTCAATCTGCCGGTGGGCGTGCTGATCTGGGTGATGATCATTCCGATGCTCATCAAGATCGACTTCGGCGCGATGGCGCAGGTCAAGGGCCACTGGCGCGGGATCGGCGTTACGCTGTTCGTGAACTGGCTCGTCAAACCTTTCTCCATGGCGCTACTGGGCTGGATATTCGTGCGCCACGTCTTCGCCGCCTGGTTGCCCGCAGCGCAACTCGACAGCTACATTGCCGGCCTCATTCTGCTGGCTGCCGCCCCCTGCACGGCGATGGTGTTCGTCTGGTCGCAGCTTTGCAAGGGCGATCCCTATTTCACCTTGTCGCAGGTGGCGCTGAACGACGCGATCATGATTGTCGCATTCGCGCCGATCGTGGCACTGTTGCTTGGCCTGTCCGCCATCACCGTTCCCTGGAATACGCTGATCGCGTCGGTGGGTCTCTACATCATCATTCCAGTCGTCATCGCGCAGTTATTGCGTCGCGTGCTGCTCGCGAAGGGTGAGACCCACTTCAATCGCACGGTGTCCCGCCTCGGGCCTTATTCGATTTGCGCGCTGCTCGCCACGCTGTTGCTGCTGTTCGCGTTTCAGGGGCAAGCAATCGTCCGGGAGCCGCTGGTCATTGCGATGCTCGCAGTCCCTATTCTCATTCAGGTGTTTCTGAACTCCGGGTTGGCCTATCTGCTGAACCGCAAGCTCGGGGTCGCGCACTGCGTGGCGGGTCCGTCCAGTCTGATCGGCGCGAGCAACTTCTTCGAACTGGCCGTTGCTACCGCCATCAGCTTTTTCGGGTTCCAGTCTGGCGCGGCGCTGGCGACAGTCGTTGGCGTACTGATCGAAGTGCCAGTCATGCTGCTGGTGGTTGGCGTCGTGAATCGCTCGCAGCGCTGGTACGAGACGGCCTGAGGAGCGAGTGTGAGCGCCATAATCATTGCACACGAGACCGTCGGAAGTGACGTCGGTCTGGTCAAGGCCCTGGTCCGTGACGGCCTCCCGGTCGATGACCTCAACGAACCGCAGCGCCGCTTTTTCGGGTTCACGACGCTTGCCGGTTCGCACGTCGGATACGGCGGCTTCGAACAATACGGGCGCGATGTGCTGATCCGCTCGGTGACAGTCGAGCCAAGCTGTCGAAGCAAGGGCATCGGCCGGAATCTCGTTGCGGTGCTGCTGCGTCAGGCCTTCGACGCGGACGCCAGAACTGCGTGGCTCCTTACGACTGACGCACAAGCCTTCTTCGAGAAGACCGGATTCAACCTTGTGAGCCGCGAGACCGCGCCTGCCGCGATCCTCGCCACGCGCCAGGCCGTTGAACTGTGCCCGGCCACAGCGATTTTGCTCTCACGCCCCATCACCCCGTAGCTCTTTAGCCGCTTCCATACGATGTCCACCGATCTTCCGAACGTCAGTCTTTCTCATCTCGACACGCCCGATCTCACAAAGCTCGAACCCCGGACGATCTCGGATCATCCGCCGCGCATCTTGCTGCTCTACGGTTCGCTCCGTCCGACCTCCTATAGTCGCTTGCTGACACTCGAGGCTGAGCGCATCCTTCGCAAGTTAGGCGCCGAGACCAGAGTGTTTGATCCACATGGTCTGCCACTCGCCGACAGCGTGCCCGCCGACCATCCGAAGGTCCTCGAATTGCGCGAAGCGTCCATCTGGTCCGAAGGCCAAGTTTGGTGCAGCCCGGAACGACATGGCGCGCTGACCGGCGTGTTCAAGAACCAGATCGACTGGCTGCCGCTCGACTCCGGAAGCATCCGGCCGACGCAAGGGCGAACACTCGCGGTCATGCAGGTGTCGGGCGGCTCGCAATCCTTCAACGCGGTGAACGCTTTGCGCGTGCTCGGCCGCTGGATGCGCATGGTGACCGTTCCCAATCAGAGTTCGGTAGCCAAGGCGTTCCAGGAGTTCGATGAGAGCGGTCGCATGAAGCCCTCGTCGTACTACGATCGTGTGGTCGATGTGATGGAGGAACTGTATAAGTTCACGCTACTCGTGCGCGACCGCTCAGATTACCTGACCGACCGGTACAGTGAGCGTAAAGAGAAGGCTCCGGCATCAGTTTCCGTCCTCGCCAATGCAGCCATGAGCCATGAGCACAGCGCACAGAACGCCGACACCGACGACAGTGAAGTCGAGTAACTCGACGGATCGCGCCGAATCGCTGGCCACCTGGGCGCTCGCGCTCGCCCAACTGGTGTCGTGGGGCTCGGTCTACTATTCGTTTTCGCTGCTGGTCGTACCCATGGAGCAGACCATGGGCTGGAGCCGCACGTCCACGAATGCTGCCCTCTCGCTCGGACTGCTGGTCTCGGGTTTCGTGGCGTATCCGGTGGGCAAATGGATCGACCACGGGCTCGGACGTCGAATCATGGCCATTGGATCGCTGATCGCGGCCGCCATGCTTCTGATGTGGTCGGCCACATCGTCGCTCACGATTCTCTTCGTAGCGTGGATCGGCTTGGGCCTGTCGATGGCTGCGACCTTCTATGACCCGCTCTTCGCCGTGCTCACGCATCGCTATCCGCTGCGATACAAGACCAAGATCACACTGGTGACGCTCGTTGCGGGATTCGCGAGCACGGTTTTCATTCCGGTCACGCAGTTCCTCGTGGATCTGGCCGGTTGGCGTCTCGCGCTCGTCGCACTTGCCGCGTGCAATCTAATCATTTGCCTGCCGATTCATGTCTTCGCAATCCGCTCCTCACGAATCGACCCGAACGCTGCCCAGCCGAGCGCGGAGCGCACGGCGGTCGATGCTGCGGCAACGCGACGTGCACTGCGCACGCCTACCTTCTGGGCGCTCGCACTGTGCTTCACAACCTACTACGCGACCTTCGCCGCGCTCACATTTCATCTGGTCCCGTTGATGGTCGAGCGCGGCGTCACCAACACGGTCCTGGACATCACCATGGCGCTGATAGGACCCGCGCAAGTCATCGCCCGCGCGGTCTGGTTCGCATTCGATCGCAAGGTCACCATCACGACAGTTGGTTTCATCGTGGTGACACTCTTTCCCGTCTCGACGGTCGTCCTGATTGTGGCTGGCAAATCCGCTGCGCTTTTGTGGATCTTCGCGCTCTGCTATGGCGCCGCCAACGGAATGATGACGATCCTGCGCGGCACGATCGTCCAGCAGTTTCTGTGGACGGAGGGCTACGGCGCGATCAGCGGCATGCTGTCGTTTCCGTCGAACATTGCGAAGGGCATCGCGCCCATCGCAGCGGCCAGCATCTGGGGATTGACGGATGGATATGTCGCCGTCGAATGGACGGTGTTGCTTGTCTCCGCGCTATCCGCCGTCAGCTTTTTTATCGCAGCGAAGTGCGCGTCGGCACGTCCCTCTTATCGGTGAGTCGATTCGGGAGCAGCGATGACTTACAACGGTCAACGTGGTGACTTAAAGCGTGCGTAGAGTGTTTGCTTTTTCTGTCGAGCGATGTTCGTCAGCATCAAAGCAAAGGTCCTCACGGACGAAACCGGCGTCTACACTGAGATCCCCGCCCTGCTCGCCGCGACGGGGATACTCGAGCCGCTGATTGATTATTTCCTGCATAGAAGCCACGATCGCAGTCTGGAATGGATGCGCAAGGTGACGCGATCGGTGCGGCTCTTTCTTGAGTACATCCAACTCAACCCCGCCGAACGCGACCCTCATCGACTGTTTCAGAATTTCGCGAAGCGCCTGTATACAGGAACGTTCAATCGCGAAACAGGAATCGACGCCACGGGCCTTTGCTGGCCGCCTCGCTCGCCGCACGACGCGGCACGCATCATCATCCATTTGAGCGACTTCTTCAATTGGTTGGGCGAAGTTCGTCCTGAAGCAGCCAGCGTCAATCCTCGGTACGTCGGCAGCACGTTCGATCGACAGATCGATGAAGCCGCTTACCAGTATCGTAGAAGCAAGGCCTTCCTTGGGCATACGTGGGCGTCGAATGCCACCGCGCGCGCCACAGGATATTGGCTTCGCTACCGGAGAATCCCGAAGGTCGCGCGAGGTGAGCCGCCAGCTTTTCCAGAACGTCACTTTGAAGCGTTGCTCTTCAAAGGCTTTCGCAACGGCGATCGTTACGACTATCGTGGCATCTTGATCACGCTACTGCTCCATGGCGCGGGATTTCGAGAGTCGGAGCCTTTTCACCTTTACGTTCAGGACGTATTTCCAGATCCACAGGACCCGCGTCAAGCCAAGGTCCTCATCCACCATCCGCACTACGGGGCCGCGCCTGCTGACTGGTGCGACGAGCGAGGACGACCACGTAAATCGAACCGAGCAGAATACCTCGGCCAGCGCTTCGGCCTTGTGCCGCGTACAGACTTGATGGACCGTCGGCATGCTGGCTGGAAAGGCGGCATGCACGACGGTCCGTACTACAAGCAGGCGTACTGGTTCGTGCCGGAGTACGGCGAGTGGTTTCTGGAACTTTGGCATCGCTATCTGAAGCAGCTTGCGCATTTCGATCGGGATCATCCGTTCGCTTTCGTGAACCTGCGGCGCGCACCCTATGGTGCGATATACACCCTCACGCAGTACAACAAGGCTCACGCGGCCGCGTGCAAACGCATTGGCCTCGAAGTTGGCAAGGCGCTTGGCACAACTCCGCACGGGCACCGACACGCCTACGGCCAGCGTTTGAAGCACGCGGGAATCGACAAGCCGATGATTCGCCGCTTCATGCATCACGCATCGATCGAGAGCCAGGAGATCTACACACAAGCAAGCTTTAGCGAAGCCCGAGAAGCACTTCAGCAAGCGGCGCACCGGCTGGATGGACTTCTTACGACGCCTCTGTCCGATTTGGTCCGTTCATCTGACTAGCCACATCTCCACGTGACCGAGCAAACACATGTACAAGACCTCTCCAACTAAACCCAAGGGGCGTCGCAAGGCGGCAAGGACCGAGCGCAGCATGCGACGCGATTCGGATGCAACCCTGACCTGGGTGGTGGAGTTCTATCCAGAACTTGCAGCCTGGAGAGGCTTCGCCTTGGAGTGGCTCGGTGGGGAAACGCATGGTCTACACCAAAGGCTGCAGGCCCTATCGACTTTCTTCGAGCGCTACCTCATTCTGCAGAGCCTGCCGCTGGACCCGAGTGTATTCCTGGCGCAAACGACACAGGTTCCAGAATTTCACCGAACGGCGTGTCCTGACTCTCCTTGGGGCATCAGCGCGAACAATCTTATCCACGCTTTTCTGCAGTTTGTGTTGCTTCGGCATTTCAGTCAGATTGGTAAAAACGATAACGCCGTATTAATGCAGGGCTATCACAACCCGGTACGTCGTATGTCGAAAGCGGGGTTGCCGAAGCGCGGCGAGAGCGTTTATTCACCACTGCCTTATGGCTACATCGACCAACTTCGGCAGATGCTGGCGGCGGGACCCCATTTTCGCGATTGGCAATGGGCACATGGTGCGCTCGGGAGCAAGATCGGCCATATGGGTGCGAGCGCGCCTGATTGGCTCGACGTGACTGAAGACGAGATTGATCGCGACGATCCGGATTGCGTCTGGCGCATACGTAAGCTGAGTCGAAACTATCGCGGTGGTCAAGTGTTGCAGATGTGGAGTCCAGTCCGATGGGTTGCACTGCTTGTGAAGCTTATCTTGCCCTTACGAACTAGCCAGGTCCGCGTACTTGACTCCGGAGAGGCAGACACCTGGCGCTATGCGGCAGGACGTTGGGAGCGAAACAGCAGCGAGATAGCAGAAGGAAGCGAATCTCGGCCGCTACAGCAGGGTGTGTTCCGGCGCGACTATGATCGCAACAACAACGAGAACGCACTGGCGATCCTCTATATCAACACGAACAAGACCGCCGACGTCTCTAAGTCAGGGCCAGAGAAGGGCTATTTACTGCCATGGACGCACGGCGGGGCGCTTCACCAGAATGTTTTCTACTGGATCGAGAAGCTGCGCAACTGGCAAGAGAAGTACAACCCCATCTCGCGTCGGACCTCATGGGCAGAACTTGATCGTCGACATATCATTGCCAAGACTGATTTTCAGTTGGCGCGCTATCCTGACGCGTGCTTTCTCTTCCGATTGCCAGAATATCCAACGGCACGAATGCGTAACTTTCCGCTTCAGGATCAGGCGCTCAATTCGTGCTGGTTCTATTTGCTGAAGGCATTCGAATCACGGCTCGCCGGGCGTTCCGAAACTCACCACAACGGAACACCGATTCGGCTGCTGCCGCCCCAGTCCAAGAAGAGAACGTTGTTCCCACTTCACAGTTTGCGAGTCTCCCTTGTCACTGCACTGGCCTTGGAAGGACAGGTGCCGTTCCCTGTGCTGCAGAAGCTTGTCGGTCATAGCCGGTTGGTCATGACCTTGTACTACACCAAGCCTGGAGCCACCCATATTCGCGACGTCCTCCTCGATGCGAAGGCTCGCCTGGATGCAAATAAGAATGCGAGCATTCAGAACTTTCTGCTCGATACCGCACACGACGAACTTGTCCGAAGTGCGATCTGCAATAGTGTGAGCAGTGTTTCAGATGCAATCCCTGAGCATCCAGCGGCAAGAAACGCGTTGGGCTGGATGCCAATGCACCACGGCCTTTGCCTCGCTGGAGGAAACGCCAGCGATTCGATGGAGAATCGTTCGATTGGCGGATGCCACAACGGAGGTCCGATGGTTTTGCCGGGGACTGCCGTTGGCAACGCAAAGCACGCTCCCGTTCCGGGAGGGAATCGCAACTGCGTTCGATGCCGCTGGTTCGTGACGGAGCCTCACTACCTTCCATCGCTCGCCGCGCACTTCAACACGATCGCCTACCATTTCGACGAGGCCCGCAATGCTTGCCTCGCGAATGAACGCGTGCTTCTTGACCTAAAGAAGCAGAAGGCTGACGCTGAAGACGCTGGCGAGGTCTTCCTTCATCTCGATGCCTTTCGGCAAGCTGAGCGCGTGTGGGAAGGATCGATGAAGCGATTTAACGACTTCGCGGAGGATCTCACCGCTTGTTGGCGGCTCATTGAGCGCTGCAAGGCTGCGCTCGACCGGGCCGTCGAAGACTCTACTCAACTAGTGGCGGTGGGCACCGCGAGCGATGTGCACATCGCGTTCGAAGAGACCGAATCGGAATTGCTTCAGCTCGCTGGAGTTTGCGACGATGTCGAGCTCTATCCGGATCTCGATGCAGGCAAGGCAGTATTCCGTCGTAGTCAGTTGCTCGATGCCGTGCTTTATCGCGATCACCTTGCGCCCGTCTTCATGACGCTGGGCGAAGAAGAACAACTCCGCGTTGGCAACGCATTCATGCGCCGTCTCGCGCGGCAGATGAACCCCGCTAATCCAGTGCTGGGAACGCGGCAGGTCATCAACCTGATGGACGCCGGCCGGAGTCTCAGCGAGCGATTTGGCATTGATTTCGCCACGTTTCTGCCGGAATGCAATGCCACCGGCATGCTCAAGCGCAAGCCTCAACGAATCGACGAGTCGCAAGCATGAACAGCGCGACATTCGACCACCCGAACGTGCTTCTCGGCACGCTGCTCGCCAAGGGTGGTCGTGCCCATCGGCTTGCTAGGCTAAAAGCGCTGCACGAGATTTGTCGCAGGCATCAGGAATCAGGCTCGCGCGATTTTTCTCTCTCAACCATTGGTCGCCTGGCCGAGGCGGAAGGCGTCCTAAAGGGACGCGTCCTCTACAACATGCAATCGGCAGACTACCGCGAGCTGATTTCGGCCTGGGCGACGTATGCCGGGCCACCGACACTTCGACCATCGAAACCGCTGGCAAGCCACGAATACCTCATGCGTATTCACGACCCCGCGATCCGCTCCATCATGCAAGCAATCATCGGGGAACGAGACAAGCTCCGGGCCGAGGTCAACCTTCTGAAATCCAACGCGCAAGTCGTCGTGGATCGACGCCCAATCGGTGTGCGCGCGTCAGGAGACGCCATCGCGTTGCCAACAACGACAAACGGCCACAACGCGCAGCTCACTCCTTCAGAACGTGAAGCGCTGGGGAAGGCGGTCTCTGCCGACTACCTCGAAAGACATGGCTTACACGAAGGCAGCCATGGCGAGATCGTGAACGAACACGGTCGGACAGTGTTCGATGTCGGCTTCGCGCGTGCAATACGAAAGATCCTCGGAGCCTGAACAGCCGATAACCGAAACGATGTATTTCGATGTATGCATACATCGAAACGGAGAGTCCTTGGCGACCCCACCGCAGAACGCTTTCACGCTTTTCGCCCTCAAACTATGTACTCCACGGGTATAGGTCCAAATCGCTGGGTGAATCGACTCGACGTGTTGGGGCAAGGCGGCCATATTGCAAAAATACTGTATGGATGTACAGTATCGTATATCAAAAACCTGCTTCGTGAAACGTCCCTTTTTGATTACGACGGAAGACGATGATGGATATGCCTGTGCGCAAGCATCCGATGCCGGAGATAGCGGCGTTCGTGGCCGAATTGCGTCGCGCGTTTGGGGATGCGACTATTGATGAAGCGGTCGCGCGCGGCAAGGCGGGCGAGCCGACGTTTTTCGCGAGCGAGAACGGTCTGACGGTAGGCACCAGGTCGGATGCGACAGTCAGGAGCTGGCGAGTCGACGGCAGCGTGCTCAACCGGCACTTCTGCCGTGGGTGCGCCGGGTCATGCATCGGGACCGACATACGATGCAGTCAACGCAGGTGATTGAGCGGGCAACCGCATCAACCAGTGGAGATGACGCATGTGCTACTCGGCTCAAATCTGGGCGGACTACCGCCGGTACGTACGGACCTTCGGTGCGCACATGGACATCGCCGAGTTCGCACGTCTCTATTTCCTGCAGGCCGAAGGGAGCGGCGCCAAGACACCGAAAGCGCTCGACGATGCTTTCCTCGACCCGCAGACGGATGGCGAACGCGAGATACGTCAACTCATCGAAAAGACGCGCGCGGAACAGAGGACGAAACTGGAGCAAGACCTCTTCAAGCAGCGAACGAGATTTACGGAAGCCGAGCGCAAGCTGGAGTCGAAGGTGACGAAGGCCGCGACCGAAAGTAGACGCATCGCTACCGACAAAATTGAGGCTGCGCTACGCCGCATCGAAGACATCAATCGCAGCGAATCAAAGCCGCGCGACTCGCGCATCTTCCCCGGCTACTACGCGCCGGTGCTGGTGATGGAAAACGGCGAGTACGTGCTCCGGCCGATGCGATACCAGTGCCGCATTGCGGGCACGCCGGCAAGCTTCGATGTGAAATATCCCGGCACATACAATGCCCGCAAAAATTCATTGGGAGGTTTCTGGAAATCGTGCTTCGGACAGACGCACGGTGTGTTGCTCGTCGAGGTCTTTTACGAGAACGTGAAGAAGGCGAAGATGGAAGGCACGGTGCTGGAATCACATGACAAGGACGAGAACGTCGTCCTCGAGTTTCGCCCAAGCAATAGACAGTTGATGCACGTGGCCTGCCTATGGTCGCGATGGACGAAACCGGGCGAGCCAGACCTTCTGTCGTTTGCTGCCATAACGGATGACCCGCCGCCGGAAGTTGAAGCGGCCGGCCATGACCGGTGCATCATCCCTATCAAGCCCGAGAACATCGAGGCGTGGTTGAATCCGGAAGCAACAAGCTTGGACGCGATGTACGCCATCCTCGATGACAAGGACCGGCCTTATTACGAGCACAAGTTCGCGGCATGAGGCGCTGGAGCTTGCGCGTTGATGTGGAGGGTCTTTCCGATTTGGGGGGAGGTTGGCCAAAATTTCGATTCATGAGCTAACATCGAATTCGGTTTATGTACTACGGTGAGGTTCTCTTTGGGCAGTGACTATCGTTTACACACATTGGGGTGGAAGGCATTCCAGGACCTGTGCCTCGCTGTTGCACAAGAATGCCTTCAACGGCCGGTTCAGCGATTTCTGCCATCTCATGACGGCGGACGGGACGGAGCCTTTGTGGGTACCATGCATAGCGGGAACAGTGCTGGGTCGTCCACAATTCAATGCAAATTCACGTCGCTCCCAAACAGTAATCTGACCTTGTCACAGCTCTCAGACGAGTTAGGGAAAATTCCTGCTTTGGCAGCGCAGAACTTGGTTGAAGACTACGTGTTGATGACCAACCATCCGGTCTCCGGGGTGGCGAGTGCGCAAATCGAAAAGGCGTTCATCGAAGCGGGAGCGAAGCGATGCCGTATCTTGGGCGCTGATTGGGTGGTCAGCCAGATTGATGAGTCTGCTCGCTTGCGAATGCTTGTCCCTCGATTGTATGGAGTCGGCGACTTGAGCAATATTCTTGATGAGCGCGCGTACGAGCAAGCAAAGATGATTCTGAGTTCGATGGGAGACGACATTCGCAAGCTTGTCGTCACAGATGCTCATCGGAAGAGTGTTCTCGCCATAAACCAACATGGGCTTGTTTTATTGCTGGGGCAGCCAGCCGCAGGCAAGTCGACAATTGGCGCAAGTCTGGCAGTCGGTGCGGCCGATATTTGGGGATGCCTTACGGTCAAGCCGACATCGCCGATGGAATTGCGCGAGAGAATCAACCCTCACGAAAAACAGTTCTTCTGGGTGGATGATGCTTGGGGTTCCACTCAATATCAGAAGGCCGTAACTGATACATGGAACCAAGTGCTTCCGCACATCGCAGCTGCCATCAAGAACGGAAGCAAGTTTCTGTTCACGTCACGGACCTATATCTGGCAGGCTGCGCTCCGCGACCTCAAGACAGGTGCGCTTCCACTCCTAACAAAAAGCAACGTCACCATCCAGGTCGAGAAGCTGACATCAAACGAAAAAGCTCAGATACTGTACAACCATCTTAAGTTTGGGGACCAGCCACAATCCTTCAGAACTCAGGTTAAACCATATTTGCCGGACGTGGTTGCTAGCGACTTTTTTTTGCCGGAATCCGCAAGACGTCTCGGTAGCCAGCTTTTGACTTCGCATCTGGCAAAAACTAGAGCTGGGTTGGTGAACTTCTTTGTCAATCCCTCGGACTTCCTCCAAGAGACAATACGAACTCTTACGGCGGACAGCCAAGCCGCGCTCGCGCTTTTGTTCATCAGCGGCGGTCGGGTCGCATCACCTATCCTCGATTGTCCTGAAGTAGCATTGGCGACGAAAGCGTTTGGTGTCACCTCCGCATCACTTAGAACAGCTGTTATAGACCTCGGTGAGACGCTCTCACTTCATGTACAGGACCAAACTGGACCCTACTGGAAGTTCAAGCACCCGACCATATCGGAGGCATTTGCCCGATATGTCGCGGACAATCCAGAACTTGTAGAACTCTACTTACGTGGAGCTGCGCCAAGTTTGCTAGTGAACGAAGTGGTGTGTCCGGGAATTCAACTGCAAGGTTCGTTTGTCGTTGTCCCGTCCACGTTTTACGGACTTCTAGCCGAACGGATGACTGCATGTACTGCGTCGTCGCTGACAGCGTTTCTTTCAACGCGCGCGAACGCTGACTTTGCTGCCATTCTACTCAAGCTCCGTCCCGAACTTCTTGAGTGCGATATTTACTTTCACTGGCGCGTATCTGAGTACCCGTCAGCGGACTTCATGGCTCGAATGCAGAAATTCGGACTGCTTCCTGAGCAAAAGCGTAAGGAGGTCGCGCAAGCGTTCGCGGAAGCAATCCTTGAACGAGCCGATGCAAGCGTACTGGAGGACGATGAACTGATGACCGTGTTCACGGAAGATGAGCGGGTTCAAATCTTCGATGCAATCGAGGACAAAATCCTGAACAACTTGGCTGCACACGTTGATAGAACACGTGAGCAATGGGAGCGCAGCACCGACCCTGATTCTCATTTCGAAGAGCTGTCGATGGACGTGCGCGACTTTGCGCGGCGTTTCGCGCCTAATCGCGAACTGGAAATAACATCACAGCTTAAAGGCCTCGTCCAGTCCGCAGTTTTTGATATGCAAGAAGACTATTCTGGTTCCGCGAGTTCAAATGCGCCTGTCGGAAGTGGGATGGCTTCTGACGGACCGTCGGCCGCGATATTCAGGGATGTCGATGATTAGGCCGTGAAGCGAGGCTCCAGCCAGTGCCCGTGCGGTAATCCAGCGATGACGTGTCGGCCGGAGCATTGCAAAGCGCCGCTTCCCCTTCCTACGTTAGTACAAGCTCGGCAGCAACACCGTAGTAGTGCCGCCCGCGGGGGCCCCGCCGGCGTGGCTGTGGACTGGCAGCGTAATCGTGCGCCATCTGGGTCCCTGCAAGCAGCGCGTCGGCGACTCCCGAGATGTGTAGCGTTTCAGCGCCCAACGCCGGACGGATTTCCGGTCGTGCTCGGCCAGTCACCGCCGGGGGAGCCACTCCCAGACCTGCTGCCGCTCCTCGTAGATATGGCCCCACTGGACGAACCTTTTGAGGCGCCGTTCAAATTGCCGCGCGCATTACGTTGGTTGCCGCCTGTTCTGACCGGGTTGTCCGGACGATGGACTCGATCGACGAATCGGCCACGAAAATGTCCGAGATCATCGGCGTCATCGAAGGGATCGCCTTTCTGACCAACATTCTTGCGCTGAACGCGGCAGTCGAGGCCGCGCGTGCTGGCGAACAGGGACGTGGTTTCGCCGTGGTGACCGGAGAGGTACGCACGCTCGCGCAACGTTCGGCGACCTCGGCGAGAGAAATCCGGACGCTGATCGAGGATTCGGCGGGCAAGGTCGACGCCGGCACGAAGCTCGTGGGCGAGGCCGGCGAAACGATGCACCGGGTCGTCGACAGCATCCGGCGCGTCGCTGGCATCATGGCGGAGATGACGGCAGCAACGCAGGATCAGGCGCAGGGCATCGAGCAGGTCCATCATGCAATCGCGCAGATGGATCAGGTGACGCAGCAGAACGCGGAGCTCGTTGGACAGGCAGCAGGCGCGGCGGCTTCGCTGCACGAGTCGGCAGGAAGCCTGCGGCAGGCGGTGCAGGTGTTTGTGCTCGCTGGCGATTCCGGATCCTGATCTGGCGCATCGACGGTTGAGGAACTCGCGGCGGCGCCAGGAAGTCGCACTCGCTGGCATTACGGTATTCCGGCCGCCGAGTGCCGGGGCAGGGAGATCTGCCCCCAGCCACCCCAACTGCCCAACTGCGTCCGCTGCGTTTTTCTTTATGGGCGGCGCAATCGGCTCCATGGCTGGAGCATGGTGCTTCGTTCGTGGGAATGGGAGCTGGCGTCCCGGACAGGTGCTGCACTGCCCGCCGCGTCGCTGGTTATGTATGTGGCGCAGCGGTGAGCGCTGGAATTCAAGGCCCGGTCAGGATGGAGCAGGTGCGACCCCGGGGCGTCGTCCGGAAAAGGCTGCGGCCTACGATGCGACCTCACCCGCTGCACTTTGCTGGTAGTTGTGGATCCCGACCTTGCGGATCAGGTCGATCTGGGTTTCAAGCCAGTCGATGTGCTCTTCCGTGCCATCAAGGATCTTCACGAAGATCTCACGCGAAACGAAGTCCCTTACCGACTCGCAGTACGCAATCGCTTCCTTGCACGTCGCCTGTGATATCTGCTCGAGCTTCAGGTCGGCCTGCAGGATTTCTTCCGTGGTCTCACCGATGAGCAGCTTGTGCAGATCCTGCAGGTTCGGCAGACCGTCGAGCATGAACACCCGCTGGATGAGCCAGTCCGCGTGGCGCATTTCCCCGATCGACTCGTCGTACTCGTGCTTGCCGAGGCTATTGAGGCCCCAGTGCCTGTACATGCGCGCGTGCAGGAAATACTGGTTGATGGCCGTCAGCTCATTCTTGAGCTGGGCATTCAGATATTCGATGACTTTCGGATCGCCTTTCATCTTGATTCTCCGGGTTGGAGCGAACGATACGCAATGGAGAATAAAAAATCCAGTTTTCAGAAAATTTTGATAATGAAAATCCCTATCATTCTCATGACATGAGTAAATCATCGCGTGCCGTCGCCAGCATGCCGCTCGCGTACAGCGTCGAGCGAGAAGGGTTAGCCGGCCAGGGACGGGAATGACTGCGGGGATAGTGGACGCAGCAGTGTATGGCGCAGATCCTTGTGTGCGCGTCGGACTATGGTCCGATTAACTGATCGCACTGACAAGCGATGATAGTGGAGGTTTATTGCCTGCCTCCGGGCAGGGCAGATCGTCTTTCTGAAGAGGAGTGCAGCATGATTTCGAGCCGGAACGAAGTGACCGAAATGATCGTTGCCGCGAAAGTGGCCAAAGGCATCAAGTGGGCTGATGTGGCAGCCAGGGTGGGCCTCAGCAAGGAGTGGACGACCGCGGCCTGTCTCGGACAGATGACGCTGGACGAGAAACAGGCCAGCGTCATCGGGGAAATCTTTGAACTGCCGGACGACGCGCTCCGGTGGCTGCAGGCGGTGCCGTACAAGGGGTCGCTTCCGACAGCCGTCCCGACTGATCCGCTGATCTATCGCTGGTACGAAATCGTCAACGTTTATGGTTCGACCATCAAGGAGCTCATCCACGAGGAATTCGGCGACGGCATCATGAGTGCGATCGACTTCTCGATGGACATCGAGCGGGAACAGGATCCGAAGGGCGATCGCGTGCGGGTTGTCCTCTCAGGAAAGTTCCTTCCCTACAAGACCTACTAGGACTCTGTGCCGGGCGTGTCCGGTCTCTCCCGCTTGTTGCTTCCGATCAGTCGGTCCAGTCGTTCGCTTGCGCGCACGATCGCCTGCAGGCGTGTCTCACGCAGTTGCCGGTCGTGTTCGTTAACAATGCGGGACAACAGATCGATAAGCGCAGGCGGAAAGTTCCAGTCGCCGCGGTCCTCGCCGTTATCGAGTGCGGTGGAGAGCATCTGTTCCGCTTCGTCCAGCAGGCCGAGGTCGAGGAGGCCGTGGCCCTCCTCGGTCAGATAGCGGGTCAGCAGAATGGTCGTGAAAAGCCGACGTGCCAGACCGGCGTCTGCATAGCCAGCTCGCACGGCTTCGAGCGCCGTCCGATGCTGCAGGATCACCCTGTCGGCGTCGGCGCGTGGCATGGGCAGGAAAAGCGCCTTGGCACGGCGCGCCTGGGTGGCCCCAAATGGTTTGCGTGACATGATATTTATTGCTGCGTGAATCAGTAGCGTCTCTTTCGAGTTTGCCCGGGTCGTAGTTATGATAAGCAGTAACGTCTGCCGGCGGGTGACGGATGAACGTCGGTATGACGTTTCGCATGCGATGTGGTTCATGGCACATACCGTTGACCTCGATACAAGGCTCAAAACGCTGTTTCTCCCCGGTAACGGATCATGCGATCTTCCGATCAGACAGGTGTTCCACTTTTCGTGAGCGCGACCCACTTTTATCCGGGTGCGATAGTGCGGGGCGAATTGCGGATTGACGTCGGGGAACAACCCGTGGTGATCGAGATGTCGGACGGTGCAGGAACCACGGGAGTAGCGAGTCAGAACATTCCGGGTGAGGCAATACTTGTTGTTGAAGCCTGGCGGACAATGAAGGGAACATCGATTCCCAGGAAAACCTGGCATATCCGGAAGCAGGCCGGTCCTGTAGAGGTATGGAAGGTCATGTCCCGCGCATAAGCCGGCTTGCCTACGTTGCGTGGCAGGGTGCTCGACCGATCTGCCTGGATTGATAGCCGTCCACTTCGGGCAACCAGATGCCGCCTTCCAGCTTGTACCGTTGACGTACGTTCATTTCGCACTGCGGCGAAAGTACCCGTCCGGTCACCAGCGCGTTCGCCCATCCTGCTTCTGCTGGGCGGTAGTCTCAGTCAAGCCGGCGAGCGGCGGCGGCGTGCTCGCCGGCCAGGGCGCGATTTTGCGAATTGTCTGACGATGCTGGCCGCGTCATGCGCCAGTCGTGCGTCGAGACGGGCAGCCAGTGCGTCGAGAAAGAAGGGCAGATCGTTGGCGTCATGCTCCCGGATGAAATCGTTGGCGGTTTCCAGGACATCAGGCTGGGCATGCCACGCGGACATCTTCCGGAGTTTGCTGGCAGTGTCGGCTTTCCGGAGTAATCGTAGCTTTCAGGCCGTAATATTTGCGCTGTCGCCGCCCGTCACCGCGACGCTTGTTCCTGACACGAGGGCGGCGGCGTCCGACGCGAGGAACACGACGGCGGGTGCGATACTCTCCGGCGGCAGCCAGGGCAGGCCAAGCGGCAGTTTGGCGGCAAATCCCTCTGCAGCCGCCGTTTCATCCTTGGCCGGGTCGTACGACGGCGCGTTGCCGCCCACCTGAATCATCTGCGCGTAACGATCTTCGTGCCGGGTGAGCGCCGTGTCGATCAGGCCGGGCACGAGCGCGTTAACCGTGATCCCGTGTTTGCCAAGCTCCAGTGCCGCGGACTTCATCAGACCGAGAATGCCCCACTTCGAGGCCGAGTAGGCGGCGCCGTTCAACGTGCCGTGCTGTCCCTGCGTCGAGGACGTGACGATGATGCGGCCGCCACCACGCTTGACCAGCAGCGGCGTAAAGGCACGGATCGCGTTGGCCGTGCCGTTGAGGTTGCAGTCGATCTGGTCGTACCAGTCGGCGTCGTCCATCTCCAGCAGTGGCTTGAACGCCTGGATGCCGGCATTTGCAAAGAGGATGTCGAGACCGCCCCAGGCGGCACGCACTTCCTCGGCCGCGCGCCGCAATGCGCCGATATCGCGCTGGTCGGCCACGATCGGGCGCCAGCGGCGGCCCACAGAAGTTACCATACGCCCCGTCTCGGCAAGGTCGGCGCGGGTCGCAGGCGCAAAGGTGTCGATGGATGAAACCGCGGAGCAAATGTCGAGGCCGGCCACATCGGCCCCCGCCTCCGCCAGAGCGACTGCGGCGGCGCGACCTATGCCGCGTGCGGCACCCGTCACCACGGCGATCTTGCCCTTGAGGGCATCCGAAGAGAAAGTTGGCATCACTCAGTCCTTGTCATGGTCTGGTTTGATGGGCCTGGCGCACTCAACATCACCGTAGCCCGTCGCGGCGCGCCTGCCCGTGCACATCACGGTTCCCAGTAACGCTCCCGGCTAAACATATCGGAATAAAAGTCGAGAAACGCCCGCACCTTGGAAGATACCGTTTTCTTGCGCGGATACACCCCCCATATCGCAGGCGGGCTACTCGTTGCCTGGCCCTGCCAGTCCGGCAGCAGCCGCACCAGCAGTCCGGTGCGCAGCGGTTCCCCGATCGCCCATAGCGGAAGCAACGCGGCGCCGCTGCCGGCGATCGCGAGGTCGAGGATCGCCTCGATGTTGTTCGCGCGCAGGCGACCGCGCAGTTTGACTTCGACGGCTTCTTCCTGCCCGTCGGCCCCGGATTGACGTGCGAGAAACCAGGAGTCGTCACCAGCGATCGCGAAGCGTATGGCCGGATGTGTGGAAAGCTCGGCCGGCGACGACGGCACGCCGTGAAGGCGCACGTGGTCAGGGCTCGCGCAGACCACGCTTGTATGGTTCGCCAGTCGGCGCGCCATGAGTTGCGAGTCGGGAAGCACGCCGACGCGGATCGCTACGTCGACCCCGGTCGCAACGAAATTCACGATCTCGTCGGTGATGACGACGTCCACGTCGATATGCGGATACCGCCTCATGAATTCCGGAATGTGGGCGACCACATGGCGTCGCCCAAACGCAGTGGGCATCGTCACGCGCAGCAGGCCCTGCGGGGACGCATTGAGCGACGAGGTTGCCACGCACGCCTCGTCGAGCATCCGGATGGCGGCCGCGCCCTGTTCGCGGAACACGTGTCCGCCCTCAGTCAATGCGAGTCCGCGCGTGGAGCGGTTGAAGAGCGCGATACCGAGATCGCGCTCCAGTTCGGCAATATGTCGCGAGACCGTTGAGGTCTTGACCTGGAGCTGGTCTGCGGCCTTGTTGAAGCTTCCAAGATCCGCGGCATAGAGGAATGCGCGCAGGGCGGCGAAGTAATCCATAAGCGGGAGTTCGGCGTCAGCTATTCTGTGTCCTGCATCTGCCACCCCACCCGATCCGCCCATGCAAAGCGATTGAATGTCATTGGCGGCGCGCAACGGTTGGTGCGTGCGTCTGCGCACGCACTTTCGCAACTTCGTCTGCATTGACGTCCGGCGCGTGGTTGCCCCAGCTCGTCCGGATAAACGTGACGACGTTGGCGACCTCGGCGTCGGTCAGGCGGTCGCCAAAGGGCGGCATCGTGAACTGCGTCGGCACGCGCGAAGTCCCGACCTCGGTGTTGCCGTTGAGCACGATGTTGATCAGCGACGTCGGATCTTTCGCGTTGACGACCGGATTGCCGGCGAGCGCGGGGAACGTGTCGCGGTAGCCCTTGCCTGACGATAGATGGCATGCCGCGCAGCTGTTCAGGTAATCGATTGCGCCACGCGCGCTCACGTCGCCCTTCGCGAGCGCGGCGCCGGCCGCGGCCGCATACGCGTAGTGCCCGGCCGGATGATTCCCCGGCAGCGACTTCAGGTACGTGGCGACCGCAAGCAGGTCGGTGTCGTTCAGAAACTGCGAGCTGTGCTGGACAACATCACGCATGCCACCGAACGCGGCCGTCTCTGGGTTGCGTCCGGTGCGCAGAAATTCGACGATATCGGCCTGGCTCCACCGGCCCAGCCCGGTCAGGTCGTCCCCGCGTAGACTGTTCGCAACGTAATGGTCGATAACGCCGCCGGACAGATAGTCGGAGCCATCCGCGTCCCCGAGTGCCTTCTCCTGCAGACCGACACCCCGCGGCGTGTGACAGCTGCCGCAGTGCATGAGCCCTTCGACGAGATAGCGCCCGCGCTCCAGCAGTGCCGCATCGTGCGCGGCCCCTGCAGCCGTCGCGCTGTCGATGTCCGTATGTGCGGCAGGCTGCACCTTCGGCGCGAAGGCCCAGCGCCAGTACGTAAGCGGCCAGCGCATGGACAGCGGCCACGGAATGCCGGACGCGCGGTTCGGCGAGTCGACGGGAGCGACGCCGTGCATGAAGTACGCGTAAAGCGCGCGCACGTCGTCGTCGCTGACGTGGGCGTACGATGGATAGGGCATGGCCGGATACATCGGGCTGCCGTCCCTGCGGATCCCGCGACGCACCGCGCGCTCGAAATCGCTTGGCGTGTAGTTGCCGATGCCGGTCGCCGGGTCCGGAGTGATGTTGGTGGTGTAGAGCGTGCCGATGGGCGTGGTAATCGGCAGGCCGCCAACAAAGGCCTTGCCGTCTTTGGCGACATGGCAGGCGGCGCAGTCGCCGAGAACGGCCAGGTAGGCGCCGCGGCGGATGAGCGCAGTGTCGTTCGCGTCGATCGGCGCTTCCGCTTCGAGTGCCGCGTCGTGAGCCCTACCGCCGCGGCCGCCGAATAGCGCCGCGACGATCCATGCGCACGCAACGATCACCACGGCGAGCGCGACGAGACCGGCGATGATGGTCCCCGGCCGGAGCGTAGTCTTCATGGCTGCGCTCCTCACGCCTGCACGAGCGCGCCGGGACGCTTGAGATACTGTGTCCGTATCGCGTCCGCGGCGAAGTAGGCGAGCGCGCCAACCAGGCCCGTGGGGTTGTATCCGATGCCTTGCGGAAACGCCGAGGCGCCCATCACGAACAGGTTCGGCACGTCCCAGCTCTGCAGATAGCGGTTCAGCGCGCTCGACTGCGGGTCGGCACCCGTGATGACGCCGCCGGCTGTGTGCGTGGTCTGATATTCGCGCACGTTGAAGTGGTCGCCGGGCTTGCGCATCAGCGTCGAATGCGACTTCGGATTCATCTTCGCGACGATCTCGAGCGCGCGGTCCGTGACGAAGCGGGTCATGCGGTACTCGTTGTCATGCCAGTCGAACGTCATGCGCAGCATCGGCAGACCGAGCGAATCGCGGTAGGTGGGGTCGAGGTCGAGATACGCATCGCGATACGCCATGACTGAGCCGTGCGCGACGACGTTTGTCGTATGGAGGTAATGGTCCTTGGCCGCGCGCTTCCATTGCGCGCCCCAGGCCGGTGTGCCGTGCGGCACGGCGAGCTGCTGGATCGGCCTGCCGCCCGTCTGTCCGCCGATGATGTACCCGCCGCCGAGGAAGCCATGCGGGCCGTGGTCGAAGTGGTCCGAGTTGAATTCGTCGACGATTTGCGAGCCGCCGGAGCCGGCTGCGATGAACGGATTGATCGGCACATCCTTGTCGTAGAAGACGGACGTCGAGCTCATCATCTGGTAGGCGAAGTTCTTGCCGATCACGCCCTTTCCGGTCACCGGATCATAGGGTCTGCCGATGCCTGAGAGCAGCATCAGCCGCACGTTGTTGATCTGGAACGATGACAGGATCACGAGGTCGGCTGGCTGGAATACCTCGTTGCCGGCGCCATCGATATAGGTGACGCCAGTGGCACGCTTGCCCGTCGAATCGACGTTGATCTTCACGACATGGCTCTGGGTACGCAGCTCGAAATTTGGCTTGCGCATCAGTGCAGGGAGGATCGTGGTTTGCGGCGCCCCCTTCGAGTAGAGAAAGCAGCCAAAGCGTTCGCAAAAGCCGCACAGGTTGCACGGTCCGAGGCGAACGCCGTAGAAGTTCGTGTAGGGCTCGGAACAGTTCGCGCTGGGCTGCGGGAACGGATGATAGCCAAGCTCGCGCGCGGCACTGGCGAACAGCTTCGCTGCGTACTGATCGGCAACGGGGGGCGTCGGGTAGGCACGCGAGCGCGGCCCCTCGAACGGATTGCCGCCCGACAGGACCTTGCCCCGCAGGTTACCGGCCTGACCCGATGTGCCGTTCAGATATTCGAAACGGTCGAAATACGGCTCCAGCTCATTCCAGGTGACGTCGTAGTCCTGGATCGTCATGTCGGCTGGCAGGAACCCGGCACCATAGCGCTCGACGTTGTGCGAGCGGAACTTCATGTCCTCAGGCGACGGCCGGTAGAGTTGCCCGTTCCAGTGGACACCAGCGCCCCCGACGTTGTCGGGCAGCAGGAACGCATTGTATTGCCGGTAGGGGACGGCCGTGTCGCCGACCTGGTGGCGCACCGTCACGGTTTCAAGCGACAGCCGGCGGAACAGCTCGCCGCGGATCCCGTATTTCAGTTCATCGACGGCCTTGGGATAGGTGTAGTCAGGTGACGTATCGCGATTGTGTCCGCGCTCGAGCGCGACCACCTCAAGGCCCTCGCTGGCCAGCTCCATGGAGAGGATCGAGCCGGTCCAGCCGAGCCCGATCACGACGACGTCAACGGGTTTCATGGATTTTGTCATGCAGTGTTTCCCAGCTTTTTTTCAGCCTGCGCCTTTCAGCCCGGTTTTTTAGCCTTTCTCGCCCAGGATCGACACCGGCGGCAACGGATAGACCGTGTCGTATTGGGTGGCCCAGTCCATGAAGTCGGCGCGCGCGCCCGGAAATCCGATCATCTTCCAGGCACCCATGCCGCGATTGCCGCCGTACATCGGATCGGCGAAATAGCCTTCCTTCGTGTTCGCGAGCAGCTGGATGAAGAACTCGTTCGTTTTCATGTCAGGCAGCACGATCTCGCCTTTTTCGAGCTGCCCCAGCACGCGCTCCTGAGTGGCCGCGTCCAGCTTCGCGAAGCTCTGGCCATGCTCGCGCCTGCACCACCCGTCGATGCCGGCAATCGCCACGCGATACATGTCACGCGGCGAATATTTCATCTGGTAGCCGAGCGTAAAGTCCGAGTCCGGGTGAAAAGGTCCCTGCAGATACCAGCGCGCGCCGTGCCCGTAGTCGGTATCCATCTGCCGGTCGATGAACTCGGGCACGTGCAGATCCAGTGCGCCGGGGCCATCGTCATTCGAGGGGATCAGGCGGTCCACCGCTGCCTGAATGAAAGCCCATTCCGCAGCGGTGAAATAGCGAGGTTCGTAGGCGGGAGCAGCCGGATTTTCGGCCGCCGAGGCGTCGGCGACAGGAACGGTGGGGGAAGCCTTGAGAAGCACGACCGACGAGGCGGCCGTGAGCGAACTCTTGATGAAACCGCGGCGCGAAAATACCGTGCCTTCTTTTTTCATGTGGCATCTCCGTCTACAGACGGCTCGGGTGTTCAATACGGCTTGCTGAGGCTGGGAGCGCTGATTGCGATCCGCCCCGCCTTGTATTGTGTGGGAACCCATACACCCGTATCGAGTGGCCGCCTATAGCGATTAAAGGTTCGAGGATAGGGGCTCGGCTATTGGAGTGGAACACCCACATAAGGAATTCAGTTTTGCAGAAATGGGACCCCCCACTTCGTTGTGCACGATCGCAAATCAGAATTGCGACAAGGGGTTTGCCAGGCATAGACGAAGCTGCCATGATCTCCGCCGCCATCTATGGCTGTGGAATTGTTTCGAAAATTCGGCTTACGTAGCGGTGTTCACGCTGCAGCGTCGACATATGGGCGAGGAACGCAACGCGAGTCTGCAACGAGGGAAAGATCGATGAACTACTATGCAGCGGTCCGGGCTTTTCTCACGACATCAGAAGCAGGAAGTTTCAGCGTGGCGGCGAAGAGGCTTTCGGTCAAGGCGTCCACCGTGTCACATTACGTTTCAGACCTTGAGGAAAAACTTGGTGGGCCGCTCTTCAGCCGCTCGACACGCGGAGTGATTCTGACGGAGCGGGGTGCAAAATTCAGAGGATTCGCGCAACGAGCAGTTAATGCGCTCGATGAAGCGCTGGCCACTGCGTCCTCCTTCAGAAGTGAACACGTCGACGTAAAGCGTCCCATTCCGCGTAGACGGAAACGCAAAGTGTGCTGAATTGTGTCCGGGCGTTCGAGTTCGTCCAGCGGATCGCAAAAGCGCCATGCATACTCAGATATTGCCCGAGCAAAGCCTTGAATGTCTGGGGCACCTTGATCGCTGAATTGGTACGACAGTGGCGACAGGCGGAAAAGAGCCGCGGTGTCGTCGTACTGACTTTAAAGACATGCAGCGCGGTAACTGTATATGTCCGCTCCGGACGACGCAAGGATAACGGCAGTTGCTCTGGCAACCATTGGTTATCACTTGCGGAAGCTTAAAAACACTCCGCAGAATCTAACCAAGCTCGTCGATCACTCAGTGGCGACGCGAGGATAAATTTCATCTCAAGGGCATGAGCCTATCTGTCGATATCAGGAGCAAATAATGTTCTTTATATCTGGACTCCGAAGCGCGGGAAGCGCTTATTCAACCCAACGAAGGCATTAGCGTGCAGGCTCTCAAAAACTTGAAGGTGGTCACCCAGCTGATCCTGGGATTTTCTTTTGTTATCGTTTTGCTGGTTGGATTGGGCGCGTTTTCTCTATTAGAGTTGCGTGGTGAAAACGCCCGCGTCGTGGAATTGCGTGACAACTGGTTGCCAAGCGTGCGCAGCAGTCTGCAGATGCAGGCCGGGCTTCGCGAGATCCGCATCAATGAATACCGAGTGGCCGCTGCGGCGACGGCCGCCGATGCCGCGGCGCTGGAACCACTCATCGAGTCAGCGCTGGCGGACTATCGTCACGCCGAAACCGAATACCAGAATCTCATGACCGAGCCGGAGGAGAGAGCCGCATACGCTGACATCCAGACGCTTATGCCGCAGTATCTGGAGGTCGACCAGCAGGTCAGGGCACTGGCGAAAGCAGGCAAGCCAGTGGAAGCGTTGGCTCTCGTGAGCGGTCAGTCAGCCACTATTCGCAAATCCATCGAGAAAGACATCAAGACAATCGTCGAGGTCAACGTGACGGGTGCGGCCCGCGAGGGGGAACTGGCCAGTAAGGCATATTCGCACGCGATCGCGCTGGTGATCGGAGTGAACGTCGGGGCGGCGGTCATTGCGCTGGGTGTGGCGCTGATGATTGCGCGAGTCCTGGCAAAACAGCTTGGTGGCGAACCCCGCGAGGCGGTGGCGCTCGCTGGAGATATCGCGGCCGGCAATCTACGTGTCATGGTGCGCCTGTAGACAGGGGATCATTCCAGCCTGATGCACTCGCTCGGCGCAATGAAAGACCAGTTGACGAGCATCGTGGAGGGCATCAAGGCTTCCAGTGAGTCGATCTCCGTCGCTGCCGGCCAGATTGCGCAAGGCAATACTGACTTGTCCCAGCGCACCGAAGAGCAGGCGGCGTCACTCGAGGAAACAGCGTCGAGCATGGAAGAGCTGACCAGCACAGTCCGTCAGAATGCGGACAATGCCAGGCAGGCCACTACACTGGCCGTCACCGCGTCGACCATCGCGCAGCGCGGCGGGGAGGTGGTCGGCCGCGTGGTGGAGACGATGAACGGGATCTCCGACAGTTCCGCCAAAGTCGCCGATATCATTGGCGTGATCGAAGGCATCGCATTCCAGACGAATATCCTCGCGCTTAACGCAGCAGTCGAGGCAGCTCGCGCTGGCGAACAGGGGCGAGGGTTTGCCGTCGTGGCCGGCGAGGTACGCACGCTTGCCCAGCGCAGTGCAGCAGCAGCCAGGGAAATCAAGGATCTGATCGGCGAGTCGGTGACTCGCGTCGATACCGGCTCGAAACTCGTTGAGGAAGCCGGGAGCACCATCAACGAAATCGTCCAGGCGGTGAAGCGCGTGACCGACATCATGAGCGAAATCGCGGCGGCTTCGGAAGAACAGAGCGCCGGTATCGGGCAGGTTAATACGGCGGTTACCCAGATGGACGAGGTGACCCAGCAGAATGCCGCCCTGGTCGAAGAAGCGTCGGCAGCAGCGCAGTCGATGGCCCAGCAGGCCCAGGCGCTACGTCAGGCGGTGGCCGTCTTCAGGATCGCCGATACGCGGCCAGCCGGGTCACGCATAGTCGCCCCAGCGAGTGATCCGCGTCTGTCGTCGCAGACCGTTCGCATGCCTTCCCCTGCAACGTCAACCAGGACGACGCCATTCGCGACCGCCGGCGGAGACACCATGATCGCGACGACCTCCCGTGCCGTGGATTGGCAGGAATTCTGATCAAGTCTGGGAACTGGACGCTGCCGCAGCGAGGCGCTGGGCAAGATGGTTGCACCGCGAGCGCCGACACGGCGTTCCTGTCTGCGTCGAGGCTGGGGTGCCGCTTCAGATTTTGGACGCGCCGGGCCGGTGCCGCAAAACCTATCAACCGGTTTTCCTGTTTGCACCAGAACAAGTCGAAGTGGGCTTTCGGACCTCTTTACGCGGGCGTCAGCGTGACGCAGCCTGAGCAAACGCACGACGCGCGACAGACCTTGCACCTGCTTGTTTAGCGTCGCGAAGGCTGCGGTCGACTGCTCCCCATGGGCGCGAGCCCTCTCAGCGGTGGATCCCGGTCGAGATTCGTCGGAAAGGAAAAGCCTTTGGCACAGGCGGCAATGACTGCATCGACCTCAGCTGCATTCAGCCTTCCGCTTCACAGGTAGTCCAAGAGTACCGGATAGACGGCCTTGCACAGCAGACGAACTTTCACACACTGTTGCCGTTCGTTGCGTCGTTCTCCATCGCGATCACTTGTGCTTCACATTCGCAGCCTCTTTTCGCTTTTAGTGTAAAGGGTTTCAAGAGATCGGTACCCCACAGGCGGCTTTTGATCGCGTGGTATCGTCGCATTTCCAGTTGAACGACGAAGCCAATGATCACAATTGACCCCCGCACTGTCATATTGCTGACGTCTGTCATGTCAGCAATCATGTCATCCGTGTTGTTTTCGGTGTATCGGGATTTACATTCGAATATCAACGGTATTGGCCGGTGGGCATTGGGGTCTCTGATACTTGCCGTAACGGCGGTCCTGTTCGGATTACGTGAGGTGATACCTGACTGGCTGTCAGTGATCGTGGCAAATGCCGGTCTGCTGTGTGGTGTCGGTTTGTGGCTAGTCGGCACCCAGTTGTTTTACGGACGCAAGCCCTCCTGGGCCAGCGTGAGTGCGGCAACGATCCTGACAATGGCGTGCGTCAGCTGGTGGCTGCTTGTGGAACCCGCCTATACGCTCAGGCTCACGTCGATCACAGGCTGTTTGCTGGGTCTCTATGGTGTTCAGCTCCTGCTCGTAGTTCGCTACGGCGTGAGGCATTCCAGTACATATTTTCTGGCATTCGTGCTGCTGCTTCAGATTGTCGTGCTGCTGATTCGCGGCGTGACCAGCCTGTTACCCACTCTCGTCCAGAGCAACTTCCTTTCGCCGGATCTGATTCAGGCCATTTATTTCGCAACCTACAGTTTCGTGACTTTGCTGCTCGCGCTGGGGTTTGTCATGGTGGCAACTCACAGATTGAATATGGAATTGAAGTGGTATGCAACCCGGGATCCACTCACCGGCGTTTTTAACCGACGTGCATTCGCCGAGATTTACCAACGCGAATATCAGGTGGCACAGCGAACGGGCGGCACATTAGCATTGTTGATTGTGGATCTGGATCACTTCAAGGCAATCAACGATAAATATGGTCATGACGTTGGCGACAAGGTGCTGGTTGATTTTTGCCGGCGCGCAAATGCCGTCCTGGTCAACGGTACTTCCATGGCCCGTCTGGGTGGGGAGGAGTTCGCGGTCCTGCTTCGCGGGGTGAGTCTGGAAGATGCGTCTGCCCAGGCTGAAAGAATTCGCTTGTCCCTGTTGCAGGATGGAGATAACGAACTACCTGGCTATACATGCAGTGTGGGTGTTGCTACTACAGCGAAAGACGGGAGTGCGCTGGAGCAATTGCTTCGGGTGGCCGACGACGCGTTATATCATGCCAAGCGCGAAGGGCGAAACCGCGTGGAATCCATGAAGACTTCGTTTGAGATCAGATCAGCACCGGAATGAACGGGATCTGCCCGGCTGCCGTCGATTGACAGTTGCCAGTCCGACGACAACGGGGTGCTGCGCGCGTCGCCGTTTGTCGTATCGCCCGGATGCACATTGCGTTTGCCGGGAAACACGAGCGTTCCCTTCGATTCCCGATTGTGCGACCCATGAAAAAACCCGACCCGGAAAGGTCGTCTTGGGCCATCCGTTCCAGCTATCCGTTCAGGTTGTTCCGGAAAATGCACCGTACTTCCGGCCCGGTGCAGGCGAGTGCATCAAGACAGCAATGTATGAAATGCCTTCGTCAGGCCAGAGAACGTTGCGCTGTATTTCTCATATGGCCTGTTTTTGCAAGTAGGGCGAGCACCGCCCTCGCCACCGCGATCTCGAATGTCAACGTATCCGACCTGATTGGTAACGCGGCAGACGGGCTGTTTATCGACGATGGATCAAGCTCATATCCGCGGGCTGGTTACCGCATTTCATCTTTCCGTCACGGGGCTACCTCGCTCTTAACCACGGAGATCACGCAGTCGCGTGCTCACAAAAAAATCTCGAGGATTCCCCTCATCGCGCCCGATGCCGCGTTACCGATCAGGTGGAAGTTAAAGGTTTTGCGATAGCGGCTCCTGTCTAAAATCTCCGGGCAAGATTTAACGGCGTGCTCAGGCTGGCTGCAGTCGTGTCCCGATGTCCCAGATGAAGCCACATAGTTCGCGCGCGATTGCCGCACACGTCTTGTTCTGGTGAAGACCTCGTGAGCGAAGCCGGCGAAATCTGTGGCAGAGCCGAACCTGCGCTTTCCAGGCGATGTCGATGATATGTCGAGGTTGTCCTTCCAGTCGGGGCTGTAGTGACTCACCGATTCTCGCCGGCAACCGATAGTTCCACGCCGCCTCGACAAGTATCCTGCGCACGTGCCTGTTGCCCGTCCTGGTCAGACGGCCTCGTTGCTTTGAATTCCCGCTGGAGTGTTCCGACGGCACAAGTCCCAGGTAGCCCATGAATTCGCGTGGATGCGGGAAACGCCGTAAGTCGCCAAGTTCCGCGACAATGGTCAACGCGGAGATGATGTCAATGCTGCGCAGGGTCATCAGGCCTTTGACCACTGGCAACCATCGCCAGGTTTCGGCATGGGCGCGCAGCGACTGCGTGAGGCGCTCGACGAGTTCGGTGGCGAACCGCACCGCCATCCGGTACTCGGTGAAGACGATATGCTGGGCGGGCTCTTCGAATTTTATCTTCGAGAGGAAGAGTTCATGCTTCGGTCCCCACCGCGTGCCGGTGTAGGCATGACCATGACGAAGCAGAAAGGATTTGAGCCTCTGTCGCATTCTGCGCTGGTCATTCACAGCATCCTCCCGAGCGCGCACCAGGTCGCGGATGGCCTCGTCCGCCGGCTCGGGAATTGCAACTGGCACCAGCTCGCCGGCCCGATGGAGTCTTGCCAGCAGTAATGCGTCGCGACGGTCCGTCTTGATTCTGTCGGCAGGCCGCCGGGCGACGCGCGATGGCGCAACCACTTCACAGCGATAGCCCTGTTCGCGCAGCGCCCGCACGAGCCCATACCCGCAGGGGCCCGCTTCGTGACAGACACTGAGCTCGGCTGGCTTGCCCAGCTTCGAGAGTGCCTTCGTCAGGGAAATCACGCTGTAGCGGGTCGTCCCGACAAATTGAGGATCGTCCCGCAAGTGCGCCCGGGCGAATGCGATTGCGATGGAGTCTTTATGCACATCGAGCCCAACGTAAAACTTGACCTCATCCATGACTGTCTCCGCCGTTCAGTGAAGGTCGTCCGATTATCGAACGAACGCCAACACAGCGTTTATCTGAAGGCCATCATGTCTTAAAGCAGACTTAAATTGCCGCTCCTGCCAGGCCGCCCGGTTCAGCGGCACCAAACGGCTGTCCTATACGTGCCAGCCCGCATTACGCCGATGTGCAGGAAACACGGGATTCGTGGATGGGTCCGGGGATGTCCGGCGTAACACGATAACTGCCGCACGACGTTGCCGAGGTCAGCGTGTCAAGTCGCGCTTATGCTTTCGCGATCTGTGATTCAACCGGGTGGGGGCGGCAGCGGTGAGGGTGTAGTGCTACCAATGAAGCGCATCAGTTCATCCTCTGCTGTGATGATGACGTGTGCGGGGGCATCGGCCAGTTGCCGGTCGTGCAAGGTCAGGAGTTCCGCGAAGCGAGGATAGGCGGCGTCATCGAGGCGCCACGTACCGGTTTCCAGGCCTCGCCTGTTTACACACTCCATCGCGTCTTCGGCTTCGTGGAAGCGTTCGACGGGCTGCGTACCATACCCTTTGTGTTGCAGGAGGTACGCGATATACATGACGCTTGCCAGTTCGACCAGGTGTTCGGCGTTGCCAAACCCGACACGCACGATGGTGAGACACGCGTGAAACTTCAGCGAGCACATGCTGGTTGCGCTGGCAGGCAACGGGAGCAGCGTGGCACGCGAATGGCGCGGCTTCCGCGATTGACGGGAGGACGGATGGCGAGAGCGGGACATGCGGAGCTACGTACGGGATGTGCGACAGATAGTGCAAAAAGGGGCGGCACGGATCCAGATTGCTGCTGCGAAGACGGTAAAATTCACGGCGGGCAAGGCGTTCAGGGATGCGGTCAACGCCAGCAAGTGGTAGATCACCTGTCCCACAACTCGACCTCAAGCTGAATCTACCGCGACACGCTCTACGCACCGCCTCGAAACCCGCCGCGGCCGAACGCGGCGTCCTCACTCGCCGGAAAAATGCGCACACCGCATACCCCTGTCATGGCGGGCTGCGATGCAAGCGCCGAAGAGGTAACGGCGCTTCGCGTCGCATTCGTCGGTTGCCTGTTTCCGGGCCGGGCCCGGCATAGCATTGTGCGTTATTGCGCGCATGGCGCCCAAAACCGGCGGTAGCCTATCCTGCAATACCGTGTTTTCCGTGCGTTTTTTGTCGCGCGGCGTAAACGTTTTGCGCAGAGGTTTCCGTCACGGCGTAAACCTCTGTTCAGGCCCCGAAGTATCGCGTGCGAACCGTGTGCGAAGGCCATGCGAAACCGCTGCGCAGAGGTCTCCCTTCAGGCGCAAACGAAATGCGTATGCCGGTGCGCAAACGGATGCGCTTCCCGTGCGCAGTACTTTCGCGTTTATCGGTCCATTCCGTGCGCATGGCATGCCCACGATTGTGCGTATGTCGTCTTGCTAAACGCACGTGTGACGTGTGCAGAAGTGGCGCGATACCGGGTGCAGGTCTGGCGTTGCTGCGTCGCACGCCGTGCACAGCTCGGGTGTTATCGATGTCCAATGCGTGGCGTTGCCACATTCGCTGCTCTTGCGCTGTCGATGATCATCCGCTGCGTAGCGATGATCAAGGTCCGTGCGTAACGTGAGGCGGCAACGTGCGAACCCGGTGCGTGGCGCGAGTGAATATCAATGCGTAACCGCGCGTCAACGGCGGATATGTCGCGTGTGTACGACAGGCGTTAAAAAGTGCGTTGTGCTCATCGCTTCCCATCGCATCCCATGCGTTCCCGTACGCGTTTGCCGTGCGAAAACAGGTGGTTGACGGTTGCGTTTGCTGTGCGCAGGATGGTGACAGGTCCGTGCGTTAACGGCGCGCAGGAAGGTGTGCACGGGAGGGTGACAATGCCTGTCGCGAGGGTCTATGCGAAGTCGCAATGGGAAGCGTTTGCCCGTGCGCTTGATGCGCTGCCCGAGAGGCCGGATGCGGAACGCGGCGTCACGGTGCGCGATGCGATGAAAGACATGCGCGCGCGTGTACGCGCGGCGCAGGCAAAAGGCTATACGCTGGAGCAGATCGCGGAACAGGCGAAGTCGCACGGGATCGACATCACGGCGGGTGCGATCCGCTACGGGTTGCGCGCAGCCGGGAAGGGCGGCGGCGCGAGCGGTGCGCGCGCGGCGTCAGGCGCGAGAGTAGCGGCACAGCCGGACAGAGCGGAAACGCGTGCGCCAGACAGTTCGCCGCGCCAGAAACAGGTCCGCAAGGATGGGGGAAAGACCGTAACCGGACAACTCATGCCGGTGCAGGGCACGCTCGGATTTGCAATCCGGCCCGACACCGAGGACCTGTAGGGAGTCGCAATGGACAGGACAGTCGACACGGCAGTCAATCCCATCTATCTCGTCGGCGGTGGCAAGGGCGGCGTCGGCAAGAGCGTGGTCGCACTCGCGCTGGTGGATCACCTGCAACGCCGGGGCGTGAATACCGTCCTCGTGGAAAACGACACGTCGAACCCGGACGTGATGCGCGCAGTACACGACGAGATTGCGTGCGCATCGTTCGATCTGGACACGGCGGGCGGCTGGATCGACATGGTGAACTACTGCGACGGGCATCGCGATGCGGTCGTGGTGGTCAGCACGGCGGCGCGCAACCAGGATGGCGTCACGCGCTACGGCGCGACACTGGGCAGCACGCTTGATGAACTGGGACGGCGGCTCGTCGTGTTCTGGGTCATCAACCGGCAGCGCGACAGTCTCGAACTGCTGCGACAGTTCAGCGACACGTTCCCGGACGCGACGGTGCATGTCGTGCGCAATGGTTACTACGGTACGCCTGAACGGTTCGTGCTGTATCAGGATTCGAAGCTGCGCAAAAGCATCGAGGCGAAAGGCCGGTCGCTGGATTTTCCCGAACTCGCGGACCGCGTGGCCGATGATCTGCGCAGCCAGCGGCTGTCGGTACGCAAGGCGGTCGAAACCCTGCCCATCGGACAGCGCGCTGAATTGCTGCGCTGGCGGGCATGCTACGACGCGATGTTCGCGCAGGTGACAGGCGATGCGTGAGCGGCGTTCGCGTCGTGCGCGCCCGGCGGATCCGCTCGCCCGGCTTTTCCTCGAAGTGAGCGGCACACCGCCGGATGACGCAAGCCTGCTGCGCATGCGCCGCGTGTCGGCGGCGCTGAACCTGCGGGACAACGATGCCCTGTGGTCGGTGCTGGCGGTGCTCGAATACTACGTGCGTCTCTACGAGGCGATGCCGGAGCGCATCCGTCAGGCGGGTGCAGGCGGCGTCGATGCCGCGCGAGCCGAAGCGTACGCGGCAACGCAGGCATTGATGGTGCAGCACCGCGAGGCGCTGGCACGCTGCAAGGAAACAATCACGCTGGCGGAGAGGATGACCGCCGAGCACGAGGCGCGCTATCAGGCGGCGCTGGCAGTCATGAACGACGAGGCGCTCGCCGTGCTCACGCAGCGCGCGGCGAACCGGATCGCGCGCGTTGCCGGAAACCGGATCGTGGGCGCAGCGACAGTTTCGGCTCGTGAGCAGCGGCAACGGCTCGACGCGGCACTCGCGTCATTCGAGCGGGTCGCCATGCGACGCTTCGTCAGGGCGTGCTACGGTCTGGTGGCGGGCGGTCTGGTCGTCGTACTGCTGGCGACGGGCGCGGGCGGCGTGGGTGGCTGGTGGGCTGGCATTCATTGGGCTCAGGCAGACGGGTCGCCGCCTGCGCGGGCGGGCGACACCTCGCCGGTGCCGCGCGCCACCAGGCGGTAATGATTCACGAAGCCCGGACAGTGCAGGCCGTACGGGACACCCGTTGGCGCGAGTCCATCGCCTGCCTGTCGCGCGACAGATGCCCCGACCCGAACCGGCAGGCTGCGGTTGGGTTCATGCTGCACCGTCTTGCCGTGCCGCCTCTTTCCCGGCGGCGGCCCCGGCCAGCCAGACCGCTTCGAGTGCGGCCTTGATGGACCAGACGGCGGTGTCATGGAAGTCGAGCCGGTCTGCGTAGCGGGTTTCGAGGGTTTCGATGCCGAGCGTGGTCCTGGCGATTTCAGCGATCTGCCGTCTTGCGGCGGCTGGCAGGTCGGGCATGCTCACGATGATCTCCCGGTTGCGTTTGAAAGACGGTTGCGACGACATCATTCACGCGCGGTTGCGCGGGAACATCAAGCGTTTTTGTCCGTGCGGCGAGCCGTCAGGCCGTTGGGAAGCCGAAGGCCGCGCCTGTGGGCGGCAGGCGCGCGGCGGGCTGCGAAAGGCAGACGGCTCGCCGTCAGCCCGCGCGGCTCAGACTTCGTCGGTTTCACCCTGCATGAAAGCGAGGGCATGGCGAAGCGCCCCTGCGGCCGCGTCATTGTGGTCAAACGCAATCATCGGAGCGCGATAGCCTTCGTCCTCTGCGCGTGCGATTGCCATGTCGTAATGCCGACCGTGTCCGTATTGCAGGTCAGTGGCGTGAACGAAGGTCAGATAAAGATCGGGCGAGCCTTGAGCATTGGTCGCGACCACGGTCATGCGGATGCGGTTGAACATGATATTGCTCCTGTTGAGGTCAGGTGCGCAGGTAGCAGGCCGTGACTCGGGGACATGATCCGGGGAGATGACCCAGGGCCGTACCGCCTGTCCTGCCCCATTGCCGGGGCAACGGGGCAGGGTTCGCAGGTAATTGACGTCAGGCGACGCGCGAGCCGGACTGCCCGATGCTCACGCCGTCAGCGGTCGGGAAGGGCCACGGCGAGTGCGGGCTGGTTGGGGCATTCACGGCGGCCATATCGGGGAGCGTGTCGTTGATGTGCTCCACTCCAGTGCCGGTATCGGGTTCCGTATCGGCATCGTCGCCGTCCTGTGCGGCGGTGCCTTCTGCGCCGTCGTCGTCCGCGTCACCCTCGTTGTCCCCGTCATCCTCGTCCCCCTCGTCATCCCGGACACCCCACGCGGGGGCGGCGGGAATTTCCCGGTCGGTGAAGACTTCCGGCACCCAGGCGACTTTCGCGAGGCGCAGTTCGGCGGCGGCTGCCGCGTCGGCCTTCTTCATCTTTTCGAGGTCCGCTGCGGCCTTCGGTGACACGGCTGTGGCGACGACCTCGGCGATGCGCGCCTTGCTGACGTGGTCGAAATACGTGGCGCGGGTCGGCGTCCAGTACCGCGTCATGTCGAGGTTCAACGCTCCCGCGAGCGCGTTGATCGCATGGGGTCGTTCTTCGCCCGTGATCCCGTCGAGCAGGGTGCCGGTGCAGAAGGCGAGCAGATCGAGCAGGGTCGTGCCAGGGTCCTGCTGGACAAGCCAGGGCAGCAGGTCGATGCGCTTCGCGGGCAATTCTGCAATCCATCGCGTGCGTTGCGCCTCGACGGCGCTCCACGCGGGGCTGGTGCCCAGGTCGTCTGCGGCCCGCAACAGGCTGTCCTGGTTATTGGTGCCGGTGAGCGCGAGGAAGTCGGGCGTGGACGCGCGCCCGAAGTGCTCGGGCAGTGCCTTCGGCACCAGGTAGTGCAGCAGGGCAGCGAGCGCCACGGTGGGCTGCGCGACCAGTTCTGCATGGATGGCAGCAGTGCGGTGCGCGGTGAGGCGCTGGCAGAGCTTCGCGCTGTGAATGGGTCGGACCTTCGGTGCCTGTGCGGATACCGGATCGTGCGCCTGTGCCTCCGGCGTGCCGGTCACGTCTGCGCCCGCCGCTTCGAGGACGCTGGCGTCCTCGCGCCGCACGAGGCCGCGCTCGATGACCAGTTCACCCTGCGGTCCGACGATGACGAATGCGCCCGCCCCGGCCATCTGCGTTTCGTCCCATACCAGTGCGACGCTTTCGAGGGCGACAAGCGCCGCATTGACGCGTTCGATTTCCTCGTTGAGGCGGTCGGCTTCCTCGTAGGCGCTCTCGTCGTCCTCCGAAAGGGCTTCGAGTTTTTCAGCCAGTTCGTCCTGCTGTGCGGTGAGGGCATCCATCTGCTGCTGCTCGTTGCCGGTGTATGGGCGCTGCACCGGGCGCAGCCTGCCGTAGCGGTTCAGTTCGAGGAAGTCGCGCTCGACACGTGTCTCGATCCAGCCCCAGCCTTCGGCGCGGACTTCTTCCGCAGCGGCATCGAGCTTCTGCGCGGCGAGCTTCTGCAGCAGTTCGGCGTCTGCGATGTAACCGGCGTTCTCATCATCGCTGAAGAGGTCACGCCTCACGTACCCGCCCGCTGCTTCATAGGCGGCGAGGCCCACGAAGCGCACGAGGCGGCTGCGGCTCGCATCGATTTCGGCGCGCGTGATCGCCTGACGCAGATAGTTCGGCTGGCGCTGCCATTCGTTCGCATCGAACCAGATGTGTTCCTGCGTTTCATGGTCATCCGCGAGGGCGAGGGCGGCAAGCTGGTCGAGCGTGATCGCATCCTCGCGCAGCAGGCCGAGCAGCCTTGGTGACACGTTGGCGAGCTTCATGCGGCGCTTCACGGTAAGCGGCGACGCGGAGAAAAGCGCAGCGATGTAATCGACGCTGCGCCCTTCCTCGGCCAGCATCCGGTAGGCGCGCAGCACGTCGAACGGATCGAGTCCTTCGCGTTCGCTGTTCTCGATCAGCGAAATGGCGAGGGCTTCGCCATCGCTGACGATGCGCACCGGCACCGGGTAGTCGGCGGCGATGTGTTTCTGCGCATACAGGAGGTCGAGCGCGGCTTCGCGGCGCTGGCCCGCGCAGACGCCGTATTTTCGCTGCTTGCCGCGCCCGCCCTTCATTTCGTGAACGACGAGATTCTGTAACAGGCCCTTCGCGCGGATGTTGTCCTAATGGCAAGCTCGCCATTACGCCGATTATGAGAAGGAAACCGTAATGCAAAGGAGCGACGTCAAGTGCCTGATTCAGCACGCTGGCGTGTACCGACACTTAACATTATCTGCTCAGCGCTGCCATGATTCTCTGGTCTCTAACCCAAGGAGATCATCGTGTCGCAATCAGATTACAGTTTCTGGCTTGATCGGCTGAAGCAGTATCTCCAGGATGAGCGGTACGGAAAATCGGTCGTGAGAAAGTACCCGCATGCTGTGCGCCGCTTTCTTCGCGACGTGGCTCAGCATGGACAGGCTCTCGAAGCCATATCTCCAACTGACGTTGGACAGTATCTTGACCGCCTTCGTACACGCGACCAGCATGCGCTCTCAACGTTTTCGCGAAACGAAAACCGGATGGCGATCCACATGTTGTTACGCCTGGTTCACAATGGAGATTGGCCGACGCAGACGATGCGCGATAGCGCTGAGGATGTCGCCATACACCAAGTGGTGGCCGAATACGACGCGTGGATGACGGAGGTTCGCGGGCTGTCCGCAGGCACGCGCCAGCACAATAGATTCGAAGCACGTTCGCTCTTACGATGGCTGGACGATCATGGCAAGAACCTCACCACTGTAAACGTTGCTGATCTCGATGCATACATCGCATCGAGAGTCGCCTCCATGCGGCGCCGGACCAAGGGGACGATGGTAGGCACGCTGCGCGGCGTATTGCGATATCTGCATAGTAGTGGCCGGATGTCCATCGATCTCTCGGTGGCGATCGAAGCGACGTCTGCATATGCGATGGAGGACATTCCATCAACGATCCGCCCGGAAGATATCGACTGGGTCCTCGACATTGTTCGACGTGATTGCTCACCGCTGGGTCGTCGCGACTATGCCCTGCTGACGCTGCTAACGACCTACGGCCTGCGCGCAGGGGAAGTCCTGGGTATGTGTCTGTCGGACGTCGATTGGCATCGTGAGAGGCTTCGTATCCAGCACACGAAAACTGGGAGCTGTTCAGAATTGCCCCTGATGCGCCTTCCGGCTGATGCGCTATTGGACTACCTTTGCCATGGGCGCCCCGTAACAACGCAGCGCCTCATCTTTTTGAGGGGACGCGCACCATACCAGCCGCTATCGGGGAGTGCTGCCCTTCATAGCATGATAAGTCGTCGGTTCAGGGCCGCCGGAGTTTCGCTACCGGGCAAACGCGGACCACATGTGCTGAGACACAGCCGTGCCGCGTCACTTCTCAGCGGTGGTGTATCAATTAAGGTGATCGGCGATGTCCTCGGACATCGCAGCGAACGGTCGACGGCCGTCTACCTCAAACTGGCGACCGATGATTTGATGGCGATCTCGTTGGATCTTCCACAGGGAGCGGCGTCATGAATACCAGAGAGAACGTCAGCCGGTTCCTTGACACGCAGTCGATCGGACCCGAATCATGCAGACATTACCGTAGCATCTTGCTGGAGTTCGAAGAATCACTGTATGGAAGGATGTCCGTCACCGATCAGGCTGGGACAGTACCGTTACGCGAGTGGTTGAAGCAGGAAACCCAGCGGCTGTCATTGAGAAATGTGATCTGCCGAATTCGCGTGATTGCCCGTTACCTCAAGTGGCGCACGGCGGAAGGGGGATGTTCCCATCCCTTGCTGGAACTGCGCGCACAGTATGGTGGGCACTTGGGGCCGATCGTCTGTGCCTTACTGGAAAGCGACTACGAAAGTGCTTTGCAGCGACTGAAACCATTGTCCGAATGGGGCAGCGTGCTTGGTCCGATGATGTGCGAGCACGTTGCACGGATGCAGTCACTGGGCTACCGATACGAGGCCCGTATGGGCGATCTACGATACTTCGACCGGTTTCTGCAACAGCATCCTGATCTGGCAACTGCCAAACTTCCCCAGCTACTTGATGCCTGGAGTAAAGAAAGCAACCGCATACGCCATCAGTTCCGAGTACAGCAGTGCGGGCTCATACTATCAAGGGCACTACGTCGGAAGGACCCGGCAGTCTCGATCATGCCAGTCGCGGCGGGACTATATAGCCGAACAGTCGAGCAAGAACGGCGTCCCTATGTGTTCACCGAAGCTGAGATCCGAGCGTTGCTCGATGCCGCCCGAGCGTTCCCGTCCCCGAGATCTCCTCTGCGACCAATTGCTTTGCATGCGATGATCACTTTGGCGTATTGCGCGGGCTTGCGTGTGGGTGAGATCGCCGCCCTGAGGTTGCGGGACCTGGATCTGAAGTCCGGACTACTCGAAGTTCGAGAGACGAAATTCTTCAAATCGCGCCGTTTGCCACTGGCACCCAGTGCGCTTAACGTATTGCGCGCCTATGTAGCTGACCGCGCCGCTTCGGGCGCACCGGTCGAGGAGGACGCCCCGATGTGGTGGGCGTCGCTATTACGATGCGGATACAGTCGAAAGACCATAAAGGAGCTTCTGCGCTGCGTGATGCGTCGTGCCGGGTTAAAGACTGAACATGGACGCCAGGGGCCGAGGCTTCACGATATCAGACATACATTCGTCGCGCATCGGATGACGCAATGGTATCGGGATGGCGTGAATCCACAAGCCCATCTGCCGTATCTCGCTACCTACCTTGGCCACAAGGACATCGGCTCGACACTCGCTTACTTACATAGCACCCCGGAGTTGCTTCGGCAGGCGAGCGAACGGTATCGGCAACACAGCGTCGACGTGCTGCGTGCGCAGGGGGATGCATCATGAACAGGGAGTCTCTCGCGTACTGGCTGCATGCCTTCTTCCATGAGTGGCTTGCGGAGCAACGCAACTGTTCGCGGCACACGGTCTTGTCTTATCGCGATGCCTGGAAACTCTATTTGCAATTCGTGGCCAGACGACACCACCGTCCAGTGAGCGCGCTCAAGCTGGATGAACTGACGGCCGACGAAGTTCTAGCGTTCTTGAAACACAGCGAGTCGGAGCGGCGTACCTCGATCGGCACGCGCAATTGCCGGCTAGCGGCGATTCGGTCATTCTTCCGATTCGTTGCGGATCGTGAGCCGTTGTCGGCCATGCAATGCGCCGCGGTATTGTCCATCCCAACCAAGAAGGGTCCCAAACCTGAACCCGATTACCTCGACGGCGATGAAGTAGCTGCGATTCTGCGCCGGCCGGACCGCTCGACGCCCGAAGGGCAACGCGATCATGCTCTCCTGGCCTTGTTATACAACACTGGAGCACGTATCCAGGAGGCGCTGGATGTCTGTCCCAGCAACATCCGGTTGACGGCGCCGGCTCAGGTCAAGCTATACGGCAAAGGGCGCAAGGCGCGAATATGTCCGCTCTGGCCGGAAACAGCGGCATTGCTCAAAGCCCTTCTCGAACGGCAGCCTAGACCCTATAACGAACCGCTGTTTGTCAATCGATATGGCGGACCACTCAGCGCGGCTGGTGCGCGATTTAAGCTCGCACAGTACGTGCGAGCCGCCGCGTACGATTCGCCGTCGCTGCGAAAGAAACGCGTACATCCGCATACGTTCCGCCATACCGCTGGTGTCCAAATGATAGCCGCCGGAGTCGACGTTACGGTGATCAGGAACTGGTTTGGGCACGTCAGTCTCGACACGACGAACCACTATGCTCGAGCCAACATCGAGACCAAGCGGCTCGCCCTTGAGCAGGTAGATCGCTCGACTCGACCTGGTAGCCCACCGCGATGGCGGCGTAACCCAAACTTGCTTGCCTGGCTCGACGCCCTGTGATCTTGCCGTAATGCGAAGCAATGTGCCCTTTGATACCCACCAAACATACTTCCTGAGGCCAGGTTCGCATTACGGCATGCTTCTCATAATTCGCGGCGAGTCCCTCAATGCCTGAGAGCGGTCGGGTGCGGGCGTTCAGCGGCGAAGGGTGCAGGCTCGAATACGGCACGGCGATGACGGGTTGTTCATTGCCGAAACTGGTTTCAAGCGGCGTGGCCGGTTCGGCGGGGTCAACGACAGGGGTTTCGACTTGGGCTTGCATGACTGACTCCAGAAAGTTGGAAAGATGATTCCGGGTCGGTGTTGCAGAAGTGATCAGGACTTGACCCGGAAAGGAGTCCTGATCAATGAATGGTGGGTGGCGCGGTACGCCGCCCGGTGGTCGCTACGACTTCATCTGCCGCATGGCGTCAGCGAGCATCCACAGCGCGCGATTGAGCTTCACGTTCTGGTCGATGCCGGTGATGGGGCGCGTGGACATGGAGCGTCCGCTGCGCGAGCGTCCATGCAGGCCGCCCTTGGTGAGGTTTTCCTGCGTTCTCTGGAATACGGTCCAGAGGTCGTCCCGGCGGTCCTCGAAGCGACGCGGGGCGAGCAACTGGCTTTCGGTGACGGGGGCGGGTGCTTCGGTGTCGGACGGGTCGTAGCGCAGCGCGAGGGCGGAGCGCGCGAACGCGTACTGTTCGTCGCGGTCGAGCGTGACGGCTTTCATGCCGTCCTTCTGTTCGCGGATCAGGTCGAAGCCGTCGAGCACATCGAACGCGCCGTTGATGACGTTCTGCACGATGTTGCCCCTGTGCGGGACGCGGACCTCGCCGATGGTTTCGCCCGCAACCATCCCGTTCTGGCAGACGAAGCGATAGACGCCACCGAGTAACTGGAATCCGCTGGACCCATCGTTACGCGCAAGAGAAAAACAATGGACATCCGCTGTGGCCTTGAAAATACCGGAGTCAACTGTCGGCCAGGTGTCCATCTGATTGGATGGTAAAAGTGGACAGAATGGCCGTCGGAGTGTCCATCTCAATCTAGCTCGAATGCAAGGGCAGGACGCTACCGCCACGCAGCGCGGCCAGTTCTTTGCGCAGGCTGAATACCTGTCGCAGTAGTGCGAGCTCCCGGGCCAGCGACTCGTCAAGCTGTGCCTGCAAATCCTTTGCGTCGCCTTTCGCGCGGTTCAGACGATCGTTCAGTTCAAGCTTAGGTCGCTCGGCTACGGCGTTGGCCGCGTCGATCGCTTCGATCAGTTCAGCGAACTGCGGGCGTGACTTCTTGATGCAGCCCTTCTTGCGGCCAGCCTCGATCGCCACAGTGTCGTTGTTGATACGCGCACCCTTGCGCTTCTTCAGCCGCTCAAGGGCGGCGTAGTAGTCGGCCATCGTTTCGCTCATGTTACCTCCGGTTTGATCAGTCTCTCCTGCGCATCAAGCAGTCGTTGCAGCGTCCGGACCTCGATACGATATTCGACGCTCGCATCGTCGACAGCGCGCAGCTTCCCGACCGTAACCTGCTGCGCCTTGATCACGCGCTGAAGCTTCGACGGCACGACCACGAGGTTACGGCAGTTCGACTCAAGACAATCCAGACGCATCCAGTCGAGCGGTGTCGACTTGCACGGTTCGATGCTGGCACAGCCGCCCAGCACCGTCTCGCGGTACGCCAGCTCGCCCTTCCTGAACATCCTCACCGTCTGGTCGCGCGAATAAACCGACACGGGCGAGGCCTGCACGGCACGGCTCTGCGTCCACGCTGCGTGCCCGCCGAACAGCCGCTCGTCGGAGAACAGCACCTGCTGGGCGTATGCAAGGTATTCGGACAGGCTCTGTGTCTCAACCCATTCCTTCGCGAAGTGGGTCCTGTCGATGTCGATGAAGCCCTTCGCGAACGCCGAGCCGCGGGCGTAGTACATGCTCATTTCCTGCGTGATGTGCTGCAACTGACGCTTGAGCGTCGGCAGTGTCACGAGTCCGCTCCGATGCGCGTAGAGGGCCAGGGTCCGGCGAAGCTGGTGGCGCGTGAACGGCCACTGCTGCCCGGGCGCGTACTTCGGTTCGTCTTCCCACGCGCGGTGCATGTCGACACGCTTCAGTTCGGCAATGTCCTCGACCGTGATCGTCGGGAAGACGCGCTCACGAAACGCTTCGACATCGAGATGCAGGGTACTCGCCCCACGGTTTGCCACGTACCCATAACGCAGACCCATCCGGCAGAACAGCAGGTGTGACCCGTCCGTTGATTCGGCGTAGCTCGGTGCGCCGTGCGCACGGTGAGCCTCGCCCGACAGCCGCTGCGCAAGCCGGACGGCACGAGCGGCGAGCGGGCTGGTCACCCAGCGCGCGCGCCTGGGACGACCACCCGACAGCTTGGTTGTGACGCCCTCGATGGTGTAGTGCGTCACGCCATCCAGACGGGTCTCGCTCAGGCAGTCGTACGGCAGGTTCTCCGCTTCCCTCGCGCGCATGCCGGTGAATGCCAGGATGACAAGCTGGCATAGCGCGCGGATCGACGCCACAAGCGACGACACGACGTAAGGGGAGTCTTTGCACCCGAAGTGCACAGCATTCGTTGCGACCGCTGCAGAGACGTCTGGATTCTCGCCGGCGTACACGCGTGCGAGGTAATCCGACAGGATGTCAGCGACGTCCTCAGCGACGCCGAGGTCATGCTCACAGGTCGACAGGAAGTGCTGATAGATCCGCGTCGGGATGACAGGGTATTGTGCGTATTCAGCGCGTTGCGCGAAGCGATCGAGCAGAGGCTTATGTAGTTGGGCCAGCGGCACACACAGTCCGGTGGTCCCGACGCCCAGACGGTGAAGCTGCACCAGAATTGAATGAAGGCGTTGGGCCTTCCTTTCCATCCCCGCTTGTGCCACATAGTCCAGAACAATGGGGACATTGGACAGCCCCTCGTAGAGCGTAAGCTGCCGTTCGGCGGCAAAGAATGCGAATTCCCTCAGATAAACCGAACGAGCCTGAAGCGTACTGGACGCCGGTACCATATCGGTTGCTTCATGCATCAGAAAGTACATGATCTGCTTCCACTGACGCGTGGTCGCCTCTGAAAGAGCACGGGTCACGCCGTCAGGCAGGTGGCCCCTAAAATGGAGGCCGGTGCTGCGCGGCCCAATCGCGTATGCGCCGATGTCCCAGGCGTCGTCACCAAACAGCGAAACGGCATTCCCAGCCTTGTCGCGCGTGACGACCGTATCATCCTCGATCCGATACCAGTCGGGGCGCTCTGCGATCGGCGTGATCAGCGTGTTGTTCATGCCACTCCCAGTTCGTAAAGCTGGTCGAGCTTGGCCGACCAGAACGCGTCCAGATTCCCTTCGATATCAACGTCGTGCTCGATCTGATCGACCAGCGCGGCGTCGCGCTTGCGCAGCTCATCCAGCAGGAAGTCAACGCGCCGCAGCACGGCGCCGAACGATGTGTCGTACTGCTCGATCGAGTCAGCACGCCCGCTCACGAGCCTGACGCAGTGACGGCAGCCCAGCAGCTTGCGGATGTCGGCGGCGTCGGCGTGCACGCGGTACTGGTCGCAGAAGAGACATCCTTCGGTCGAGCGGCAGTCAGGCTGTACGGTGACTGAAGCTGCGATCGGCGCAGGTTTGTGGAACTCGATGCAGACGCCCACCGCGCTCCTGATGCTGCCCGCCGGGTCGTTGCCGGGCTTCAGCACGGTCTTCTCGACCGAAGCGAGGAACGCGCCCATCTCGGCCTTGTGCGCGGCGTCTGTGCCGTTCGAGTATGAGCGCAGCGCCGTGGCCAAGGAGTGGCCCATCAGTCTGGCTGCGACGACAGGGTCGTGGTTGCTCACCGCCCAATCCTGCTTCGCCGCACGCCACTGACGTGCGGTAATGCGCGGTAGCACGATCCCGAGCGTATCGAGTCGACTGTAAAGCTGAGCCAGAAATTGAGTTGGGAGACCCATTGGCCGTCGTCGCTTTGCGTAATGCCCGGCTAGAATGAACAACGCGTCGCAGTCCGCGTTCTGCACCAGATACTCTCGCAACGCCAGATACGTCTTGAGCTTCGGCATGAAGCCCAGCGAGACGGTGAACGTCACCCCCTTCCCGCCTGCACGGTACTTGATCTCGCGAAACGTCTGACGTACAACTGACGTATCCTGCAGGCTCGCGACAAGCTCCGGGCTCCACTTCATGGCCAGCAGTTGCGCGAGGTTGACGCCCGTTTCGGCCAGGAACAGCGCGGCGAAGCAAAGGGTCGCCATTGAAGCGTGCGAGCGACGGATCGCTGATTGCGCATCCTCGTTCGCAGCCCTAAGATGTTTAGCCGCAAACGAGGCGATCATCCACGCACGCGCACGAGGATCTTTAGCGCCTGCCGCAGCCATGTGCGTCGCGATTTCTTCCCGCGTGCGCAGCTCCCCGGTCTCCAGGTTCCAGCCAAGCAGGTGGCCGTGCAAGTTGTCGTCTTCACGACGGTGGTGTCTGTGCGGAACTAGGCAAAGACTCTCGCCACGCGCCGTGCTTACGCGCACCGGGTACGACTTGAAGTCGAGCACCAGGGTGCTGATGCCGGTGAAGAGCGCGTCAGCCCACGCGAGCAGGGCGGCTTGTGCCTCGGTGTCAGGCACAGCAGTCGGCACAGAGGCATCCAGTTGGCGGCGCAGCACCCTCGCGTCGGTGCAGAAGTCGTCGTTTCCGAAAAACTCACGGAGCATCGACAACAGATTACGCTGATCGTGGCCGACGGAATTGCGGTTCAGATTGCCCAGCGAAACCTGTTCGCGTTTCTCGCGGAAGTAGCGATGAACTGCCTCCGCCGTAGCCTTCTCGTCACAAAGCACCTGATGCAAGCCCTGTCTGTCGGCCCAATTGACGAAATCAAGCACGACGCGCAGCGCTATCGAGATCGTTGCCGGACGCATCGCGCCAAGGGCCATACGCCCGGAAAGCTGCGTCACCAGCAGGCGTACGACCCTGACGCGTTCGATGCTGAAGCTCAGGATATCGAAAGTTCGTCGCGCGCGGTGCGAGCTTGACGTGTCACGCCTCAGGTAGCAGATCTGCCCGATATCGGAACGGCTGCTCATGCCTTCCCACTTGAGCAGCGCTCGCTCGGGGTGCAGCAGCATTGTGCCCTCCGCGAGCGGCATGTGCACTTCGTCGTAAAGGCGGTTCATACTGTCACCGCAGTGTCGAGGGTGCGTGTGACCAGCGTCGACAGGTGCGCACCCCAGCCATCCTGAACAGCATCGAACAGCTTACGATTCTCGCGGTAAGCGAGGTAGCGCTCGGTCGTAGATGGTTGTACGTGCCACATCAACTGTCGCAACTGATCGAGCGCCCGCGTGTAGCTCGTCTTGCTCGCTGTCATCGCGTCGACCGTATTGAGCCCAAAGGTCGCTCGCAGGTCGTGGTAGCTGAACTCATACCTGGGGTTGCCGAGCTGCACGCGCATCATGGGCAACAGTTCGTCCCTGATGAACTGGCGAACGGCCTGCCCGGTCTTGACATGGCGGCGCACCTGCGGGCCGGTGCTGAGCGGGCCACGCGACCCGCGGTCCTCGTAGAGCGGCGCACCGCGATGGCTTAGAAAGAGCGGCTGGTCGAAGTGATCGCCGCCGTCTGCCAGTTGGCGACGCTTGCGAGCTCGATCGCTGTGCACATAGATGTAGAGCCGCTCGTAGAAACCGCGCGGCAGGTGCAACACGCCCTTGACATCGCCCTTCGTGTCGATACCTGTACCTGGCCCGCAGGCGAGACGTATGTCGCCGCCGTGAAACTCGCCCGGCTTGCGCATTACGTGTTTCGCACGCACGGTCAGTACCGTCTGGATGCGAGCGCCAGTCAACAGCGCGAACAGATGAACGAGCGTCATCTCGGAATTGCCGAGAGTGGCTAACGATTCGAGCAGCACCGACTGCTCGGATGAGGGGAGCGGGCGCAGGCGACCGCCGTCCTGGATGTGATCGTCCCACGGGTCATCTGCGCGCCGGCCACTGATCGACAGGTCGGTGGTCTTGACCTCGATCGTGCTGCTGAAGCCCTTCTGGTCCCTGAACTCGATGAAACGGCCAGATTCGACCCACGGCGCGTTCGCAGGCTTGAAGCCCGCTTCTGCCATGAGCCAGCGATAGAAGCGCACCACGGCGCCCATACGGCGCCTGGCAACACCCGGAGAAAGTTCGCCAGCCTGCACGGCCAGCCTGATCGAGGCGCTGTAGCGGTAGGTTGGGCGTTGCCGCTTGTTCGCGGGGAACGTCAGCCAGTCGACGCCTTCGTCATCCAGGTAACGACGGAATGCCACCAGGTCGTCAGCGATGCTGGCGAACGTCAGCATGTTGGGCGAGGACTTCGACTCCATCATATCGATGAGCCAGAGGTTCGCCTCAGCCCACGGCGCACCGTCCGCGAGCCGGACAACGGGAAAGAGAGGGAAGCTACCTGCGATCCACCGCGGACGGGCGTCGCGCCGCTTGCCGGTGTCGGGGTCTGCGAGCGGGACCGTGTGATAGATGGTGCCGCCCTTGGGCATGGTGATGCTGATCGCCGCCGCACCTGGAGTGTCGCGGTTAGCGACCTCGGTCAGTGCCAGTTGCCGGATGGTGGTTCGTCTTGCCGTCATCGCCGAGATCCTCGTGCCGTGTTCGTGTTGATGGCCGTTTTAAAGCAACCTGAGAGTATCGGGAAATCGCTCTTGGCTTGCGCATACATCGTGCGAATTGAGGAGGATGACTTCGTTGACATCCTCGCCGGTAATTTCGCTCGCAGGACGCATGCGGATCAGATGCTTGGTGAATTCGCGCTTGTCCTGGGCGCGCACGCGGGTCTGGCACACCATGAACGGCTGGAAGCCTTCGTTGCGCAGACCGCGCAGCACGTCGATGGTGGGAATGTAGGTGTAGCGGTCGGAGCGGCTTTCGTGCTTGCCATCCGCGAAAATCGAGGGAGCAACACGGCGGATCTGGTCGTCCGACAGCGGCGAGTCGGAACGGAGCATCGGGGAACCGTAACGGAAGGAAGAAGCGAGTTGCATGACACTCTCCACAGCAAAAAGGTTGAGGGGTGTTGCGCTGACCGGGCCCCAAGATTCCGCCCGCCTCGTAGGGGTTGGGCTCGTCCCGGTGGAACCCGGGGTTTGGCAGTGGTGCCGCCAGTCCCCTGAGTTCGCGCCCGTGCGACTCAAGGAGCCGATGGCCGCCCGGTGTCAAGGAAAAAGGCGAGGGAGGGGTGCGGGCAACACGGTCCCTCGCCCCTTGACGCCGGGCGGCCATCGGCTACGGTCGCGGGTGTCGGGCGGGAACTCAGGGGGCAGGCGGCTGCGAAGCTCCGGGTTTGACCGGGATGAGCCGCCTCGCGGCGAGCGGGATCGTGGTGGCCGCCTGTGCGGCCACCACCTGATCAGGCTTTTCAGGGGTTGAGGTGTTGCGTCAGGGATTGAAGCCCGGCAGGGCCGGGACGCCGCAGGCGGCCCGGTGCGAATGCACGAAAGCCCGGCCCGAAACGTGAGTGAAGGGAGACGTCCGGCTGGCCGTCATGTGCAATACGATCGCCCGTCAGTCGGGTCGTTGTGGGCGATACGGTCCGCCACGCGCAACCAGAAGCCGGTGCCGCGTATGTCGCCAGACGCAAGGCCCGAAATGCCGGGCACGTCACATCGTTCAGGAGAACGAGTCTGGTCGGCCCCCGTGTGCAGCACGACATCCGCACGGCTGCGATCCAGGCGCTTGCTACAATGGCGGCCCCGGTCAAGCAACGACATAGTCATGCCTGTGCAGCCTGAGACTGAATCAACGGACGATGTCGATGTGGCGGACAAACCCCGTCGCCTGACACTTGCGGGCGCGCTCGCGCAACGGGAGCGAACGAGTGCGTTCACCGGCTCACGCATCCAGGTGGACGGCCTGGCGCTTGAGGTCGTGGAGATCGGGCCTTATACGGAAGAGGATGGCCGCATGGTGACGTTCCGCGCCCGTGCGGTTGGAAACGTCCGGCTGCAGGCGGGGGAGATCCTCACGACACCCTGGGGTGTCTGCCGGATCGTGAACTGATCTTGTACAGCGACGGGTGCCAGGCCGGTCGCAGGATTGCGGTACGGCATACGGGATATGAAGGTCAGATGCTGCCTTCGTGTTCGATGTCGAGAACTGCGCTTCGCCCGGGGGACGCACGACATGTTCGCATCCCACCCCGGCACGGAAAACGTCACTGGCGTGCAGTCTGCACCCTATGCGCCTGTTCCGCCTCGCGTTGATGCATGTCGACCGTCCCGTCGAGAACGGCGAATCCCTCCTCCCTATCGTTCACGTGCCACTTATATGGATGATCAGTCCCGTGCAGACGCACGCTGATGTCCAGCATCGTCGCGATGTCCAGTGCGCCCCATGCACGGCTAGCCCGGACGCCAGCGACTGTGCTTGAAGCGGCCGCGCGACACGACGGGTGGTGAGATAGCACAAAGGAGCTTCGGGGACGGTTCAGCGCCGCCGCGTGGCTGCCGTGCCTGTGAGCTGCGAGGGTGGAAAGCCAAGGGCATGCCGGAACATGGTGGAGAAGGCCGGCGCATTCGCATAGCCGAGTTCGGCGGCGACCACATGCAGCGGAACGCCCCGGCCGATGAGGTCGATGGCACGTGAGAGTCTCAACTGACGACGCCAGATTGCGAAGCTCGTATTCAGTTCGCTCTGGAAAAGCCGGGCCAACGTCCTGTCGCTTGCGCCGACCACGCGGGCCCACTCCTGGAGCGTGCGCTGCGAGCCCGGCTCTTCCATCATCGCCGCGCACAGCGTGCGCAGCCGCCGTTCCGTGGGCAACGGCAGGCCCAGGGGCAGCGTCGGTGCACCGCGAATTTCCTCGAGCAGCAACTGCATGGCGAGTTGCCGGTGGCGGGGCGAAGCCTGCGTGCTGGCGGCAAGTGACCCGGTCAGCACGCGCATCAGGTCTGAGACCTCGATGACCGAGCACGCATCAGAGGGTAGCGGGGACGCCCCCGGTTCGATGTAGAGGGCATGAAACTCGACGTGTCCGAGCATCACCACCTGATGATCAATGCCGGGCGGAATCCACACCGCACGCCAGAGCGGCACGATCCACATCATGCCGGGTGCGCTCACCCGGATGCTCCCCACGCGAGGGCAGGCGATCTGTCCCCATGTATGCCGGTGCCATTCGATGATGCCGTCCGACGGTGGCAGGCGCAGGTGCGCCATGACCGGCTCCCTGCGTGTCGGCACCAGTTTGGGCTGCGGGTCCCAGGCATCACGGCTTGGCATATTTTCGTAAGAAGATGTCTGTCAGTCGAATCATCGCCATTGTACGACTGCCTATGATGAAAGCAGTTCAGGAGCGAGACTTCAGACGGCGAGGGAGGAACGGGAATGGGTGATCTGAAGGCTGTCAGGGTCGACGCGGAAGGACCTTCGCACAGTCCGGCGCGCCGGTCACTGCATGCGCGTTACGGTGAGCTGATCGGCTCCGGCCTGCTGATCCTGTGGGTGGTCGCGGCACTTGTCCTGACGCGGTATGTGCCGCTCATCCGCGGTTATCCGGTGGCCATGTCCCAGGCGGCGATCCTTGTGTTCTTCACGGTCTGTTCATGGGCGCTGGGCCTGCTGAAGGAGCCTGTGACGACACTGCTGTTTTTTCTCCTGGCGATGCTGTTCAGTGTTGCGCCCGCACAGACCGTCTTCGCGGGGTTTTCGTCCCCCGCCTGGTGGCTGGTGTTCGGCGGCGCGATCACGGGCGTGGCGGTACGCGTGACGGGGCTCGCGGGCCGTTTCAGCAATTTCCTGCTGGCCGCGCGTATCGAGACGTACGGTCACTATGTTGCGGCGCTCGCGCTCGGCGCCGTCGCACTGGCATTCGTAATGCCATCGACGACGGGGCGGGTCCTGCTGCTCACCCCGCTCGCGCTGACCCTGGCCGACCGTCTGGGTTTTGAGGCCGGACGTCGCGGGCGCACGGGCCTGGTGATGGCGGTCGCGGCCGGAAGCTATATGCCACCGACGACGATCCTGCCAGCGAACATCCCGAACTCGGTGCTGCTCGGCGCGGCGCAGTCACTCTATGGCGTCCACCTGCATTATGGTCCGTACTTCCTGCTGCATTTTCCCGTGCTCGGCGCGCTGAAGACCGTCATCCTCGTCTGGCTGATCTGCCGGCTGTTTCCCGACCGTATCGAGCGCAGCTGCCGGCCGCAGCAGAACGGCGAGCGTCTGTCCCGACGCGAGTGGGCGCTCGCGGTCATCCTTGGCCTGTCGCTGCTGTGCTATGCGACGGACTTCTGGCACGGCATTTCGCCGGCGTGGGTGAGTCTCGCGGCCGGCGTGGCCTGCCTGCTCCCACAGACGGGCATCGTCCCAGTGAAGGACTTCACTGACCAGGTCCACCTTACCCCGCTCGTGTACGTCGCCGGGTTTCTGGGACTGGGCGCGCTGATCTCGGAATCGGGCCTCGGGGGCTGGGCCGCCGGTCTGTTACTGCAGTGGCTGCATATGACGCCGGGCCATGCACTCGCGAACACGATCTGGCTTGAGCTGATCGGAGGATTCATCGGACTACTGACGACGCTGCCGGGGCTGCCTGCGGTCCTGACACCGGTGGCGGGACAGTTCGCGCATGCGAGCGGTCTGCCGCTGTACACCGTGCTGATGCTCCAGGTACCGGTGTTCTCCACGGTCTTTCTGCCGTACCAGTCTCCGCCCATGATGATTGCGATGCATATGGGCGGGGTTTCCCTGCGGGACGGGACCAGGTTGTGCGTCTCGCTTGGCGCAATCACGGTGGTTGCCCTGCTGCCACTGGACTGGACATGGTGGAGGCTGCTGGGGGTGCTGTAGATGCACGGTGTGAGATGTTCCCCGCGGTGAGCGCGTCTGTTGCGTCAGATGTCCGGGCCGGAAAGGCCCGGGACCGGCGAGGGGCGAGCGTGCCTGCTCATGCACGCCGCGGCGCACCGCATGAGCAGGTGATGATCGCGTGGGCAGAACGCTATGCTGGATCTGAGACGATTGCGCTATTTCGTAGCTCTGGCAGACGAGTTGCATTTCGGGCGTGCGGCGCAGAGACTGCATGTCGCACAGCCGCCTCTGACTCGCCAGATCGGGCTGCTGGAGGCCGAACTGGAATTCCCGTTGTTCCAGAGAACGAGCAGGACCGTCCAGTTGACGACGGCCGGCAAGAGATTTCTGCCGTTCGCGCGAGCAATCGTAGAGGACTGTGTGAGGGCTGAAGACTACGCGAGGAAGCTCTCGCGGGGCGCCGCAGGACCGGTCACGATTGGGTATTCTGCCTCCGTATCCCTGAATGCCGGATTCGGCGCTGCACTGAGATCTGCCGCGTTACAGTTTCCCGATATCGAATGGACTCTGGTGGAGATGCCATCAGGCATCCTGAATGAGCGGGTTAGGGGCGGGCAGGTCGATATCGGCATATCGCGTCTCGCCCCACCGGCTGACCTGGGAGGCGTGCGCATCGAGCGGCACCTGCGGGAGCAGGTCGTCGCCGCCATCGCGCTGGATGATCCGCTGTCGATGCACGACACGCTGCGGCTTGAGTCGCTGGCGGACCGTCACATCGTGCTGTCGTCGGCGGGCCAGGCTTCCGGTTTGAATGCCCAGGTTCACCGTCTGTTCGAACGTCACGGATTGATGTTGAAGCCTGGCCCGGCTGCACCGCAACTGTCGTCGATGATGACACTGGTATCGGCGGGCCTTGGCATCGCCCTGCTGCCGGCATCGGCTGCCATGCCGTTGCGCGCGGGCGTGCGGTACATGGCTGTCTCGGGGGACGAGGCTCACATCGACGGATTTGTGATTTGCCGCGAGGAGCAGTTGCCACCCCCGCAAGCTACCCTCCTGCGATTCTTCTTCAATCACACAGCGCTGGACAATCTGCCTTCGGCGGAAGTGGTAGCGGCGGAACAACAGGGTTCCCGCCCGGCCTGCTGCGATCAATCGTGACTGCATTAACAGATGCCCGCATGCCAACGGGCTGTTAAAGCAGTCACAGAAAAAGTATCGATCCCGACGAAATCTGTATTGGTCGTGACTCTACCCGTCCTGCTATAAAGATCTTGCCTGCTTTCAGTGCGTTTTATGCGGCATCACTGAGCATGAAAACCGCGACATTCGTTTTGAATGAGAGTTGGGATGAGACAGGCATGCGGGTCAATGACCACGCCATGGACCGTTCCGAGGCAATCATTGCTGGTCCCGAATGAGAAAGGGGTATTGTCATGAATGCGCGTGTGAGAGAGCGCGACCTTCGCGCGCCAGCGCTTACAGAGAGCGATTGGACGCAGGTGTTCCATGCTCTGCTGGCAGACGCGGAATCGCCTATGGTGCGTGCAAAGGCGAGGGAAGCGGTCAGCCGGGAAATCGCAACGGTCGGGTTGTCGTGGACAGGAGGTGATGCAAAGCGCAGCCTGAAGCCGGGTTCCCTTGAGGACATGCTTGAGGTGAGCAGCGCTGTGTGCAATCAACGCGCGGCCGGCGTCAGTGGATGGGTGGACAAACTTGATGATCGAGGCTGGCGGTTGCTGCTTCGCCAGTATGCCCCCATTGCCGTGACCGAAGGGAGCTGGATCCAGTATGCCTTTGGGCCGTTGCGATCCCATACTGCGTCGAGTGCAGCCTTGCTGCGTGCTCATTCGCTTTATGCCGGCTATGGTAGCTGCTCGGCCAATAACGGGCATCGATATCTGGAGTCGCTGTACGGACTGGGCATCGCACTTCCGCCCGTAACGACATGGGCATTTGCGAACGACGACCAGATAGCGACTGCGGTCTGGCGCGAACCCGCCATTACACTTGCATTGTCGGAATTTCCCGAAACGTTTTTGCCAGAAATACTCGGCTATAACCTGTTTCGCGCAGTGTATGGGCTATGCCCGCTTATCCGTGCCGCCGAAGGTTTTGTCCGGGGACAGGGCGCTGCCATTGCCTACTGGCAGTTTCACAGTTCGGAAGCGATGAGGATGCAACTGGTTGAGGCCGCAACGGTGGCGATCCAGGCATACCTCGAAACGGGTACCGCAGTGAGCGGACTGGACGAAATGAACCGGTCTGCCATCGAACGCATCGGGACCGGTCTCGCGCTCGCAGAGTTGTTGACGGGACACTGGCTGGACACGGTGGCGGGCTTGGTTGATCGGGGTGGGCTCTCGCCGCGTGCACAGATGTTGGCACTTGTCAGACGCAAGGCGTCGCACGCGTTTGGCTACCATCGTCATCCCCGTCTTCGAGGACACACCATTGACGACTATCTGGACCCGCAGCATACCGATGCTGCAGCGTTGCTCGATGAACTGGCCAGGTCTCCCTATGTGAGGCCAGGTGAGTCGGGAAGAAGCCCGCTACTGACGAAGCTGGTGCAGTTCGGCGGTCCGATGTTCAGGATATTTACCCCGGCGGAGCTCGACACGATAGCGGTCTGGATCGACAGCCTGTCGAACGCAGATGCGTCTGCGGCCCAGGTGCGACGCGAAGCGGCTGGTGACATGCCGCGCAGCGTGCCTACACCCGCTGCCGGGATCACGCCGGCGCACAGCAGCAGTGCGCGCTACACAACCGCTTCCCCGGTCGACCGGGCCGATGGGCGTCGATACAACGTGCGGGAACTCTATCACCGCCTGCTCAATGTCGAGGCCTACCCGCAGGCACTCGAGGCGGGGGGGCAGTTTGCGTCCGAATGGCTCATCCGGACGGGCCTCGGGTTGGGCAGTGATGACCGCGGGCTGCCTTTCGAATCGTACAGTGCGAAGGCGCTAAAGACTTGGCTGGATGCGAAGCATCGGGAGCAGGTCGATTCGTATCAGGCTGACGCGGGCGCCATTACGCAGTCACGCGAGGAGGTCATCCACCAGTCGGTTCAGCTCTGTCCGATGGTGTTCATCGACGGAGGCTGGCTGCAACGGTTTTCGTCTGTGGTGTCCTGCGGGAGTGCGATCGGTTCATTGCTGTATCACATCTATGCAGACGAACTCGGCAATGGATCGGTCACGGAAAATCACCCGAATGTGTACCGTGAGCTCATGCGTCAGATGGGCGTCGAACTGCCCGGATTCGGCACACGTGAATTCGCGTTCTGGCGCGGCTTCGACGACGAGGCGTTCGATGTGCCCGTGTTCTGGCTGTCGATATCGAGATTCCCGCGGCGCTTCTTTCCTGAGTTGCTGGGCCTGAATCTGGCGATGGAATTGTCGGGCGTCGGAGGAAGCTACCGGCAGGGGCGCGATCTGCTCAGAAAGTACGGGTACAGCTCGGCGTTTGTCGACCTTCACAACACGATCGACAATGTGTCGACTGGCCACACGGCAATGGCTCTGCAGGCGATCACCCTGCACCTCGACGGTGTCGCGTCGCACAGTGAGGGGCGAGTGATTGACCGCGAGTGGCATCGCATATGGACAGGTTATCGCGCGTTGAAGCCCCCGGAAGGGGTTCGCGGCTGGGTACGTCTTGCTAGACACCGGGCAGCCGCATTACTCACGCGACAGCCGTAGCCAGAGCGAGTGCAGGCCACGAAGATATTTCACCGACCATATGGTGACTGCCATGACGGGAAAAGCGATCCTGGGTATCTCTGCCTACTATCACGATAGTGCCGCGGCCCTTGTCGTCGACGGGCGTATCGTCGCGGCAGCCCAGGAGGAGAGATTTACGAGGAAGAAGCAGGACAGCCGCTTCCCGACACACGCGGTCGAATATTGTCTTCGTGAGGGTGGAATCGGTCTTGGCGAGGTGCAGTCGGTGGTCTTCTACGACAAACCGCTGGCGAAATTCAGCAGGCTCATGCAGACGTACCTCGCGTTTGCACCACGCGGCTTCCCGTCGTTCTCTCAGGCACTACCGGTCTGGATGAAGGACAAGCTGCATGTGCGCTCGTCGCTGGCAAGGGGGCTCGCCGCGGTGTCCGGGTTGCCCGAAGCGGAACTGCCGCAGGTGCTGTTTTCGGAGCACCATCTTTCGCATGCGGCATCGGCGTTCTATCCGGGACCGTTCAGCCGTGCGCTCGTCCTCTGTCTGGATGGGGTGGGAGAGTGGGCGACGACATCCGCGTGGCTGGGTGACGGGACATCGCTCACGCCACTCTGGCAGGTCAATTTTCCGCATTCCCTCGGCCTGTTGTACTCGGCATTCACCTATTACTGCGGCTTCAAGGTGGATTCCGGCGAGTACAAGCTCATGGGGCTTGCGCCTTATGGTGTGCCGCGTTACCGCGATGTGATCCTTTCGAAGCTCATCGATCTCAAGGACGACGGCACATTCCGGCTCGACATGGCGTATTTCAACTTCGCCACGGGCCTGACGATGACGAATGACCGCTTTGCCCGACTGTTCGGTGGACCGCGCCGTGAGCCGGAGAGTCCGCTGACCCAGCGTGAAATGGACCTCGCGGCGTCGATCCAGCTTGTGACCGAGGAGGTCGTACTTCGCCTTGGCCGGACCCTGCACCGGGAGACCGGGGAGCGCTATCTGTGTCTGGCCGGCGGAGTCGCACTCAACTGTGTGGCAAACGGCCGGCTGCTGCGCGAAGGACCGTTTGAGGACATCTGGGTCCAGCCGGCGGCAGGCGACGCTGGCGGCGCGCTCGGCGCCGCGCTCGTAGCGCATTACGAGACGCCGGGTGTGACGAGAGCTGTGTCCGGGACGGCGGACGCCATGCAGGGCAGCTATCTGGGACCGGCCTATACCGATGAAGAGATCATGCGCTACCTGCAGTCAGTCGATGCGCCGTATTACCGGCTTGATGAAAGCGATCTGCTGGAATACGTGGCCGAGCTGCTGGCTGAAGGCAAGGTCATCGGCTGGTTTCAGGGGCGCATGGAATTCGGGCCGCGGGCGCTGGGGAGTCGCTCGATCATCGGAGACCCGAGAAGCCGGAGCATGCAGACGACGATGAACCTGAAAATCAAGTTCAGGGAGTCGTTCCGGCCATTCGCGCCGTCGGTGCTTGCCGAACATGTATCCGACTGGTTCGGGCTGGACCGGCCGAGCCCCTACATGCTCATCGTGGCGCCCGTTGCAGATCAGCGGCGCCTGCCGGTCGACCATGGTTACGAGAATCTTTTCGGGATCGCGAAGCTCAACGTTGCGCGCTCCACCATTCCGGCAATCACGCACGTCGATTATTCCGCCAGGATCCAGACGGTGCACCGCGAAACGAATCCCAGGTTTCACGGCCTGCTCACGAAGTTTTTTGAACGCACCGGTTGCCCGATGGTGGTCAACAGCTCCTTCAACGTGCGGGGAGAGCCGATCGTCGAGTCTCCGTCGGACGCCTATCGCTGCTTCATGAGGACGGAGATGGACTGCCTCGTGATGGGGAACTGTGTGCTACTGAAAGACCAGCAGCCGGTCCGCGAGACGGATACGGCATGGAAAGAAGAATTTGCATTGGACTGACCAGATCGCGGAGGCCGTGATATGCATGCATCCATTTCGATATCCGGGCGCCTGCTCGCGGGCGTCGTGTTTTTTCTGCTGCTGTCTCCGCTGGCGATCGTGTGTCGGCTCTGGTCCGATCCGCTGGCGAGGAAGTGGGAGCCGGCGATGGACAGTTATCGTGTGCTTCCCGACCGGCTGCGCCGGCTGGACATGTCGAGTATGTCGTAGCGGGAAATATCGCTCGAGGACAGAGGAGCATCATGACAGACGCTGCGGACGACATGGAGCGCATACGGTACGGGCTGACACCGCAGATGCGGGAGTATGACCGGCTGCTCGCGCGCGCGGCATTGCGCTGGTCTCCGCATATCATGTTCTTTCATCCGGCGCGTTATGTCTCCCACGTCGTGAATACGGATGAATTCGGATTTCGCCTTGGCATGGGCCCGGCAGGCGAGGCGAATTTCTCCCCTTCAAATCTCGCGGGTGCGCCCGAGGTAAACCTGCTGATCGGCGGCTCCGTCGTGATGGGGCTGGGCTGCTCGGGTGACCTCTCGACGATCCCCTCGATCCTGACACGCTCGGGTGTGGGCGAGGCACCGTGGATCAACATGGGAGGACGGGGCTTCACGTCGGCGCAGGAACTCATCCTCTTTCTGCTGATGCGCGATCGGCTTCCGGCGATCCGCCATATCGTCGTTCTCAGCGGCCTGAACAATCTCGTACTCGCGGATCCACGGAGTGAATTCGCAACGTCTCTGGGTGACTTCTTTTTCTCGCACGACTTCGCCACGGCGATGGCCGATATGAATGCCCGCTATCTGCCCCGCCGCCCGTTCTGGAAGCGGACGCGCAGACATGAGGTTGCGCTTCAGCGTGACGATGCGTGCCCCGGCGAAGAGTCCGATCCAGGCGAGCGCCTTGCGCTGGCCGTCCGGCAAATCGGGCGAGACCTGGGTCACTGGAGCTCGCTTGCCGCCGGGCTTGACTGCACGCTCACCTACGTGATGCAGCCCTTTGCCACGTGGATGGCGCGTGAGCCTCATGAACATGAGCGGGTGATCTTTGATTCGCTGGACCGCCATACGGGCGAGTCGGGCACCCTGGCTGGGATCCGCGGTGCGGCGACAGGAAAGCAGTTCAGGCGTGCAGTTGAGGTGCTGTGCAACAGCCACCGCGTGTCGTTCATCGACATGAATACCCGTTTGACGGCCGATCCGTACCGCGATCGCTGGCTGTTCGTCGATCGGGCGCACCTCACCGATACGGGATGTGAAGCGGTGGCGGAAACGGTTCACGAAGCGCTTCTGCAACTTCATCACCGTGCGTATTCATCGACGTAAAGCTCACTCCACAGGAGGGTATATGAACAGCTCAGGCCAGAAGTCCCAGGTAGCGCAACTCAGGTCAGCAAAGGACAATACGCCCCCCAGGCGGTCCGTGCTGCAGACGCTTCTTGACCGTATCCTGCGTCGCCGGCGGAAGAACGACAAGACGATCTATCCGCTGTTCTGATCTGCTACCCACGTCCGCTGCATGGAGTCGCCAATGAACGCTCTCAAACTCGAACGGGGGTTTGCACTCGCATACGCGAAAATGCGCGAGGAGGCTGCCCAGTGGTGGGTCGTGGTCGGGGAGCATGCCGTTGCGCTGCGGGATCTGGCCGGTGACGGCCTTCTCGAACTTCCGTCGCAAGGTACGGCCACTGTCGACAGCATTTACCCGCGCCTGGAAGCACTGATCGGGGAGTTGTCCGCTCTGCACAGCCAGGCGTTCAGCCACGTTCCGCGCGGTGCATGGCTCGCCGTCGGGCAGTTGCACTTCCTTGCTCCGGTCTCGCCTGCGGCGAGTATCTACTGCTCGGCGGCCAATTACAGGAAACAGCTCGTCGAGCTGATCGTCACGCGGGGCGGTGATCCGGAGATCGATCGGCTGCCGGTTGGCGAGCGACGCCCGGTTGCGCAGCGGATGGTTGAGAAGCGGTCCAGACAGGGTGAGCCTTATTTCTTCCAGCGGCCGAATTCGTGCATCGCACCGCCGGACGGAGAGATCCATGCAGAAAGCGGCACTGAGGAGCTGGACTGGGAACTGGAGCTCGGCATTGTCATTGGTCGTCGTGGACGACATGTCGCACGCGAGGACGCGCCAAATTTTGTGGCCGCCTGTCTCATCCTGAACGACGTTACCGATCGCGCTCTCATATACCGTCAGGATTTTCCGGGTGCCGACTGGCTGAGGGGCAAGGGGATGCCGGCCTCAATGCCCGCCGGGCCATATCTCGTACCGGCGAGCGTGATTGGCGAGATCGACGCGCTGCGACTGCGCCTGTCGGTCAATGGGGAAGTAATGCAGGACGAGCTCGCGGGCGACATGATCCTTGATGTGCCACGCCTGATCGAATATCTATCGTCCCGGGTCGAGCTGCGTCCCGGAGACGTGATTGCAACCGGAACCCCGGCTGGCACCGGAGCCGAGCGCGGGCGTTTCCTGCAGGACGGCGACGTGATACGGGCAGAGATCGACGGACTCGGGTGTCAGATGAACAAGGTTGTGTTCGGACCGGGAGCTGGACCGGGCGACCGGTCCTGAAGACGATCTTCGGGGGCACGCATATGCAGATCAACACGCAGGGAGCGCCACATGCAGTGGCGTGGGTGATACGGGATGCAGAGTACTTCGACTCGAAGTCGCATCAGTTCACGAGGGCCGACATCGAGATCGAGGGCGCATACATCGGGGATATCAAACCGGCACGGACCTCAAGGCTGCAGGATGGTGTCAGCGCCGCCGGGTACGTCTGCACGCCGGGCGTGATTCATCCGTGGGTTGATCCCAGAATGGCCTGTCTCCCTGGCGCCTCGCTTGCCGGGTATGGTGTTACCGGCCTCGGGACGATCTGCGAAAACGTCAGCGATTGCCTGCTGGTGATGTCCGCATTGCGGGGCATGCCGATGACCGTGCACGTGCGGCTCAATGACCGCGGGCGGCGCGATACCGCGATGGGCGGCGCACCGGACAATGAGGTGTTGCTGAGAATAGCGCACCGCGGCAGCCTTTCCGGCGTCATGCTTCGTCCGCTGATTGACGCCTCGAAGGTTGTATCGGCCCAGGAGCTTGTCGATGCCGCCACCATTGCTGCGAGACTCGGCGCGGATCTCGGCGTCGCACTGGGCGACACGTATGAGAAGGCAAGGGACTTCCGGGAGCGGTTCTACTGCAGCGAGATCGAGCTCCTGTCGTTTCTCGGCCTGCTTGATGCGACTGCATGTCTGTTTGTCTCTGCTGCCCTGGGTAGACGGGATCTGGATCTCGTGGAAAAGTCCGGCGCATTGCTCGTCTGTCCGTATGGGTTGCCGGGTCACCCTCGCGGAGCGCGCGCGAGGCGCGCACACGTGGCGCTTGAATGCGGACTCGGACCTTCGTACGTGGGGCAATGCGCGCCGCGGTGGCTGGCAATGCTCGATCAGGACGACGGCGGTGCCGATGCCAACCAGCAGGTCGACGGGATGACGGTCGATGCGGCGCGCGCGCTTGGCATGACAGGTCGGGGAATGATCGCCCCCGGGATGCACGCGGACATATGCCTGTTCTCCCGGCGGCAGGCCCACCTTTCGCAATTGGGTAGCCGCGGGTTCCTGGGGCTGCTTGCGCGTCAACGCCCTGATGCTGTGCTGCTCCAGGGAATATGGAGGACAGGCCTGGGCCGGCTGCGGGATGGACAAAGCGAACGGCATCGCCGGTCCGACACTGCAGCGCCGGGCGGATCGCATCGCCTCGCCCGTGATCCTTGCGCACAGCCGGTATCGCTGTAGGGGTTGCCAGTGTCCGGTAGGCCGGGTGGCTGGAATGGACATATCCGGCTGCGTCAGCGCGTGCGCATGTACGCCCTGTAGACGGCGGGTGACAATTCCTGCAGTTCCCGTCGGCGTGCGAGCAATTCCCGTTGCCGGCCGTCCCTTTCGAGGATCAGAAGATCAAGGACCAGCCGCATCGCACGTTCGGGTGCGAGCTGGCGCGACGGCTGGGCGTGGGCGAGCCATCGCGCAAGGCCGGTTTTCTCGATCAATGCCCATACGGGAAACCATGCAAGGTCAGAGCCGTCGCCATTAGCTTCGAAGTTCGCGTTGAAAGCAAGAAGCAGCGCGTCGAGGGAGGAATCCGCGAGGCGGCCGGCGAGTGTGTCAAAGCGGGAGGGCGAGAGCCACGCGAGTTCGGCCAGCATGGGCCATGCGGCCTCCATCCCTTCGATGTGCCAGGTCGCCTCGGTCATCCATGCAAGGGGAGCCGGGAGGCGTCGCCACGATGCGGTCGCGCTGACTTTCCGCCTTGCGGCGTCCCAGTCGCCAGCCTCCAGCAAGAATGCTGCGGAGTGGCAATCGGCATACCGGGGGCTGTACGCCAGCATTGCACACCGGTGCGCAAGCCGTCTCCATAACACCGGCAGCCACGCCTTGGCATCGCGATGGCCAAGTAGTTGAATTGCAGCAGCCCGGACGTGTACCGTCAGCAGCGTGGCAGTCTCCATGGCGGCGACGTAGCTGCAAATGGGTGCAGTACCGGCATCGTCACCGATTGCGTTCACAAGAAGCTCGAGGACCGGCAGGTGGTGGTCACAGGGAAATTCGGCGGCCAGTACCTGCATCACCCGACGTGTACCGGCATCGTCATATCGCTGCAGGGCGATGAGTGCATCGTTGAGCAGTGCGACGTCCCGGCTGTTGGCAAAGATGTCCAGTTGATCCACGCAGGGTCTCCGTTATGTCGTCCGGCGACAATGCTTTCCCGACCGACGACCACACACGACGTTAAGGCTGCCTGAAGATGGAGGCGATGGCCGCGCGTTGACCGCATGGCGTCGCTGCGGGGTGCGGCAGCACACGGGGTGAACTTGCCGGAAGCGGGACCGATTGATGTCGCGGTGCGTAGCGGTCCGGAATGCGGCCACGAACCGGTTTGACGCGCATGTGCCAGGTGCGGGGGTATCGACCGGCGCCAGCGGCAATGCGACAGTTGCGCCTACGCCTGAATCAGAAACCGCTCGCGATTCTTGCCCTTGACCCACAAGGGCGCGCGACCGCGGCCGCTCCACGTCTGGCCTGTCTTCGGGTTCTGGTATTTCGGGGTCGGTATCTGCGCGGCGCTGCCGTTCAGCGGGGTGCGCTTTCGCCCAAAGATCTGTTCGGGCGTCAGTCCATATTCCTGGACAAGGGCCTGCACCTGCTCGAGGACCGTATGCAGTTCGGCAAGCCGGGCTTCTTCGGCTTGGGCCAGCAGTTTTTCAGCCTTTGCCTTGAGTTCTCGATAAGTCGCCATTCGTTGCTCCTTTGTGGATTTTTCCCACCGGGCTGAATCATGCGTATCGGTTCACCGGAGTAAGTCGCGCCAGAATGCGCCTCTGACGTGCGGTTTCAGCGTTTCCCGGTCGCACAATTTTACCAATATGTTGACAACGCAACGCGGTCCTGCGGCGCCTTTTGCCCTCCTAACTTTAGGAGGTGGATCGCGTCTGGAGCGGACACCATAAACGGAAAGCAGGTCAATGACGAGAAGAGTGGCCTGCCGGGCTGTGCGATAAAAGCAGGTCAACGTTAAGTAATCGAACCGCCATTCGAAGCCGATTGTATAATTAGGAATCCATATTAATAACTGGATCCCGGGGGATGTAGACGGAGGACACCGTGAACCCTCAGAAAGTATCTTCCCGATATTTCGTGCACCTGAAGCGGGCCTGGTATGCCGAAGTCACGCTTCGGGAGACGCCGTTTGTGGACGAGGTGTGCTTTGGGACCGTACCGGCCTCGGGCGCCGGTACGTATGGCGAAATGGCGGTGCGCTGGTACCGGCTCGACCATGTGCTGGCTCCAAGGCTGGAAGTGTTCGACGACGGGTGGCGGCTACTGGCCGACTTTGGCGAGATTCTGCAGGCAATGGCGCAGGTGCGCACGGGCCGCAACGTGGCCATCGCGCCCGCAGCCTTCTGCTTGCTGCTGCAAGAATGTGGGTTTGTCGATCGCACGCCGGTCGAGTGCCCGCCGCTACTGCGATCCCGGCGGCCGACGGATGCCCTCCGGCCGGATCGCGATCGCACCGATGGACCCACCAGGTAGCCGTGGTCGAAGGCGTCCGCGCTGTGCTGCGGGCGCATGTGGTTGCTGGCGCACCCGTCTCCGGGTGGAGTACGACCTGGCACATTCCCGGCTCTGAGAGGAATCAATCGGGGAACTCGCGCTCAAGACATCGCTTGCGCAGGAGTTCGAGATTGACGAGGCTGTATTTCCCGATCGACACGGTCGGAATGTAACCGCGGTTAGCAAAACCGATGACCACGCCGATGGGCAGGCCCACCAGCTCGGCGAAACGTTCGCGGGTGACCAGCGGCGAGGCGTAGACCGGCAATGCCGCCACGGCGGGTAGGGAAGACTGGTCCATAATACTCTCCGGAGTACATCAGTCCCCCAAAGGACTTTTATCCCCAAAAAGGATAAATGGTCGTTTTGGGATGTTATACTGGAGAGAATGGAATCGTGTCAACTACCTTGGAAGACCGTGTGATCCTGCTGCTTCGGGAGCAGTCTGGTGACGATGCGCGTGTCAGTTACGACGAGGAGGAGCCGGGGCGGCCCCTGTTGGGCGGTCATGGATTCTGGGAGCGGCTTGCCGAGCGCACGGGCGTCCTGTCGCGACGATGGCGCAAGGTCTATGCACGCGAGCAGAAGGTGACATCGGACATGCTGCAGGCGCTGGCGAGGCTGTTCCCGTCATACGCGTTCTGGCTCGCGACGGGCATCACGGACGCCACCAATGGGCATACTGCACCCGCCACCGCGCAGACCTTCCCCGAACGCCTGCACGTGGATTCGCCTGAGTCGTCAGCGTATTTTCACGCGTCGATCGAGCTGGCGGACCGGCTGTTCCGCGAAGGGCGGGTCAATGCGGAGGACGACGCGGAGCGCCTGTATGCGGCAGAGAGAACCCGGCCGCTCGCGCACTGGCACGACAGCCCGCTCGCGGAAGTCGCGTACCGGCTGGCGGGCACGCCGGAATATGCCGGACTGCAGCAGCTATGGGAGCGTCGGGAAGGGGAGCGCGCGGTGCGAGGCCGGCGGATCGCCGGAAAGGACCGCCCGGGCGGCAGACGACGCACCGAAGCGGTTGCGCCAGGAGCACAAAGCGCAGTACTGGGGGTGGATGCCCGAACCGCTCACCAGGACGTGTGGGATCTCTTTTATGTGCCTGCAGGCCGGATGCCAGGCAATCGAAAGCGATAGTCCCTGAGCCTAGGGGCATCGTCATCCGGCCGGTGAGGGAATGGGAGTGTCGAGATGACGATCAAACAGGTCAAATCCGGCTGGCAGGTCAATGTGCAGCCTGGGGGACGGGGCGCAAAGCGGCTGAAAAAGACGTTTGCGAAGAAGGCTGACGCAGAGGCCTGGAAGCGGCACGTGCAGGCCAAGGTCCAGGAGACACCCGAGTGGGTGCCGGCACGCAAGGACGCACGCCTGCTGTCGGAACTCGTCGAGCTATGGTACCGGCTGCACGGATCAGGTCTGAACTCCGGCGAAGACACGAAGCGGCGGCTGCTCGCGATGTGCGAGGCAATGGGCAATCCGCGCGCCGACCGGTTCACCGCAGACATGTTTGCGGAGTATCGGGCTCAGCGACTCGCCGCCGGGATTACAGCGAACAACATGAACCGCGAACAGGCGTACATGCGCGCCGTGTTCAATGAGCTGAAGCGGCTCAAGCAATGGAAGCGTGCGAACCCGCTGGAGGATCTGCGGGCGTTCAAGATTCAGGAAAACGAGCTCACTTTCCTCACACTGCCGCAGGTGCGGACCCTGCTCGACGAGTTGCCCAGGGGCCGGAACGTGCATGTCACGCTGGTCTCCATGGTGTGCCTCGCCACCGGGGCGAGGTGGGGCGAGGCCGAGGGACTGCGTATCTCCCAGGTACGCAACGGCGTGATCCAGTTCGTCAAGACCAAGTCAAGCAAGGCGCGTGCAGTCCCGATCAGCAAGTCACTCGCGAAAGGCCTTCACGCGCACTTCAGGACCCACGGTGAAGGCGAGCGCATATTCGGCACGGCATGGTCAGCGTTCCGCGAGGGGCTGCAGCGCGCGAAGATTGTGCTGCCGAAGGGGCAGCTCACGCACGTGCTGCGGCATACCTTCGCGAGCCATTTCATGATGAACGGCGGCAATATCCTCTCCCTGCAGCGCGCGCTGGGACATCATAGCCTCACGATGACGATGCGGTATGCACATCTGTCTCCTGATCACCTTGCGGAAACCCGGCATCTCAATCCGCTTGCCCACGTGGAGCTCTCCGATCGGCGTGCGACCGGGCAGCGCGGCCGCCGCAGGGATGTGATGGCTACGCGGGAGCGGCTTCCTGGGAGGCTCACGGGTCACCCCGAACAGCGGCGTGGCGCCGGAACAGCAGGGGGACGTCGCCCGCTGTCCGCCTTTCTCGCGCGCATCAGTGCAACGCCGACGCAACCGATACGGGCCGTGGCGGGTCGCACGAGCGCCCCGGCATAGGCCGTCGTGCCTCGTGCAGAAGCCGGGCACAAGGGGGAACGGTTGCTTTCCTGGTGGCGCGCCGCGCTATAGCGGAGGCAGTCGTCTGTCCAGCGGGGCAGTCTTCACGATGGAAGTATGCGTGTCGGCTTTTCCATGCAGACGTTTGAGAACCTCGTCGAGATGGGCAACCGAGCGCAGATAGAGGTGGCAGACAAAATCGTCGTCGCCGGTGACCTTGTAGCAGGTCACACATTCGGGGATTTCCTTGATCAGTCTTTCAACCAGGGTGAACTGGCCTGTGAGGGACTTCACCCGCACGATCGCCTGGATCGTATAGCCCAACGGCGCGGCGTCAAAGTCGATGGTGAACCGCCGGATGACGCCGCAGTCTTCGAGTCGCTTCAGGCGTTCGCTGCAGCTCGGAGCCGAGAGTCCGACCTCCGCTGCCAGCGTTCGTATGGAAGTGCGTGAGTCGTTGTGAAGCCTGCTGATCAGATGACGATCGATATCGTCGAAGAGCAGCCTGGCGGATCGAAGGATTTTCACACGACGGGCCTTACATGATGAGCGATTTTTCAATATATCACTTTACAAACGCTATGGAGCGGTCCCGGTCTCGCCAGATACCATCTCTTTGCCCACACGATAAAGGCGGGCATACGAGTCCCCAGAATTAGACGCTTCCCGAACGCGAAAGGATCTGCAATGGCCACCTCATTTGGCGAATCGAAACTCAAGAATCACCTTGACCAAGTCGTGCAGGAACCCGTGCGTCCGGTGGACATATCGGCAGGGACAACCGGTTTTTCGCCGGTATGCGGTTCATCGACGAACTGGAGTCGCTATGCGTCGAACTTCTCAAGAAGGCGTTTCGCGTGCGCTATGCTGACCACCGGTTGATGGGTGGCATGGCGGCCACGCTTGTCGCCTACACCGCATTGACTCAACCTGGAGATAGGGTGATGACCGCACCACTGCAGATGGGCGGCGACACCAGCAATCGGACCAACGGTCCGCCGGGCGTGCGCGGGACGAGAGTGATCGACATTCCTTATTCGGTGAAGGATGGGAGCATCAACCTCGACGAGTTTGCGACGATAGCGCGTAAGGAGCGACCCGCGGTAACCGGGCTCGGGATGACGCTCACGCTGTTTCCACTGCCGATCCGGGAGATCAAGGCCATCGTATCTGAATGGGGCGGGCTCGTATATTTCGACGGCGCGCACCAGCTCGGCCTGATCTCGGCTGGGCTGTTCCAGGATCCACTCGGCGAAGGTGCCGATGTCATGACGGGTTCATCGGGCAAGACGTTTAGTGGTCCCCAGGGTGGCATCATCTGCTGGAATACCGACCGCCTCGCTGACACGATTGCCGAAACGATTTTTCCTGTTCTTACGGGTAGCCACCAGATCAATCGCGTCGCTGCCCTCGCTGTGGCGGCGTCGGAAATGCTCGAGTACGGACCAGTTTACATGCGTCAGGTTGTCGCGAACGCCCAGGCGCTGGCGGAGTTCCTTCACGACCGGGGTATTAACGTTCTCTATGCGGAGCGCGGTTATACGCAGACACACCAGATCGTTGTCGATTCCAGACCTGCTGGGAGCGGCCGCACGGCCGTACGCCGACTTGAGGCTGCAAACATTATCTGTAACGAAATGCCTTTGCCCTGGGACTCCGTCGAGACGGGCGGGGTTGAGACCGGGATCAGGCTGGGCACCGTGGAAGTCACCCGTCGGGGGATGGGGGTAGCCGAGATGGAATGGATAGCCGAACGGATCGCGAAGGTGCTGCATGGTAGCGAGGCAACAGCAATCGCACCGGAGGTCGCCGATTTCCTGGGTCGGTTTGACACGATCTACTACTGCCACGAACATGGACTGCCGCCCCGTTGATGTGTCGTGTACTGGTTATTTGAATATATCGAGGTGATATGTTGTTGACGGCCGCCACGGACCTGAAGCCGGTCCTTTCCTTTTCGCTCGCTTCCATCGCTCTGCTTGCAAGCCCTGGCCCCGCTACGGTCGCGCTCGCTGCCAGTGGAGCGTCATTTGGGTTACGGCGTTCGTTGAAGTTCTATTTCGGAATCGTGGTGGGCCTGATTCCAGCCATCGCGCTGGTCGCAGGTGGGGTCTTTGTGGCGCTGCGCGCTGTTCCGGTCGTTTCGTCGGTTCTGTTTGCCGTGTCGGTAGCTTACATCCTGTACCTCGCGGTAAAGATCGCGTCAGCACCACCGCACTCAGACCCCGAGGAAGTTGCTTCGCCGGGTTTTCTGTCTGGGTTCATTCTTGGGATTACCAATGTCAAGGCTTACGCGGTATTTGCCGCGCTCTTCGGCGGGTTTGCGCTAGGGATTTCGGACCAGTGGGACGTGTTGATCAAAGCCGCAATCTGCATGGCCGTGATCGTGGTCTTTGATTTTCTCTGGCTTGCAACCGGGAGTAACCTGCGTCATTTTTTTACGAATCCTGTATTGAGCCGGATCGTAAACACTGGCCTGGCTGCATTGATGCTCGTGATGGTGGTGTGGTCAGTGTGGAGGTCGTGAACTTGCTACCCGCATGACGTACGGGTCCTGTCTGTTTGAACCATTTGTGGTGACTGTGACGATGAACACTGGAAATACCGTCAGGCTCTACTATGGAGGGCCACTTTGGGAAGTGCTTAGAAGCTCTCCGGGAGGTACGGGTTCCGCGTGTGTTCTATGCGTGCGCAAGCGGGGCCGCCGAGAGATGGCAATCTACCGTGTGTGTGACCTCGTGTCCATCAATGGGGGGGAACCTTCCGCGCTCGCACGATGCGCTGAACACGCCACAAACAGACTGCGCCCTGGTATGCGGAGAGATATTCCTGATAAAAATTCGGCGTTACTTTAAGGGTGCCCCTCAGGCATGATCGAGTGCGGCCCTTTCGAATTGTCCAGACCGGGTATCTATGGAGTTCACCGAATGCACAGTCGCAGGTACTGCCTGCATTGCGTTGTTGCTCGTAGCGACGCTGCATGCGCCAACACATAGGCCTTCGCCCGGGACGACTCACAGGAATCACCATGCTCATGGTACACGTTTCTGGATTTTTTCCGTCGTCGTAGGCGACCGTGACGTGATGCCAGATCCATGCGAGTATGCAGTATCAGGTGTTGAGCAGGACGTTGTGTACGAGTTCCAGTGCATACCGCTGCCGTGCGTCCGGTGGCGTCTCCCCCGGTGCGTCGTTCGCGTGGCAACCATCCTCGGGTGGTGCTGCGGTCTGGAGCCAAGCCTGATAGCTCACGGCCTCGAGCGACCAACGACGTGTCGCGGTGCATAAGGGAGCCGGGTGTACAGGGCGGTGCCCGTCTCCTGACGGCGCCGGGGCCCCTTTCTTTTCTGCGCGCGATCCTGACCCTGGGTTGTCGGGCCCGATCACCGAGCTCCTTGTCAGATTGCTTCGTCACAATGGCGGATACCGTTGGCCTGCGGATCGGTTCAGCCGAACCGTATTCCTGCCCGACGTCCCGCCGTGAGTGAGCGGAGTTTCCTGGGCGACAATCCCGAAACCGTCGAGATCGCACAGGGCGGAGGTGCCCGACTGCTACTCGTCCCCCTTGGGCTTTAACGCCGATCGCTCTCCCGAAGCTATATTCGCCGCAGGATCATTCGCGCGATCCGGTTCGAGAGCATGGGATGCGCGGGCGCGGCCTGTGAAGTAAGATCGTCGTTCGCCGGGAGAAACGCACATGAAGAGTTCGGAGCACAGACGTGAAGAACGCGAGACGCGGACAGCCGGGAGCACGGTCCTACAGTCAGCGATATTTGTGCCGGAGGAAGCAGAGCTGCTGGTCGCCGAGGCGCTTGGTGCGAAGCAATGCATCGTGTCAACTTCTGCCGATGAGCGGATCGCTGAGGTCTGCGCTGGGCACGTCGCGTCTTTCGGCGAAATCCATGCTTCGGCGAAGACGGCGATCGTCGAATATTGCGAGTCCCGACACAGGATGTTTTCCGTTCTTACGCTACGCGGCAAGTTTGCCGGCTTTGTGCAAGTTTCCGGCCCCCAAGGCCGGCCGCAGTTCACTAACCACGACCTGAACGTACTGCGCATACTCAGCATATTCATCGGAAAGGTGGTCGAGGCGGACCGTCTGCAGAAACTCAGTGTCTCTCCGTTCGCTCAGATAGCTTTGAGACAGTCGACCGACCAGACGATCGGGGATATTGTCACACAATCGATAGAAAACCCCGGTCAGGTATCAAAGATTCTTGCGAAATCGTTCTATCGGGAGATGACGCGGGCGGGATTCGATTTCAGCCAGATCATTGGCGCGGCCACCGAGATCATCTCCGAATTGGCCGACAATGTCCGCAAGCATAGTGATCGACAAAGGAGACGCGGTGGGTGAGCCCGTCCCTCCCGTGCAGTGCGCCCGTCTCGTCCCAGTTTATGTGCTGGCCATGCGCCTCTGACTAGCCTCCAGCGATCAGAGCGTGATTCGCCAGATTTCAGCGCTATCACATACTTCACGCCCACCTGTCCAACCGGGCGGATATGCGCCCCGTCCTGAGATAAGCCGGCAAACAGGGTGTCGTTTAAAGGGGCCAACGTTAGCGATCAAAAGGCAATTCGTGCTGCGCTGGCGACACTGCGGATGTGCTGTCCGATGTTCGCTCGAGCGAACCGATGCGCACGCCGATAAGTCGAATCCGCCGATCCAGTGGCACGCGCTTCAGACATTCGCCCGCTGCGCGCCGGATGGCCGCAGCATCGGTTACTGCTTCGGGCAGCGACAGGTCACGCGTGACAATCCTGAAGTCGGCAAACTTGATTTTCAGACCCACGGTGCGGCCACCGTACCCTTTGCGCTGAAGATCGTCGGCGACCCGCTCGCAAAGACGCGTGAGTGCCGGTGTCAGGGTCACGCGGTCCCGATTCACATGCATGTCCCGCTCAAACGTCGTTTCGCGGCTCATGGACTTTGGTTCGGACGCAACCACGATAGGGCGATCGTCGATACCTCGCGCGACCCGCGCGAACCACTCCGCATACGTGCGCCCGAAGTGTTCCTGGAGCAGACCAGGATCCGCTGCGGCGAGCTCTCCCACGGTTGCGATTCCGATCCCTGCCAGACGCTCGGTTGCGCGCGGGCCGATCCCGTTGATCTTTTTCGCGGCCAGCGGCCAGATCCGCGACTCGAGATCCGCCATCGTGAGAACGGTAAGACCGTCCGGCTTGTCCAGTTCGGATCCGATCTTGGCGAGCAGCTTGTTCGGGGCGATCGCGATAGAGCAGGTGAGGCTGGTCGCCTGACGTACGGCCGCCTTGATCCGGTCCCCAAGCTCGCGGGACTCACCCGTCACGGCGGTGAGGTCAATGTAAATCTCGTCGATGCCCCGGTCCTCCATCTGATCCGTGAACGCGCCAACTGCGTCCTTGAATAGCCGGGAATAGCGTCGGTACGATTCGAAATCCGTAGGCAGGAGAATGGCGTCAGGCGCGAGTTGCGCAGCCTTCATCATGCCCATCGCAGAAAATACGCCGAACGCCCTTGCTTCGTAGGTCGAGGTGGTCACGACGCCGCGGCCGACATAGTCGCGCAGCCGTGCGAAGCGGCGTGTACCGTCGGCCAGGATTTTCGGCGTCGCATTGCGTCCGCCGCCGATCACGACGGGTTTGCCACGCAGCTCGGGATAGCGAAGCAACTCGACGGACGCGTAAAATGCGTCCATGTCCAGGTGCGCAATCCGGCGCGTTCTATCATTCATGATGTTGTGGGCAGAGCAGAATCACCCAGGAGACCCATGAGCGTTCGTGCGTTGCGCTGTCCCTCGTCTTCGAAGCAGTTGGTTTATATACCGTAACCTGTTACTGCACCTCTTGTCTATTTTCCGTGCTGGCGTGCATAGTGGTCGAGCAGTAGCCTTTTTATAAAAGGCGGGTAGCCGGGAGGGATGATGACCAGAACGAGTGACGTAGAACTGGAGCGCTGCAGAAGTTGGACGTAGGGGATGTCGTCCGGATAATCGCTCCATATGCGGTGATCGACACTACGTTCGTTCCCGTAAAGGCGCGGACTTCCAGGCGTTGGCATGTCTGTGTCGGCACCCGACACTTCGAACCGGTGGCAGCCGGTTCGCGATTCTTCGACACGCGCTCGCGCATCGGTGGTGCCGGCGCCGTAGATCTCGCGATGCACCTCTACAGTTCGGGGTTCAAGGCCGCGGTGGCCATATTGCGGGAGCGAGGCCTGTGAGGCTTCTGCTGACAACCGAAGACGTCCGGATTCATGGAATAAGTTACGCGGGCTTTCCGCTACTGCTCGACGATCGCACGAACAACGTCGCCAATATCGGCCCTTCAGCCGATTGGCCTAGATCGTCAACGATCGCCCCGCAGCCCCTAACTTGAACGAGGCAGAATGCCTATCGACCGCTCGCCGTGCCGGAACATGTGACCCAGGCGTCCAGGCCGTCAAGTCGAGAAAGAGGAGTGAATTTCGTCCACGGTGCGAGCACGATGATCCGCTTCAAGTCTTGGCACCACTGCCGGAGTGTAATCGCCATCATCAGTGCCCGTTCTTACTACCAATGTTGCTTTACTCAATGAAGTTGTGGTCGAGGTCAAAGACAACACTTCGTCAATCGCCTTCCGCTTTTTTGGGCCGTGCCGCCCAGCCACCTATCGCCATATCATCGTACAGCGCCGTTGATGGAGCGTTGTGATACGTGGGCCATGAACATCGCCTGTGAACGGCGTTCCCATCATGCTTGCCAGAAGCCGAAATTCGCGCTCACTCGGCTCCGGCACACTTCGATACGTATCGAAGCATTAGCCGACTGCGTGCCGTTATAGTTGGACTCGGTGTGCAGCGAATGACATGGTGCGGCGCGCTAACATATCTGAATGCGGAGGTGCAATGAACCAGACTATCGATCCCACCATCTCCCATATTTATGAGGCTTGGCACGACACAGTGCGCAAGAGGGATCTGGCCGGCACTGCCGCGCTATATGCAACAGATGCTCTCCTCGAAACACCGCTTGCGCTGGCCGTCTATCCTGAACGTCAGTCGGGCTTGATCCGTGGGCGCATCGCGATCAAGACATTCTTCGAAGACAGTCTTCGCAAGTTCCCGGGCGACCTGGGGCAGTGGTATCGGACCGGCACATTTTTCGCAAATGGTCAGCAGTTGACGTGGGAATACCCTCGCGAAGCGCCGAAGGGTGAACAGGTGGATCTCATGGAGATGATGGAGATTGAGCACGGCCTGATTCAATGCCATCGTGTCTATTGGGGGTGGTACGGCGTGCGGCTGTTGACGCCTGCACTCACACGCATCGACGCGAGTTCAGCCTACGGCGATCCAGCGCAGGCGTGAAAGAATCATCCGCCTATGCACTGAGGTAATCATCCGTTCCGGGCAAAAGGAAGGCTATGTTCGATGCGATGGGCAAGCGCGAGGTTGTCATTATTGGAGCGGGCGTAGCGGGAATCGCGGCCTTTGTCAGCGCAGTCAGGAACCGGAGCGTTTCGCGCATCGATATCGTCGATCCGCGTGGCGTCGGCAATGGAATCGCCTTTGCCACGACAGAGCCCGCGCTCCTGTGTAATACATCCGTCGAAACGATGTCTCTGCTCGACGACGATTCATACGATTTCTTGCACTACCTTCACGCGCAGGCAATCGACGTTTCGCCTGACGCGTTTGTTCCGCGTTTTCACGTTTCACATTACCTTGCCGACCGCTATGCGCACTATCGGATGCTGGCGCGCGACGCTGGCGTCCAGCATCGTCATCTAAGGAGGGCCGCGCGGAGGATCGAGAAGCAGCCCACAGGCCGGTATCGCGTATTGCTCGACGACGGTAGTTCGCTTGAAGCGAGCGATGTCCTGATCTGCACGGGTAGCGGTGCACCGTTCCTGCCGGAGGCGCTGCGACCGCATATCGGCGCGCCGGCGTTGTTCGAATGTCTGTACCCCGAGCGGCGCGTGATGGAATATCTGGCAATGCCGTCCCGCATTCTGGTCGTCGGCAGCCGACTGTCGGCGGTCGACGCGGCACTGCTCGCATGCGGCGCCGGGCACTCCGTGGTGATGGCGTCCCCATCGGGCCGGTTGCCTGCCGTACGCACCGCGACACCGCGAGAATGTCCCATCGCAATCGACGAAGCAGCATTTGCGCGGCTCGATTTATCGAGCCCACTGCTTTATCGGCGTCTGCTGCGGCAAGTTGCACGATCGACCGAGGCTGTCGCCGGTCGGCCGTTGCGCAGTCAGATCGACCGATCCGCAAATGCGGCGGAACGGCTCGCACAAGAAGCCGGGTTGGCCCGGCATGGCGCGACGGACTGGCAGAACATCCTGGTGCGTTATATGGACCTTGCGGAGCAGCTGTTGCGCGACGGCACGCCCGAGGCGCGGAGCCAGGCGCTCGGCAACTGCGCCACCGCAGTCGGCCGGTATCTGTTTGCAATGCCACTCGGCACCGCAGAGAAGCTGCTGGGTTACATCAACGATGGCCGGTTGCAGGTGATGCCGGCCGTGCCCGAGCGCTTGCGTCGGGACGAGTTTTGGCGTGTCCAGTGGAGCAGCGGCGCACTTGACAGCTTCGACGCCGTCATCTGCGCGACGGGGTTTCACAGGCCACGTTTCCATGCAACATACGATTCGCTCGCGTTGACGGCAGATACTCTGTTGCCTGTCACAGCGCCACGCGTATCGCCGGATCTTCGCGTCTGGCTGCCCGAAGCAAGCGAGCCCGAACGTATCTGGACTGCGGGCATCGCCTCCTATCTCGCGGCGCCTATGGTCAATGCGGTCTACCAGTCGGTTCGCCAGGCTAACCAGATAACGGCGGCATGGCGCTCGATCTGAAGAGTTCAACCGCAAGGGTCATTAACCGCCGGCTGCAGCCAGCTCGCGCGTTTTCAAGGGGATCAACATGCAGCTCTATGGCGATCGGGGATCGAGCAATACGCGACGCGTCCTGACCGTAGCACGGCACCTGCAGCTCGACGTGGAATTCATCTTCGTCAATCTGTTCGCGGGAGAAAATCGCACTGCGGCATACCTGGCGCTGAATCCTAACGGGACGATCCCCACTTTCGTCGACGGCGATGTGGTGCTGTTCGAGGCTTCGGCCATCATGATTTACCTGGCCGAGAAGGCGGGCTCCGCTCTGTGGCCCGATGGCGCCGCCCGTTTCGAAACCCTCAAGTGGATGTTCTGGGCCGCCGAGCATTTCCGTCGTGGCCCCTCCATACTGATCGAAGAACGCTTCATCAAACAGATTCAGGGACATCCGGAAGACGCGGCGCTGGTCGGCGATGCGCTAAAGTCTATCCATCGCTATGCCGCCGTGCTTGACGCTCATCTGCGCGATCGCCCCTTCGTGGTGGGTCACACGTTGACGCTGGCCGATATCGATCTGGCCGCGCCGTTTAGCCACATTCCGCGCACGCGCGCGCCATTCGACGCCTATCCTGATCTGATGGCATGGCACAAGCGTCTGATCGATGGCGTTCCCGCGTGGCGTTCCACCGGCGAAGATCTGGAGCGCCGAATCACCGAGATACAAAGCGCCACCGCGGCGCGCGCACGAGCTGCATAGCCACACTTCGGCCGCGCTGCGGTGGTCTCATGCGAACGCAGGTTGCTCCTCGACTGGACGGTCGGTTTGCGGCAGCAGCGCAGCTGCTTCACCCATATTACGCCGGATGTCGAAGTGCTTTTCCAGCGCATCCCACCCCTTGGACGTGATCGTGACCGAGCGCGCCACGGGCGACTTGCGCATCCAGTCCCATGCAACAAAAGCGTCCATCAGACGGGCGCCCAGCGGTCCCGCGATGTGGTATTGCCGCTCGGTCCAGTCGAGGCACTGCCGGGCGTGCCCCGTATGGTCCGAGGTCTGCGGGGCAGCATCGACGCCGAGTTCCTGCAGCCATGTGTTGCCGCAAGCGGTGAGTGCGTACTGGCGATCGCCGGCCTCGACGACGAAGCCTCGTCTGAGCATGCTTTGAGTGACGGCGACGCCGACCTGGCCCGCGAGGTGGTCGTAGCAGCAGCGCGCGAAGCGCAGTTCGCGGGCCGAGCGGTTCGGGGTGTTTCTCCAGGCTGGAGTGACGGGGCCGATCGACGCGAGGCTTTCGAGCGCATGCGAAATGTGCGCGCCGGCGAGCTGGAAATAACGATGCCGCCCTTTGCTTTCGACGGTCAGCAGGCCGCCGTCGAGCAGCTTGGCCAGGTGTGAACTCGCAGTCTGCGCAGTCACGCCCGCCGCTTCGGCAAGTGCACTCGCCGACAAGGCGTTGCCGTTTGCTAGCGTAATCAGAATCACAGCCCGAACCGGCTCCGCGATCAAATGTGCAACGGTTGAGATATTGTGCTGACTCATCTTTCAGCCTCCCGGATTAATGCGTTTTAGCTAACGAAAATCCTAGACTACACACTTCGATACGCTCCGAAGCATTCTCAGTTCACACCGGCTTATAGTCAACAGAGAATTGATAAATGGGGTTTGGGCTCGTGAATAATGAAAATGAACATCAAAAGCGGGTATTAACGGCGACCAGTCTCAGCTACGTCGTCGTCATATTAGATACATCCATTGTCAACGTCGCATTGGAGCCCGTTGCTGCGAGTCTGGGCTCGGATATCACGGGTCTTCAATGGGTGGTCAATGCCTATACGCTCACATTTGCGAGCCTGTTGCTGAGTAGCGGAGTATTGGGCGACCGGATCGGTGCAAAATCGGTCTATCTGGCCGGACTGCTGATTTTCGCTTGCGCATCGGCATTATGCGGATTCGCACCGGACTTGCAGATTCTTGTCGCTGCACGGATTTTACAGGGAATAGGTGCGGCATTACTGGTGCCGTGTTCGCTGACACTCATCAATAGTGCGTTTCCGGTTGCGCAGCAGCGAGCCGGTGCGATCGGCGTGTGGGCCGGATGCGGCGGCGTCGCGATGGCGGCAGGGCCGCTCGTTGGCGGCTTGCTGATTCATCTGTTGGGCTGGCGGAGCATCTTCCTGGTGAACGTGCCGATTGCGCTAATCGGCGTCTGGCTCACCACGCGAATCGAGTCCGCACGTCCTGCCGTGTCCGACCGGCCGTTGGACCTGGCCGGGCAGGTGCTCGCCATCGTCGCGCTGGGTGCGTCGGTGGCAGTGCTGATCGAAGGCGCGAAGCTGGGGTGGCATGTGCCGGTCATCCGCGCCGGCGTCGCGACCGCGATCGTTGCATGGATTGCATTCGCGCTGGTTGAATCCAGGCGCCGACAACCCATGCTGCCCCTGTACTTCTTTCGGCATCCGACATTTTCCGCATCGGCGTTTGCGTCGATGATCTCGGGTCTGGTGTTCTACGGATTGTTCTTTCTGCTGAGCCTATATTTTCAGTCCGCGCGCGGTTGGCCGCCGTTGCGGACCGGTCTCGCGTTTTTGCCCTTGACGGTGATGGTGACAGTCGGCAGTTTCGCTTCAGGCGCTTTGAATAGGGCTTATGGTGCACACAAGCTCGTGTGCGGCGGCTTTCTGCTCTATGCACTGGGCTTCGTCGGGCTGCTTGCATTGGCCGAAGATGCCCCCTATTGGCGGATTGCACTCTGTTTCCCGGCCGTCGGCTTCGGTGCCGGCGTGATTACACCAGCGGCGACCGCCGCATTGATGGCTGCGGTGGATAAGGCGCGCGCGGGCGTTGCAGCAGGCGTTCTCAATGCAAGCAGGCAAACGGGGTCCGCATTCGGGGTTGCGATCTTCGGCGCGCTGATGAGCGCCATCCAGCCACTGGATAGCGGGGTTCGTGTCGCGGTCTATCTGGCTATCGGCCTGTCACTGCTCGCAGCGCTTCTATGGAGTCTCGCCTCGGTACTGGCCACCCGTTACGCGCGTGAGACTGCGTAGCCGACATCGCGTTTCTTGTACCCACAGCAAGCTGGCATGCGCAGCGTTCGCGCCGCACATGGCGTCTCTGCGCCTTTTCGAAGCTCTGTTTCCGCCAATCAAAAGGATTTAAACCATGCACCTTACGTCAGATGCGGTAATGGATCTGGTAGGAATCGGCATAGGGCCGGCGAATTTGAGCCTCGCGGCTTTGTTACGCCCGCATCAGCAGATCAAAGGCCGATTCTTCGACAAGCGTAGCGAGTTCCAGTGGCATTCAGGCCTGATGCTCCCGCAGGCAGCGCTACAGGTGCCTTATCTGAAGGATCTGGTGAGCCTCGTCGATCCGACTAACGAGCTCTCGTTCCTGTCGTTTCTGGTCAAGCATAAGCGCCTGCTGTGCTTCATGAACGCGAATTTCCCGCAGGTACTGCGGCGCGAATTCAACCAGTATTATCGTTGGGCTTGTGAACAGATTCCGGACCTGCAATTCGACAGTGACATCGAGTCGGTCGACATCGAAGGCGGCCTCCTGGTCGTGAAGGGCTCGGGTGGAACCCAAGCCACCCGCAACGTCGTGCTCGGTACGGGCCAGCAGCCGAGTGTGCCGGCATGCGCCAAGCCGTGGCTCGGCACGACGTTGCTACATGCGTCGCAATATCTGCTCAATAACAATCCGGTTCAGAGCAAGCGCGTGGTCGTGGTGGGCGGGGGCCAGACGGGCGCGGAGGTTTTCCAGCATCTCATTTCCAATACGGATGCCATGCCGGCAAGCGTGGCCTGGGTATCGCGCCGCTGGAATTTCTTTCCGCTCGACGAGTCGAGCTTTACCAACGAACTCTATACACCTGAATACAGCGACTATTTCTACGGTCTGTCCGAAACACAGCGGCGCCAATTGCTCGCCGAGCAGAAGCTGGCGAGCGACGGCATTTCACCTTCGCTGCTCGAATCGATTTATCGGCGCGTGTATGAATTGCGCAATGTGCTTGGGCATCCTTGCGACCTCCATCTTCAACCCGGCCGCGAACTGGTTGACGTCACCCGCAACAAGGGCGGTTGGGCGCTCGAATTAAAGCATGCACATTCGGGCATTCGCGAAGCGCTCGATGCCGACGTCGTCGTACTGTGCACCGGTTACGACTACCGTATGCCGGCTTTCCTCGATCCTATCGCCGGGCGGATCGATACGAATGAGGGCGAGTTCGTCGTGGACGAGGATTACTCGATCAGATGGGACGGCCCGCAAGATTGCCGGATTTACGTTCAAAACGCCGCGCGCAGCCAGCGCGGTATCGCCGATCCCAATCTCGGCCTGATTCCGTGGCGCTGCGCGCGGATCATCAATAGTGTCGCCCATCGCGCCGTGTACGACGTGGAAGTGCCGGCGCCCTTCGTGAGCTGGGATGCGCGAAGCCATTCCAGCCAAGGAGCCAGCCCCAGCCTGCGAATGGCTTCGTAACTTGCCCGGTCAGCTGCGAATTTGTTTAAGGATGGCTATGGAAAATCATTTGGAAGTCGCATCGGCGGACGCGGTGGTGGCACCTTTTCCCGTCATACCGGAATGGCAGGAAGCCGTGAATATTGAAGGCGTGAAGCTGTTCATGCACAGCTTCGTCGACGCGATGGCCGGGGCGCCGTTGCGCACTTCGCGGTTCACGATACGGCCCGGTTGCGGGACGCTGGAAGACAAGCATGCTGTCCGTGAGATCTGGTTCATCTCCGCGGGCACCGTCGACGTCTTTTACGGCGACGCCTGGCATCACGTGGGTGCCGGGCAGGCGGTATTTTTCGAATCGTGGAACCCCCACTTCGCGAGAAATAGCGGCGATGTCGAAGCGCAGATTTTCTCCGTGTGGTGGGAGTGATGATGAATGACCGATACGACCTGGCGATCGTCGGCGGCGGCATAGTCGGCGCGTGGACCTTGTATCTGGCGACTCTACGGCATCCAGGATGGCGCATCGTACTCGTCGATCGCTACAGGGTAGGCGATGGAGCTACCGCGCATTCGGCTGGCGTGCTGCTCGCCACGGGGCGTTCAGCGCGTGAGCGCAAGCTGGCGGCAATCAGCGCTGACCTTTACGGCAGTGTGCAGGCGCCGTTGGGTTTGAACACAACTCGGGCGGACGTGTTCTGGGTTACCGACGCGCAATCCAGTGACGAGGTGCGCACGGTTGCGGTCGACTTCTCGATAGGTGGCGGTTCGATCCCACAGGCCGAACTGGAAAGCCGGCTCGGTCTTTCGGTGCGTCTCGACGCCGTGCAGACTGTGCTGCGCGGTGGCACGGCGATCAGTCACGATCCAGGGCTCATCGCCAGGTCGCTGATCAGCGCGAGTCTGCGTTCGGCGAACGTAAGCTGTGTAGAAGGCGCTGCCGTGACAAAGATGCAGCCGTCCGCAGGAGGTACGGAGCTATGTCTGGCGGACGGTCGTGCGCTCCACGCCGCGCGTTCCGTGGTTGCCGTCGGGCCCTGGATCATCGAGCAGCCTTTCGAAGCATTCGCCGACGCGCACGACGTGCGGATCAAGAAAGTCGTCGCCTTGCACGTCGATCGCGCGCCGCAGCCTGACGCTGCAGCTGTGTTCTTTCCACAAGACGACGCCTATCTGATGCCGTTGCCCGCGCGCAATCAATGGTTGTTTAGTTTTCGCAGCGACGAATGGGATTGCCGGCCTCGTAAGCACGCTCTCGAAATTAGCGACCGCGACCGTAACGTAGCCGAGGCCGTCTTGCGTCGATATCTGCCGGATTTGGCCGATGTCTGCTGCGGTGGCCGGGTGTTTTGCGATGCCTACACGTCGACAGGGGAACCGCTGGTCTCGCTCGACCCCTGCCTCCCGGCGGTCTTTGCTGGCGCTGGCAGCGGTGCCGGCTTCCGGTTAGCGCCGGGGATCGCGGAGGAAGCGTTGCGCCTGATCGAAGCCTGAGGCAATTCCCTCGCGCTCTTCCTGCTTTCTGTCAAATCTATGTACACATGGACGCTACTGTGATCTCTTCAGCGCGGAAGTTCTTTCTGATGCCCATACCGCCGACACCGAACGGCCGGCTGCACCTCGGCCATATCGCCGGGCCTTATCTGCGGATGGACATGTTGTGCCGCTATCTTCGCAGTCAAGGTCATCATGTGCGCGTCGTGTCCGCCGTTGATGGCTTCGACTCGTACGTGCTCTGGAAGGGACTACAGGAGACCCGCCCGCCGGAGGAAGTCTGTCGTGACTATCACGCGCAGATTGCCCGCGATCTGGCGGCGCTCGACATCGAAGTCGACGATTTTCTCGATCTGGTGCAAGGGTCGCATGCACCTAGCCACGCCAATACCGCACGGCGCGCTGTCGAGATGCTTGTGGCGAGCGGTCATACCGATACCATCGTCGAGAAGGTGCTGTACAGCCGCGCGACCGGCCGGTACCTCGTGGGCGCATGGCTGACAGGCCAATGCCCGCAGTGCGAAGCCCCGGCGGCCGGTTATTTTTGCGAGGCCTGCGGTGCCCACTTTCGCCCTGAGTCGATGCTCAATCCCGGACCGCGGATGGGCGATGCTGATCTGGAATGGCGTGAGACGGAAAACATCTTCCTGCGCGTGCCGGATGAAGCGGAACTCCTACGACGGCTGCAATGCGCCGGTGCGCCCGAGAAGTTCATCGCAGTGGTGCTGCGGTTTTTAGCGCGCGAGCGTGGCCTGGTCAGGCTGACCGCGCCTGGTGATTGGGGCGTCGCCTGGCCAGCGGACCGGTGGGGCAATCCCCGAGTCCTGTTCGAGGCGGGGTGGGAGTACGGCTTGACGTGCGGCGAGCGCTACGCTCAGATGGAGGGCGGTGACGCTCATCCGATGGCCCGCGGCAGCGATGTGACGACGTTGGTCAGCTTTGGCATCGACAATGCCGTCCTGCTGCTGGCGGGCTCGGTGGCGGTAATGAATGCATTGCCGGAGCGTCAGCCGTTCGATCACGTGTTGACGAACTACTTCTATAACCTTCAGGGTTCCAAGTTTTCGACTAGCAGGCTGCATGTGGTTTGGGCTGCCGATATCGTCGACATGACGCCTGCGTCGAGCGATGCAGTACGTTGCTTTCTGGCTCGCGAAAGTCCGGAGGAGCAGACGAGCAACTTCGACGTGGGCGACTTTATCCGCTTCGTCAACGACGACCTGGCAGGCACGATGCAAGCGCGGATCGACGCTGCGTGGGAGACGCTGGCGCGAAGTCCCCAGCGCGAGTGGTCCATGTCGGCTTCAATGGCTGGGCGATTCGAGGCGTCGTCAAGTGCGTTGGATCACGCGTTCCGGCTCGATGCCGTCTCCGCGCGCGCTGCATGTGCCGTGCTGCTTGCATGGGATGGCCTGCCACAGGTCGATCTTGGGAATCCAGAGGAGGCGTACGGTTGGCTCAAAGGCCTCGCGTACTTTGCCGCACCGATCATGCCCCGTCTGTCTTCCGAACTGTGGCGCGCGCTTGGACATGAAGGAATGCCGTTGCGGCGCGAGGTGCGTTGCGTGTCGACACCGCATATGCAAGGCAACTGCCGCGCATGGTTCTCACCGCTGTCGCTGGAATCGCTCAGTCCATGCTTGCCGGCCGGCCTTTCGCTCGCCGGAGTGGCAAGCCATGCGTGAGACAGCCGACGTCGTGGTGATAGGTGGCGGCTCGACCGGAAGCAGCGTCGCGTGGCATCTCGCGCGGGCCGGTTTGACGGTAAGGTTGCTGGAGCGCGGGACAATCGCATCCGGCTCGTCCGGCGATTCTCCAGGCATTGTCCGTCAGTACTATCCGAACCCCGCGCTGGCTCGACTCGCGGCGCGTGGCTTGCGGATTTACCGGCAATGGGCCGAGATGTTCGACGGCGAGTGCGGCTACCAGCGTACTGGTTTTCTGACAGGCGTGACACAAGCCGAGTGGGGACGTACCTGTGTGCAGGTGCATCAGCAGCAATCGGACGGTATCGGCGTGGCGCTCTACTCACCGACGCAGATGCGAGCTTTAATCGCCGACCTCCAGGTCGACGGTCTCGCTGGCGCCGTATACGAGCAGGATGCGGGCTACTGCGACGCACGCGCAACAGCGCAATCTTTCGCGCAGGGCGCGCAGCGGTTCGGCGCGGTCATCGACGAGCACCGCACCGCGTGCCGGATTCACACGCTCAATGGGCGGGTAACCGGCGTGGAAACCGATCGCGGCCGGATCGACGCCGCCGTCCTGGTCAATGCTGCAGGCCCCTGGGCGGCGTCTCTCGCTGCGACTTGCGGCGCCGATCTGCCCATTACCGCATCGAGACAAGGCGTGGCCATCTGCAGGATCGAGGCGCAGGCGGAAGAAGCGCAACTGCCTGGGTATAGCGAAAGGAAACACGGTTTCTACCTGCGGCCGGATAGCCCTGGCATTTATATGATCGGCTCCCTCGCTCCGGACGACAGTGGACCGGTCGATCCTGACGCGCATCGCCCCCAGATGGGTGGCGATGTGAGCCGGCGATATTGCGAACGCGCCGCGCAGCGATTTTCCCGGCTTTCGGATGCGTCGCCGGTTGGCAGCAGGGTGTCATTTTTTGACGATACCCCGGATGGGAACCCGATCGTGGGAGTTGATCCGCGCGTCGATGGGCTGATTGTTGCCGCGGGTTTGTCGGGACACGGATTCAAATTCGCGCCGGTATTTGGACAGGAAATCGCTGCATTGATCGCCGGAGGAAAAATGCATGCTGATCTCGATCAGTTTGAAGTTAGCCGATTTCTCGACTAACGCTGGCCGGTGCCGTTGAGGTTGTGACTATCGAATCAGCTAACTTCGCGCGACAGATTGCGTTTCCTCGGAACGCAGCGACCGCGGGAGAGATCGCTGTGGATCATCGTGCGGAATGTCCGCTAGGCGGTATCTGGAGGTCCGTTGCGGGTTGATCCGAGCCATTTGCATCTACCAATGAAGGTGTTCGCAACTTGGAGCGTTGGCGGAGCAGCGTGTGGTCATGAGTTTTCCGAGGACTACGATAGTGGGGTATTTTCCGTCGAAGTCCCCGCTCACTTCTGGTCATTCGTCTGATGGCTAGGACGGTATTCTCAGCACAAAACGTTACTAAAGAATCCGTCATTGAAATCAAGTGTTTGGCGCTCGGTAATATCACCGCATATAGATAATTTCCTCGCCCGTTGCAGTGGCTTCCGCTACCTCAGACCGCAAATGGTTGTCCGTCCGGACCGGCCTTCGGCGGGATAGCTGGCGTCCGGATGGCCGGCTGCCGCCCAGACGTGCCTGCGGTACTTCCCGCAGGCATCGACGCCATTTCAGCCAGGCGCTGGTGCGTGCGAACGGCCGCCCAAGCGGACGACGGACGGTGAGCATGCCGCTTGACCATGCCAGCCGGACGAGGCTTCAGTCGGACTTCAGGAGGATTCCACTTCGACATAGCGACTCGTATGTACAGCCGCCGAGCTGAACAGGGCAGGAAACGCAGCTGACAGTAGAAGCAGCAGGGCAACGCAGCGGTACAAGGCATTCTCCTTCAGACGCCGGCCATCTTACCGCGTCGGGCAACGCTGCCCGGTGCCGACACAGGATCCATTACATCCGTGGCGGAAGTGGCGATCAAGAATGGCGCGATCAATCATCCACGAATTCGTTGGCGCGGGAATCGGCGTGCCGACCTGACGGCGGTTTTCCCGGGCGAAGAAGGCGGGTTCTCCAGCCTTGCCCCGTTGGATAGCCTTGTCGATGATCGCGTCACCGAATGCTTGGCGCAGACTCGACACCCATGCGGCGATTTCCGGCGTTGGATGCGTCCAGGCTGGCCGTTGCCATGACGCCCGAAGGCGCATCGAAAAAAGTCAACCTGACGAATAGCGATCAGCCAGTCAGCCAGCGAGCGTACTTCCGCACGCTTCCAGGCGTCTCCGGTGCGCCGAGGTTCTTGCGGGTTGTTGTTTCCATTGCTCGATGTCTTTCTGCAACCGCGTTGCGAGGTGCAGAAACTCCCGATATTCCGTTTCCTGCCCATGCTGGAACTGGTCCACAAGGGTCTCCCCGTGGACATCCGCTGCTGTGGCGCCCTCTGCGAAGCGGCTCAGCCGCCACTTCACGTCCGATGCTGGACGCTCGGGCAGAGGCTATAGCCAGGGCCATACGGCCGGCCGCGCCTATGGGAGAACAGGAAGGCCCCGTGGGGAAGATGCCGACCTCCCGCCGATTTCAGGAGGCGCCGCCCTCCCGCCCGGATGGACGTGGAGGGGCTTCGGAGCATGGCAATGATCCACTCCATTGTGGATATGCTTGTAACCGTAGTAACAAAAAAAGTGAAATATTTTTTTCTGCTGAGCAGTTCCACCAGCTGGCCATGGAGGCTGCAAATTCCGGTAATTCGTGCTGCCACGGCGGCTCTCCGCCATGGTCCATCCTTTGATGGTCCTGAACAACCGGGGAAATTGTCATGTCACAAAAATTTTCGAGATAAGTTACCGTTCTGCCCGTTCTATTGTAATGTAACGATGGTTACTTTAGAATCGTCGGCATGAACACTCAGAACTGGTTACTCCTGACCTACAAGGTGCCCGCCGAACCCGCCAGGAAACGCGTTGCGCTCTGGCGCAAGCTCAAGGGCATGGGTGCGGTCTATCTGCAAAGCGGCGTCTGCCTGCTGCCCAGGACGGACGACCATATCCGCCGCCTCAAGATCATCGAAAACGAGATCGACGGGATGTCGGGCGAGTCTGTCCTGCTCGAGACCGTCGCCCTCGATCGGGGGCAGGAGGAAAAGGTCGTCGGCCGCTTCAAGGCGGATCGCAACGAGGAGTACGTCGAATTCCTCGACAAGTGCAGGGATTTCGAGGCGGAGATTGCGAAAGAGACTGCAGACAGCCACTTCACCTATGCGGAGCTTGAGGAAAACGACGTCGATTTCAGGAAGCTCGAGTCGTGGCTGGAGAAGATCGTGAAGCTCGACTTCTACGGCGCGCCCCTGGCTGCCGAAGCCGCCACACGGCTGAAGGAATGCGAAGCGTTGCTCGACACCTATGCCCAGCGTGTTTTCGAGGCACACGACGAAAACCACCTCACGCCACCCCGACCGCAATAACAAACAGCAGGCTCGCCATGACCACATTGACCGTTCTTACCTACAACACCCTGTTCGCCGGCCGCGACGGCGGCGATGATCGCCGCGCGCAGGCTCAGGTCGGGCTGATCAACGATCTTCGGCCCGACGTCTTCCTGATGCAGGAAGCAAAGGGCTTCGATGCGAACGGCGGTGCGTGGCTCCACGCGCTCGAACAGCAGATTGCCATGCGCGGCTTTCTGGCTGTTGCACCGCGCACTGGCCAGAACATCGCCATCTTCATTCGCGAGCCGCTGCGCCCGTTGGGCTTCGAGGCCGACGGTGCAAACTTCCATCACACGCTCGCGACACTGCGGGTCGCGGTCCCCGGCAGCGAACTGCCCGTCACCTTCATCAGCGCCCATCTGTGCCCGAACGGGCCGGAGATTCGCCGCCGGGAAGCCGCCTATCTGGCTGTCCATGCTGCCCCCGAGCGACTGACGCTCGTCACGGGTGACTTCAATTCCGCTTCGCCGCATGACTCCGAGCCGGAGGACTGGGCCGCACTTGCGCCGCACCACCGTGCCCGCTATGTGGCCGACGACCTGCAGGGCATCGACCGCAGCGTGCTCGCGCATCTGGAAGCGGCCGGCTGGGTCGACCTCGGCCAGGAACTGGACGCGGCCGGTGTCCCGACGGTTCCCACAGCGGCCTACCGCGATGCCGAGTTCGCCACCATGCGCTGCGACTACCTGCTGGCGTCCAGCGGGCTCGCCGCGAAGGCCCGCAGTTATCAGGTCATCCGCAACAGCATCACCGACACGGCCTCCGACCATTACCCCGTGCTCGCGACATTCGAGTTGTAGTCATGGGCAGGCACGAGGGCCACGACCGCCAGGATCGCCACCTACCGTATCTGATGCCGCTGACTCCACGTGTCGGTAGCGAACAGGCGAAGAGAAGGGATCACGACATGAGTGAAAACAACGAAGTCGCTGCGACTGCAGTACCCGCCGAGTCGCCAAAAAATTGGCTTAACCGCACCGTGGCGGGCGCGGGGATTACGAGTGCGCTTGGCGATTTCTGCTATGAGACAACGACTGTTATCCTGCCCGGCTTTCTGGCCGTACTCGGCGTTCCAGCCGCCATGCTGGGCATCATCGAAGGCATTGCCGATGCCGTGGCCGCATTCACGAAGATGGTCTCGGGCTACATCGCCGACCGGCTGGGGCATCGCAAGCTGCTGGTTTTGCTCGGCTATGGCCTGACACCGGTCGGACAGGTGCTGATCGCGCTGGCGGCGGGCTGGCCCTTGCTGCTGCTTGGACGCATCGTGTCGTGGTTTGGCAAGGGACTGCGCGGCCCGCTGCGCGATGCGATCGTGATTCAGGCCGTGTCGCCGGCAACGCGCGGCCGGGCGTTCGGCTTTCACCGGGCGGCCGATACGATCGGTGCCGTGCTCGGCCCGTTGCTCGGCGTCGCGTTGCTGGGCTGGGCAAAGGCATTGCCCTGGCTCGGCGCCACAGGCCCGTTCCGTCTGGCCCTGTGGGCCTCGGTGATTCCAGGCGTGCTGGCCGTGCTGGCGTTTCTGACACTGGTCAGGGACCCAGAGCGTTCGTCGAATCCGGCGCTCAGATTTTTCAGCTCGCTGCGCACCTTGCCACGGCGGTTCAGGCGCTATCTCGGGGCCGTTGGCATTTTCGGCATCGGCGATTTCTCCCACAGCCTGCTGATTCTGGCCGCGACGACCCTGCTCACACCGAGACTCGGCACGATCGAGGCCGCACAGGTGGCGGGCCTGCTTTACGTGTGGCGCAATGTCGTTCAGGTTGCGGTCTCGTATCCGGTGGGCGTGGCAGCCGACCGGACCGGCCATCTCCCCGTGCTGGTTGCGGGGTACGTGCTGGGCGCGCTCACGGCAGCGCTGATGGCGCTCGCGTTCTGGTGGCACATCGACAGCGTGCCTTTGCTGGCAGGTATTTTTCTGGTCGCCGGGCTGTATGTCGCCGTGCAGGAAGCGCTGGAATCGACGGTCACTGCGGAAATGGTCCAGCCCGATACGCTCGCCATCAGCTATGGTGCGCTCGGCACCGTGAACGGTACGACAAAATTCGTTTCAAGCGCGATCGTCGGCACGGTATGGACAGCCGCCACCCCAATGCTTGGCTTCGCGCTGGCGGCTGTGCTGATGATCGCCGGAACCATCGCGCTCGCCCGCCTGGAAAGACGGGCATGACGGCATTGTGTCTTCGACGGTAGGGTGCATCGGGAATTTCGATTTTTGCGGCAAAGACCCGAGCCTGATCGATACATATCGCCGAGCACAGGTAATTTGGAAGTCGAACGCGAAGCCGTCGGCCTTTCGAATCCGCTGGTTCGGACAGCGCAGCTATGAGCTTCAACTGCTCCACATTGTCGTGCTCGGCATCTTGCATGAATACGTAACGCGCCAGTACGTCGGGCTGTATGCGAAGCCGCTCTGGCTGGTGTTTTATCTGGCCGCCGCCGCACTTGTCGCCCAAATCGTCTTCCGATATTTCTCCGAGCCCCTCAACAGGTTGTTCAGGCGCGGCGTTCTACATTCGTCCGCCGGATATGTGCGCTAGTGAGAGGTTGTTAGTTTCAGTCACGGGCCCCACATGCGTCTGTCCGCCATGTAGCGACCCGGCGAGGTCCCAGGTGCCTTGCCGAATATGGTCACAAAGCTGCGGCACGCTCATAATCCAGGTCGTCCACGCGCTGCTTCGCCGAAGTGCCGGTGCCCAGTTATTTCAGCGCAAGCAGGAAGTGGAGTTGCTGGCGAGAGCGAACAAAACACACGCCTCTCTCCTGATTGAGAAGACGTGCCAACATGCTTTCGCACCGGTCAGCATGCCGCGGTCGCGTCTGGCTCGTGCCGCAGCAGGAAGGATCGCCCATAAACAAACATCGTGACGATATTGCGAAGCCGGGTTTCGGGCGGCATTAGCATATGAAAATTGTCGATAGGTGTTACTGCGATGGGACGGCAGTAGCGTCCCACATGCCAGTCCCTGTTGGCGTCTGCTATGAGTGCGGGCGCACTTGCGGGGCGGATTATCAACTCACGCAGCGATGGTGCCGCGGAAAGCACACGCAGCAGTCCGACGGAACATTGATAGCTACGCTCGGTCGACAAAGACGGCATAGCATTTAATCATGGCAAGGACAGTGATTTTGCGCCGATGCCATCCACTCGAATTTCCGAGCCGTCATTTTCTGTCCTTTTGGAAGTTCCCAAAGTAAATGAATCTTGGTGTCTGGTCGGCAAAGCAGGTTCACCTTTGGGAAATCTTTGCGCATTTCCTTTTCCCTACACACAAAAATTCTCGACGGTATTCTCGCTGGTTATCATCATTTCGATATGCGTTACGTATATATTTTTAATAACCCACGCGCCATTTTTTACCGAATATGCCTAAATCTGGAAGTAATACTGTCGTAAACCGGTATGCAGTTCATCGAAAACCCAGATAGTGAGGTGCTTGTGAAATTTCTGTTTTCGGCAGTAGCTCTTGCCGCGCTTCCTCCCGTCGCAGCCTTTGCGCAGCAGTCGTCGAATCCTGCTGAATCGACCGACCAGCAGGTTCACGTGACCGTCAAGGTTACGTCTTCGTTCTACGGGTCGTTCACGCAGGAAAAGGATGTAGATATTCGGCAAACGGCGACATTCAGTAATCTATCCGGTGTCCATAAATCGATGAAGTATGATGGCCCCTGCACGCTGAACCCCGCACCTCGCGACATCCACGACGGAGTTGTGGTGAAGATCACACCGTTGCTGTACTCGAAGAACGGTCAGGTCGGGTTCGAGCAGGACGTTGCCGCAAGCAAGCTCCTCGGGTATCACGACTTCAACTCGGGCAAGTGCGGGAATATCTCCGAGGCGTCATGGGCGAGTGATTCTGACGGCTCTAGCGTGCTGGACCGCGTTGGTCAGCCGCTACAGATTCTGCACCAGGTAAATGATGCGAACGGCGCGCACCGGGATCTGGACGTGTCAGTCATTTTCACTCCGGTCACGGCTCGCTGAAAATCTCACGATGTGCGAAACGGGGCAGCGCAAGCGCTGCCCCATAGAATCCGCACGATCGCGTGTCTTTCGAAGCGCGGACTTTTGATTAATTTGTTTCAGCTCGGTAAGTCCACTCCCCACCTCGTAGCTCGCCGTCGTGCTTTTCCATACGTGCATCCTACAGGCAATCCGTCCTTGCCGTGGCTGCACGAAGTCAGGACGGCGGTCTGCGCTCATGACGTGCTCATGTCGCAGGATCGGCACAGTCCTCATCACCTGCCGGGTGAAACGCCTTCCGTCCCGAGCCTGCGTCGTCGCCGCCAGGAAGGTCCGGCATCCGTGCGTCTCGTCGCGTGAGCCACCCCGTTGACAGCAAGGGTGGCTTGGGTCTGACTGATGACGGCAGGCGCGACCAGGACGTCAACGTGTAGCGATGACCACACACCATCTTTCTCAGCGGAAACCATGCCGGCAATCAGTCGACAGGACGTGGAGGTTATCCACAGATGGTTGTGGCTAACTCCTGTACATCACCTTGGCTAACTGTGGGCGGAATCTGCATAACCTGTCGTTTGTTCTGCGCCCCGTAAACTTATCCTTGGCTCATGTTCGATGTTCCCAAAGAATCCTCAGAGTTCTAAAGTTCCTAAAACCTTGATTCACAGCGATTATTCGCGGTTTTCCACATAATAAAGGCGGCCTTGTTAACTGCTACTACGTTTACATCTATATGATGAAAGCTGTAAACGATAGTGGGCCTATTCAGCGTTGGACGACACGGCCGAGCTCAGCGATCCGTTCAGACTGCATCCCGAAATAAGACCTGGTGGACAACTTTTTCGGAGCCCTGACCCGCGCAGCGACTTCGGGTCATCGTTCGGACGGCCAACGGGACGTGGAGCGAAACCGACGAAGGCATCCCGGCCTTGGGAAGCTGCCCGACGGACGGTGCGCGGCCGGTCTGGCGAGATATCAGGATGCGCATGCTGGCCGCCCTTGACGGTTTGCGGATCAGTATCATCACCTCGCTCCCCTGTGGCGCATGCCTCGTCTCGCTGATACGGAGTGCGCGGGCTTAAGGTCTGTTGGCTGGCACGCTACCCGCATGACCGATGGACCACCGGTCTCCCGGCGAGCCGTCCGATCTACACGCAACCGTCGAGCCCCGCCTTGAAGACTTCTACCGGGAGCTGTTTGCCGATGAAAACGATCTTCGTTTCGCGGCGCTCGTCCGCCCGCCACGGTGTGCCCAGGTCGGCGCCGAAGATCATGTGGACGCCCTGGAAGACAAGGCGCCGGTCGGCCCCCGCGACGTTCAGCACGCCCTTGTAGCGCAGCATCGACGTACCGTAGATCGTCACGATGGTGCTGAAGAAGGCTTCGAGTTTTTCCTGGTCGAGCGGCGCGGTGTTGCGGTAGACGAACGACGTCACGTCGTCATCGTGCGTGTGCGAAACGTCCTGCAGGAAGTCCGGCTCGATCTCGACGATCGCATCGAGGTCGAAACTGCGGGTGTCCAGCAGCTGGGTGAGATCGGTCTTGCCAAAGTGTGACTCGCGGATGGGCGCGCGCGGGTTCATCTGTCGCAGCCGCTGCATCAGCGCCTGGGTTTGGGCTTCGCCGGCGAGGTCCGCTTTCGAGACCAGGATACGGTCGGCGAACCCGACCTGTTCCTGGGCTTCATGATGCTCGTCGAGCTGGTCGGCACCGTGGCGGGCGTCAACGACGGTGACGATGGCGTCGAGCAGGTACCGCTCCTGCACGGCCTCGTCGGCGAAGAAAGTCTGGGCAACGGGTGCGGGATCGGCAAGACCCGTGGTCTCCACAATCACACGGTCGAAGCCGAGTTCACCCGCGTCCCGCCGGGCCGCAAGCGTCGAGAGGATCCGCACGAGGTCGCCGCGCACGGTGCAGCAGATGCAGCCGTTGTTCATCTCGATGATCTGCTCGTTGCCGTCCTGGACCAGCAGTTCGTTGTCGATGCCGGCTTCGCCGAATTCGTTCTCGATGACGGCAACCCGGCCACCATGGTGCTCGGTAAGAATCCGGTTGAGCAGGGTGGTTTTGCCGGCACCCAGGAAACCGGTGAGGATGGTGACGGGGATACGCGACAGTTCGGCGGGGGCTTGCATGGTAGCTCCTGGACTCGTGAGAGTTAAAAAGTGTTCTCTGTATATGTAATGTTATATCATTTCATTTAGGTGGCCATAACCCCTGACGAAAGGAAAACCAGATGAAAGAAAACCACGAGATCGATGCGAATATGACCCGGCGTCACCTGTTGCACGCGACTGCGGCGAAGGCCCGGATACCGGCCCTTTCCCACGCGGTGATCGCTGCAGCCGTACTTCTTGGCTGTGTCAACACGGCGTCGGCGGCCCCGGCCGTGATCAAGGCGATCGGCGTCGAGAACGAATATGCGGATGTCATTTCGCAGATTGGTGGCCAGTACGTCCAGGTGACGGCGATCGAGACGGATCCGAACACCGATCCGCATACGTTCGAGGTCAACCCGAAGGTAGCAGGCGAAATCGCGTCCGCTGACCTTGTGGTCAAGAACGGCGTCGGATACGACGCCTGGGCCGACAAGATCATCGCAGCGGCACCGAATGCCAGACGCAAGGTGATCGACGTCCAGCACCTGCTCGGTCTGTCCGACAGCACGCCGAACCCGCATCTGTGGTACGACCCGAAGACGATGCCGGCCGTCGCAAAGGAGATTGCGGCGGACCTTGCCGCGCTGGATCCAGCGCAGGCGGGCTACTTCCAGGCCAACGCGAAGAAGTTCGATGCGTCGCTCAAGCCCTGGCTTGCGGCGATTGCTGCGTTCAAGGCCCATCACGCGGGTACTCCCGTTGCCGTGACGGAGCCCGTTGCGGACTACATGCTGGAGGCGGCAGGCATCGACATCCAGACGCCCTACAGCATGCAGGCGGCCATCATGAACGGCACCGACCCGTCGCCGCAGGACGTGACGAAGCAGAACGCCCTGTTCACGGACCACAAGGTGAAGGTGTTCGTCTATAACCAGCAGGTCACGGATGCACTCACGCAGTCGTTCCTTGCGCTGGCGAAGAAGAATGGCATCCCGGTCGTGGGTGTCTACGAGACCATGCCGACACCGGGCTTCACGTACCAGTCGTGGATGGTGGCTGAGGTCAACGCCCTCGACAGGGCTGTGACAGGCAAGGGGTCGACCGAAGTGCTGCACGCAGGGAAATAACGGCATGTGTCACGGGAGTGAGGTGCTGGTTGTCGAGGGTGTGAGTGTCTCGTTCCCCGGGCATACCGTTCTGCATGGCGTGGGTTTTACCATGGAGGCGGGCCAGTTCTGCGGGCTGATCGGGTCGAATGGATCGGGCAAGACGACCCTCCTGCGCACGATCCTCGGATTCCAGAAGCCCGATGCGGGCCGTATCCGCATCAACGGAGCGGGCGGTCGGGCATCCATCGGCTATGTGCCGCAGCAGATCGTGCTGGACCCGTACCTGCCGCTGCGGGCCCGCGACCTGGTTGCCCTGGGCCTTGACGGGCGACGTATCGGGCTGCCGCTGCCTTCGCGCAGGCGCCGCGAGGCAGTCGAGTCAACACTGCAGGCGGTGGAGGCCCAGTCCTTCGCCGACCAGCGTATGGGCGACCTCTCCGGTGGCCAGCAGCAGCGGGTACTGATCGGACATGCGCTGATTCGCAAACCGCGCCTGCTGCTGCTTGACGAGCCGCTTGCCAGCCTCGACGTGCGCAGCGTCGCGGGCATTGTCGGGCTGCTGCACCGGTTGTGCGTGGAACAGGGGATTGCCGTGCTGCTGTCGGCTCACGACATGAACCCGCTGCTGCCGGTGATGGACCGCATCGTGTATCTCGCCAACGGACATGCGGCGAGCGGGTCCACGCAGGAGGTGGTGCGCAGCGAGGTGCTGGGCAGGCTGTACGGCTACCACATCGATGTCGTCCGGGTGCATGGCCGTGTGCTCGTCATCGCAGCGGGCAGTCCGGATAAAAGCCGTGCGCAGCACCCGCACGATCCCGTTCATGTGGCGCGGATTCCATGACGGTCGCGGACATTTTCTTCACATCGATTGTCGGGCCAGGTTTCCTGACGAGCGGTCCCGTGCATACGGCGATCGTAGTGGGCGGCGGTGCGGCGCTCGTGTCGGCCGTGATCGGTGTCTTTACGGTGATGCGGGGGCAGTCCTTTGCCGGGCATGCGCTCGCGGATGTGAGTAGCGCAGGCGGCGCGGCATCGTTCCTGCTGGGCGTCAATCCGCTGCTGGGTTTTCTCGTCATGGCGGTGCTGGCGGCCACGGGTATGGAGCTGGTACGGATCCGGCGGGCGCGTGAGCGCGATCTCGTGACCGGCGTCGTGCTCGGTGCGGGGCTGGGGCTGACTGCGCTCTTCCTGTATCTCGATGTCACCTCGCACAGCACGACGGGTGCCGCCATCACGGTGATGTTCGGTTCGATGTTTGCCATTCCCGCGTCAATCATCGCGCCGGCGCTTGCCGTCGGGGCCGGTTCGCTGATCCTGATTGCAGCGCTCTACCGCCCGTTGCTGCTAAGTTCAGTCGATCCCGAACTCGCTGCTGTCCAGGGCGTCCATGTACGGCTCGTGAGCCTGCTGCATCTGCTCGCCCTGGCACTGGCGGTTTCGCTCTCCGCCATTACGGTGGGTGCCATCCTGTCGACCGCGCTGCTGATCGGACCGGCAGCGATTGCGCTGCGCATGGTGAAGCGCCCGGGATGGGCGGTCCTCCTGTCCGCGCTGATCGGGCTGCTCGTGACCTGGCTTGGCATCCTGCTCGCTTGGGACAGCTACTACTGGACGCCGGGCCACGGCTGGCCGGTGAGCTTCTTTGTGGTCACACTCATTTTTGTGTTCTATGTCGCCGCTGGCTGGTGGACGCGGAACACCGGGCGCGGCCGGGACGTGAACACCGGGTTCGGCGCGCCCTCACAGGCGGAGGTCTGACGATGTTCGCGAGCTTCATGATCAATACCTGGCTCGTGGCGACGATCGTGGCTGTGGTCGCGGGCTGCGTTGGCTTCTTCGTGGTGGTCAGGGGCGCGTCGTTCGCAGCGCATGCGTTGCCGCTCGGTACGTTTCCGGGCGCGGCGGCGGCGAGCCTGCTGGGCGTCAATCCACTCGTGGGCCTGGTCATGGCCGCTGCTGCTGGTGTCGTGGGCATCGCCTGGCTGGGGCGCCGCGGCCGGCATGAGGTGGCGACAGCCCTGTGTCTTATGATGCTGCTGGGTCTCGGCGCGCTATTTTTAAGCACGACAACCGAGTACTCGCAGGCGGTCTATGCGCTGCTCTTCGGTGAAGTACTGGGCGTGAGCGACAGCGATCTGCTGGCAGTCGCACTGATCAGCGCGGCGTGTCTGGTGCTCGTCGCGTTGCTGTTCCGTCCGCTGCTGCTCGGCTCGGTGTCGGCCGAACTGATCGAGGCGCAGGGGGTATCGAGCCAGTGGGTCGAATTCGCGTTTCTCGCTATCCTGGCGCTCGCCACAGCCATGGCATTGCCCGTAGTGGGTGCCCTGCTGGTGTTCAGTCTGATGGTGGGGCCGGCGTGTGCCGCCCGGTCGTGCTGTAGCCGTCCAGGACCTGCGGTATTCCTTTCTGTCGTGTTTTCGCTCGTGACCGTCTGGGTTGCCATCGCACTGTCGTATGTGTCGGACTGGCCGGTCGGCTTCTTCGTCGGCGCGATGGGCGCGATGTTATATGGACTGGGCTGGGCATGGACACGGGCGCAACGACCGGCCGCTCGCGTCGTTGTTCGCTTTTAGGCGTGTTTCCGACTGTTCGGATATGCCGTTCACGTTGCCGCATCCAGTATCCGGGGACGCGAAGGTACGCAACATGTGCCAATGGTGACAATCTTTCGAATTGCCGATGCGAACGGCTCGAAGTGGTCGGCTTACTACCTGATGCGGCAGCCCGAGGTCGACCCGTTACGGTCGTTCGATCCCGTCTGACCAAAGCGGCGCTTATGGGGTATAAGGGCCAGTCGGCGTCGACCAGCGTAAACGGATTGCGCGACATGCGGCATTTTTAAGCCATTGACCGCCACGCCGCTAACCGAACGATAGGACGGGGCGCACAACGTCAAGGAAAGTAGGGTAGCGTAAAAAAACCGGCTCGCGTGAGCCGGGTTCTATGCACTGTCGTGTTACGACGCGCTCGCGCCTCCCAGCCAATTCTCGGGGACGGGGATGTTCCAGTCCCGCAGGTGGTCCGCGCCGCAATCTAGCAGCAGATCAAGCGCTTCATCGTCCGCACTCGCTGTGTCGATGCCCAGCTCTTCGCCGGCCACGCGCAGCGCTTCGGCTCTCGCCTCGGCCTTGCGTTTAGCATTGCTCATTTTCAGTATCCTCAGCAAGGACGGCAGTCTGCTCACGCTGCTGAATGCGACCGTCACGGGAAAGCGGGAGGTCCGGGTTCATGTTACCGGTTCGCCGCTCACGGAGCGCGGGTTTTTCGGCTGAATACGCCTCACGCACATCGAAAAACTGGAACGCGACTGCGCGGCCGGCACTTTCGAGGTATTCGGGCTGGCCAAGACACGTACATGGAAGGTTCGGGAGGAGTAAACCGCAAAGGGCCCTGTCAGGAGAACACAAAATGCTCACTTGACAGGGCCCTTTGCGGAAGGGATGGGATTCGAACCCACGACAGGCTTTCACCTGTACCAGCTTCGCAGGCTGGCACCATAAACCACTCGGACACCCTTGGAGACTCACAGCGAAGTGACAGTCTCGAAAGGATTGGGGGAACACTATCACAATCGCATAACCATGTCAATAGTCTGAATGCATGGCATTCGGGCGCGCGAGGCAGGGTCCATGCCCTGAAGGGGGCTGACGCCCCCGGAACGGGCCCGGACGGAGGAAAACTGGGCGTTCGTGAACTAACTCGGTGGGCCTATAAACTAGATAAAATATGAATTATTTTTTTAATTTCAACTACTTATAAAGGAATCGAATGTATATTGCGTGCACCTCCATCTAGAAAGAAGTTTGTGGGATAGTTAAAAATTCGCTGTGTGTCCCAGTTCCGGTTGAGGCTCCCATGAGCGAACTAATCAAAACGATTGCTGAATCCATTGAACTCCTGGCGGACAAGTCCGCCGCCCTTATGCCGCTGTTGCAGATCATCGCCATCATCATTGCGCTGGTGGTGATTGGACTCATGGTGACGCATGGGAGCAAGGGATGAAGGTGAAACCGTGGTCAAAGATGCCCGTCGATTGGTGCGGGGACGAACGGCTCAAGAGCTTTACGTGGCGCACGGAGAGGGCGGCGGGCACGGCGGCGCTGATGCTGTATTTCGTCATCTGTCACCTCGCCTCCGAGGCAAAACATCAGCTCAAAGACCTGGTGACTAGGGTGCCAGCCGATCCTTCGCTGTCTCCCGCCGAGGATACGGTTGCACATCTCACCTACGACGATTTTGAGGTGATGGCGGGGCTGTCAAGAAAACTGGTCTCAAACGGGCTGTCGGTCCTCGTCGAGAAACGGATGATCGAACGTCTGGGAAACGCCAGGGCGAGTGACTATGCGCTGCTTGGATCGTCACACAGGCAATTTGCCAAGCTGCCCGGGAAAGCGCTGGTTTCCGGCGGTGGCGACAGTTTCCGACCGCTGGTACAGATGCACCTTCGCAGCCGGTGCGAGCTGGACGCGCTCAAGCTCTAC